>JBCDJC010000066.1:0-23615 GCA_038748225.1 Cyanobacteria bacterium P01_H01_bin.26 | reverse complement strand
TTCAACCCAAATGTGCCCCCAGAGTTTCAGGCCAAAGTCAATGAAATGGCTGGCCGACTAGGAATGAACCCAGATTACTTAATGGCGGTGATGGGATTTGAAACGGGGGGCACTTTTGATCCAAGTATTCGCAATGCGGCTGGGTCTGGAGCCACCGGGCTAATCCAGTTCATGCCATCAACGGCCAGGGGCCTGGGTACATCAACTGGAGCACTAGCAGGCATGAGCCAACTAGACCAGTTGGATTATGTTGAGCAATATCTCAGTCCGTATGCCGGACAGCTCAACAGCTTAGAAGATACCTACATGTCAGTACTCTATCCAGCCGCCATTGGCAGAGGGGCAGGACACACATTATTCAACCAAGGCACAACGGCTTATCGACAAAATTCAGGCCTGGACATCAACGAAGATGGCCGTATTACAGTTGGCGAGGCTACCAACAAAGTAAGAGAGTATTTGCCTGCCGGTGGAGAAAGCGGGCAAGCAACCAGAGCACGCAACAACATTGCATATGCACCTTCCTTCACATACACCCCTTCAGCTAGGCCAGCTTCAGGTAATATCGCTCTCAATATCACGGTTAATGTAAGCGGGGCTAGTGGCAATGCGCGGCAAGAGGCGTATGAAGGAACCGTAGCAGCTGTCGATGAGTTTGAAAGAGAATGGAGAGCTGGCACCGATCGCAGCCAGCCAGATTCGTCTGATGACTATAGTTACAGCTGATGATCGGGTGCAAATTGAAAAGGTACACAATCACGCTGTTTCCATGCCTTCGCACGCTGGTCTAAGCGGTCCTACCAATGCCTGCCAGTCTTCAATTTTCACAATATTGCTACCGCCTTGAGCATTGACATCAAACCACCAATAGTCATCCGGCTCTGTCGGCACCTCCAGGCCATCTTCTGCAGTACCCATCTCATCTGGCTCGACTGGCTCTAGCCCAATCCCTAAATATCGAGTCCTGCGATCGCGAATGCATTCCAGCTGAGTGGTCCACTGACCGGCTTGCAGGTTGATGTTGTGAGCACGCGAAATAACGTAGTACTCGCCAGGGATGGCATCACGATTGGCCCAGTCTTCTTTTAGTGAGATTTTTGTATTAATTCGCCAGACCGCATCTCCTCTCAATCCCAGGATGCACCGTTGAACTGGCCGGTCATACCATCGAACAACCTCTAGTGCGCAGCGGTCCATGAACGATCTCATGCGAATATCTCTATCGGTCAGGCCAGTGACTTGTTCTAGGGCGATAGTTCCCCGACTGGCAGGATAGAGAATTTCCATCTTTCGTGGACCACCATACTGCCGAATAGAGCCCATGTTATGAACCTGGCCAGCGTGCAAGGTAGACCCACCGACCGCTGCACCGCCATACTCATTTAGTTTGACGCGAATGTAGTTAGCTAATCTATCTGCACTAATGCGATCGGCCCAGTTCGTAATCATCCAGCTGGGCACTTCGATGAGAGGTAAGTCTTCCCAGTTTCGCAATTCACCGGAACCCAAAGCTTTTAGAGGTTCATCAATCAGCGCATCACATTTAGCGGAATACGGTAATTTCTCCCAGCAAATTGCACCGGTGTGATCCACAAACATATGGAACAAGCCCTGGACACTGAGATATTTCAGGGCAGCCCAGGCAGATCCTTCTGAAATTCTTGCCATAATATCGGGTGGAACTGGGATAGGTCTGGTTCGTGCTTCCCACCCAGTTGGTTCTTCCCAAAAGTCTTCTATCCAATGGCGCAGAATCCCGTAATAAAGGGGCACTACTGTCCAGGGTGCCTGGGTGCTGTTGCGTACCTCTAACGCTTTGCCCAATGCCGTTGGGGCTTTCTCATCTACCAAGATTTGAGCATCTCGGTACACTTTTCCATAACTCTCACCGGATAGGGTTAGCAATGTTTCTGCACCCGATCCAGCTGCCACAGTCGTAGATCGACCATAAGCTGTGGTTACCCCACGCATTAGCAAATAAGGGGCATTATCCAGGTAGTCAGCTTCTCCTGGTTCTGGTGGTGGTTGCACGGCTCCTTCTACTGGCTTAAATTCATCAGCCAATCCTGAACCATCTTCTTGTATCTGAAAGACTCTCGGCGTACCAATGGCTGGAACGAAGGCCTCTACGTTGGTTAGTGGGTCTGCATTACGAGCGCAATATACCTCGATCAACATGCCAGGATGGAGCTTTTTCAACAACGCCTCATTAGCCAGCGTTGCCCGCATCTTAAGATTGAAAGAACCCGCAGGCGACTCCACCGATAGCGAATCGCTGTAGGAGATGAGATCTCCAAATTCGCCAAAATCGATCAGCACCTCACCTGCCCGAGTGAGGACCCGGATATCAAACCGGATTGAGGCTGAATACTGATCGAGACTCAAGTCAGTGGGTGGATCGTAGCGAGGGACTGTTTTGACCATTGGTTCCAAGGCAGTAAAAAAAGCAATAAACAATCTTGATGCACGATCTGTTGTGAGCTAAGTCTCTCAATTTCGACATGCAGCTTACGAAAAATCCGCTATAGCTGCCATCAGAATTGATAAGGCTTTAGACCTAAAACTGCACGCAGCTGATTAGCTTCCTGTCGTAGCTCATCGTAATCCTCAAAAATATTAAATCGCTGATCTTCATCATCAACAGATGTCTTTTTGATATCCAAAGGGCCTGCATATTCAACGAAAAAGGGTGACTTTGGGCGACTATCCACACCCTGTAATGCGCTGAGTGCTAACGGATGCTGTATCTTACGCTGCAGCTGCTGCAACAATTTTTGTTTGCCCGGAAAGAACGCCAAACTCAGCTTTTCATCTTTTCGTATCATAAAAAAATCAAGACGCGCCGTAGCTACGTGCAGTTTACTTGCAGCGCTGGTGAGCACATCGGGGCATCGTCTAGAGAGATAGCGGCGCAATGGATGATTCTGTAAATAGTTATCAGATTCGTCTCCCTCAACGGGACTAACAACAATGTGACTCAACTTATAATTCGCCTTCCATCGAGCGATTGTTGCATCCAAAAAGATATCACCATCGCTCGACATCCACTGATCCACTAGTAAGAGATTTCCTCCAAGCAACTCAATAAACAGAGTCATCGCAGTAGTATCGCTATCATCTAGCGTTGAGAACAAGCTGGCATAAATCTGCTGGGCTCTTACCCTCTGGGTTTCGTGGCCACAGGCTAGAGCTTGCAGAGTTACAATGCCCGTATCAAAAACATGCAGCTCATCAAAATCGCTAAACCTGCTTGAATTTTCAATTGTTTCAATAAACTTCAACCGTTTATCCATTTAAGTTCCTCCTTGTCGTTTGCCATACTCTGCAGCGGTCAAGGCCAGAGCCAACGCGATGACACAATCATCGTGGGCACTGCCGCCCGCTTCCAGCTTGCCGGTCTCAGTTCGCCTGAAACTTAGCAATTCTTGAATAATGGGACTGCCTGGCGGGATCTTCAGTTCGCCTCTCTCTAACGCTAGAATGCTTCGACCGACAGCCGCTTCTTTAGATGGTTGTGATGTATGAAAACCTTCAATACTCTGGGCAGTGCAAACCGATGCCAGACTCTCCAGATAGAGCTGTCCAATGCTGTTGGTTTCACAAACAGTTTGCACTGGATCGTAGCGTTTGATGATATCAGCAATTGTATTTAGATGGACCTCAGACGGCTGTTTGCGACGGCGATACAGTCTGACCACCTGAAATCCCTTGTCAAGCTGGCGAAGGACTACGCAAACACAATAATCTTTACCCTGCGCACTCGGATCAATCCCGGCAAAGTAAACATCCTTCTTGTTCGGGGGCTCTAGGTCGCCTCCAATAGAGCGCTGCACATCGGCAAAATCAAACACGGCACTGTCAGCGCTACTGTCGAAATGGAGCTCGTATTCGCTGGCAATCTGTTCATCACTCAAATCAAATTCTTTCTTTACGCGGCCCAAGAAATCAGGCTCATTTTTGAATCGGTCGATTGCTCTCCAGTTAGTTACGACACCAATCTGGCCGGTTGGAGCTATCAGTTCCTGGTAAGGGAGTGTCTTACCTGCTCGAATACCCGCCAGCAGAACCTCTAATGCATTGTCGCCTTCAGCGGCTTTACCTAGATGTTGGTAGTAGTAGGACTGTTTTGATCCGGCTGTGCCAACGAAAACAAGATTGCCAGGGTGGCCCCAAGTCATCGTTGGAGCAACAACACCAACAACATCCTTTAAATTAGCTGTGTGGGAGGCCTCTTCTACTAAAGCAAGATCGATGGACTCTAGCCCCCGCCCTGTTTGCTCAGCCCCCTCTGCTCCGAGCTTGGGGTTAGAGCTGCGAAAGTAAAGCATACTTTGGGTCTCGGCAAACTCCAGAAGGCTTAAGCTATCGGACAACAATCTGGTCCCTTGAGGCAAAAACTTCTTCACACGGCGGCATAGGAGATGAGCATCAGCAGTCGTGCGATGGATGAGTAACCCACTGAACTGCTGTCGAGACAGAGCAAGATAAGCCATCAGAGCCAACAAAGTTGATGTCTTGCCGGTTTGGCGACTGGAGAGCAGGCCAATTGTTCGACGCTCAGTCCGAAGCACCAAGTCAGTAAACGAAATCTGCCACGGGAATAAGTCAAATGGCTGTAGCCCTTTATCAGTTTTGATTTTAAGAGTTTTACACCAGTCAAAAAATGAAACACCGTCCAGTGGTGGAACAGCTGTTTGTTGACTAAAACCTTGGGCACTTTCGAGTAACTTCTTATGCCGCTGCAGAATAGCTACTGCTGACGGCGGAGAGTGCCGCGAGCGTGCTCGCTTTCTCAATTTGGCCAAGCTCATCTAGAATCTGCTCCATGCCAGAAATACGATCAAGCCCTTGACGTTGACAGTTGATGCACTCTGTCATTGCTCGAACTAGCGAGGGGAGAACCCGAATGCTGACATCCTCCGGAGCAATTTCATCCAAAAGCCCAACGCTTAAATCGGCTATCTTATGCGCAATTGAGTCCAATTTATCGGCTAATCTTTTATCGCGCTGAATGCTGTCATCAATATCAACTGTACTCACCTCAGCAACAGAGGACTCAGCATATCGTTGCTGAAACCAAGCAACGGTCTCCTGAAAAGTCGCTATTTTCTTCCAGCGGTAGAACGTCGCCTTAGAAACATTGGCCGCTTCCCACGCAGCCCGATCTGTCCCCCCTTTGGCGACGATCTGAGCAGCATTCAATTGAGCAATAGAGGGCATGTGTACCGGTCTCGATTTATCTCAATTTGTCTCATCGAAGTCTCACTGAGCAAGTATACACCCACTAGCTGGAGACCAGCGAAATTTGTTGGCCAAGGGCAACCATCATATTGAAGTGGGGGACCAAAAACGATCTCATGACTGAGGGGATATGTCGCCAGAATTATACCGAGTTCATGGGTTGAGCAGTTTTGCAGCCATCGGAGCGCCCCCCTTTCATTTGTTGCTGGAGATGAGTATCGTTTTGGCCGAGATAGATTCATAATGAGCGCTTTCTGTCGAGTCCAAGACGCTGTGCATGTCGAAAGCATCAATATTGTCGGCTGGAGTCCCCTGATCGAAGACCTCAGGCAATAAAGCATGTATGTAACCCAAGGAATCGTTATCCATGATTTAGACAAGGCATCCTCTTCGCTCCGCAATTTGTAAATTTTCTTCTGAGATGTCACAGCCTTTAGCTACTCGGCCAAGCTGAGCTGCAGATATCAAGAATGTACCTGTACAGGCAAATGGGTCCACAACCACATCACCTGACTGAGTCGCATGTCGGACTAACCGTTCTCCGAGCTGTAATGGTTTTTGCCAAGCATGATACCGATCGCCTTGCCGACCATCTGGAGCCGCAATATCTTGAACCGAAAATTGTTCCACCATTTCAGGGCAGTTCAATGGTGGTGCATCTATCCCCTTGTAATAGAGAATGGCTTGCCAATTAAGCTTGTAATTGCCCTTCGGTGTAGGCCCTAAGGTATTGCGATAAGTCCATACCAATATCTGCTCTGGCAGCTCTACCGATAAGTACGCTTGCAACTCCTCTGGGTAAGCTCCTACACACACAAATGCTCGCCCCGTAGATTTCAGCTTTGCCAACGCTAGCGGCAACCACGACTGAGCAAATCCCGCAATATCTTCAACATCTGTTGAATACGGTGGATCTGTCAGCAGCAAATCATAGGAGTCTTGCTGCTTTAACCATGCGATCGCATCACAGCACTCTACAGTAGGCTGAGTTTTGGAGGTAGATACTTGAGCAGCTATATCCTGCTCACGCTGCTCTTGCTTAATCTGTTTGACAGCTTTGTTGACGGTTATTTCGCCATTGCGAATCGCGTCGATTAGCTCAGGTTTTTCTTGCTGAACTTTTTTGACCTTCTGCACTATTTTTTGACCAACACCGACAGTTGCAGCGGCTTGCTCTCGTGATTTCGCGGGCGTTTTCTGTCTCGTATCAGCCTTGCTAGCAGACGGTTTGGGAGATGCTGCGCTCGGCTTTTCTGTCACATTTTCGCGATCGTTTGTGTCCGGCGTAATCCGTATAACTGGCTTGGCATCCGGCTTCTGAGTGGCTAAATTGTGTCCGGCGTAATCCGTTTCTAACCCTTGTGGCGAATTCGCCACAAGGGTTTTCTTGCGGCCACGACCGCCTTCACATCCTCTATCTCCTTGAGAAAACTGTCGCTCCTTCGCCAACTTCTCAAACTCTGGCATGACCTCCAGGGCCAACACCGCCCGCTGGCTCGTTGTCAGATGACGCCGCTCTAGGTTCCAAGACATGACCGCCTGTAACGCTTGCTCAGGAGTGCCCCTGAATTCACGAAACTGAGGCATCACGTCGGCTTCTTGGCAAGCTAAATAGCGATTGCGGCCATCAAGGATTTGACCTTCGTATAGCCAAATCTTTTCTCGTAACCCGTACTTTGCAATATTTGTTATTAACGAGACAAACTCATCCTTCTGCATCATCGGAAAAAAGTTTGCATATCGGTGAAAGCTGTATGCAGCATTCAGATCTGTTTCTAGATCGTAACGAGATACAGTCTTAATCATGACATTGTAAAAGAAAAGAATTTACTATTTTATCCTTGAAACATAGGTAGCAGGCTGCCGTGTTCTTTCTTGAATTACACGCGACAGGCCATAATCTGTTTCTTCTTCACTGCAGTAGTCAAATAAATGCCAATTATCTGAGAAATCACTGGGTCTGTTGCAATCTGACCGCAATAAATCCGTGGAGGACCAATGGTATAGGCATAGTAGCTACCAGGCAGTTGCACAAGGACAATGTCAACAGCATGGGGAAAGGCATTGCATACCCAGAGCATTGCATTAGCCCTCAAGAGCCATCAATTCCTCCGCTGAAGCCCGGAATTGTCTGCCCGTTACCCAGTCTTCAAGTATTAATAGGGAGTTTCGAACAGATAAAACGATAGCTCTTGCCCCATCACTGATGCGCTGAACCGCATCACCCACTTGCCAGCCGCTTTCGGCTCTTTCCATTGGAAGGATATCTGGGGGCGTGTCCATGATTTGTATATGGTCTTTCTCTTCTTTACAAATCATGGACACGGGGTTAGAAAGCCTATTCCGTGAGGCTTTCAGGAGCTTAGCCCTAACCGGGCTATCGAGCCCTATAGCCATCCAGACCCGATCTCGTTTTTCGTTGCGCTTACCGGGGCGGCCTATGGCCTTGGTATCTAGACCCAGTTTCTTGATCAACTTATTGACGATCTCTGAAGGAGTCTGATCAGTCTTAATTTGAAGTCGTAGCCAGTACCCAATTTCTTTGGCATACTTCAGTGCCCGCTGCTTAATCTCGATTGCTCTGGAATCTTGATTCGTCCAAGTACTCCCGTCGAGCATGTCCAGAATGCCTAAATGCTTGATTATCCCAGCCCTGATGTAATTCTTAGGTAGCCGGTGAAGTGCTCTAACAGTTGCGCTCATGATGTCGTCAGTTGCTTTACTGTCAGCCTGCTTGACAGCCTCTAGAAATTCAGCCTGTGTCTGAAGCCTAACCCCTTTTCTCATTGCGCCATAGTCTCTAAATAGAGCCTCATAGCACTCCTCAGGCGTATTGAACAAAACACCTGGAAACTCCTCGCGCCATAGTATCTTGCGAGCCATTAGGCGGTTCTCGCGGGTGCTCTCCATGCTGTCAAGCGTATCCCAGGCCCATTTAGCGTCTTGGCCATCAGCTGGGATAAGCGCTGCAAATTCTTTGGCATCCTCCTGCCAAATGCCCTCTTGAGTTTCATCCCATAGTTGTTTAATGTCCTTATCAGCCTCTAGCTTCTCAGTTCTGACGATGTGCCCAGATCGCTCTAGACGGTCAATTAGTGCGGCTTGTGCAATCTGTTTCTGAGCACCGTTCACAATCTGCGTTTCGGCTAGATACTCTGCGATCTCAGATTCTAAAGTGCTTATTTCCCGTTCCTCGCCTTTGAATTCGGTGAGCTGGGTAATCTCAGATGCATCCTGTAATAGCCGCTGCTTGACAGCATGAGCGCTGTATTTGGATTCAAGAGGGCTGCGTTGAATAAATGGCGGAGTAAAGATAAATCGGGGCACAGCAGGCCTGTAACGACCTAATAGCTGCAAGTGTGTGTCAGTGCTCAGCGCCGGAAAATAACCCCAAACTTCTTTAAAGTAGCCATCCTTAGCGCTTACATTGCCCTCAATGCTGACTCCGGATTTGGCCGATGGCGACAAGATAAGAAAGTCAGGCTGATGCTCGTGCAGCCAAGCATCTGGATTCGAGAAAAAATCGTTATAGGCTCCACTTTGATTGGTCTCTGAGTCGATACGGTGTCCTTTTAACCCCATAGCCGTCAGAAGCCTATGAACGCGCTTGCATTCTCGCTGACTGCTGGAGGTAAATAGAATAGGATGATCTTTCTTCGCGGCTTGTAACAAGTTCGCTCTAAAGCCCGATACTTGACCGCTGAACACCTGGCAATCCCACGGTTCTAGCTCTTTTTTATGTCTGAAGTATCTAACGGTTTCTGAGCCGCTGATAGTTTGCCAAAACTTGACGGCTCGATCTGGTATGCCGTCTTCACTCAAGATAATGCAGCCACCGGAACGGATCGCCTGTTGTGCTGCTTCCTGAATCTTAGTTAGGACAGGGCTGTAGCGATTTTTTAAGGTATTTCCCTGGCAGATATGTTCGGTAACCTGATTTGCCTCATCGAGTACGAGACGAACTGGCTTTTCCCAGAACCAATCAGGCAGCTGCCCGATACTGTCGGGGCACATTATCACTGCTGGACGCTTTCTGACATCTTCCCAAAACTGTCGTTCATTAATCTGCCCGTTTTCATCCTTTTTGAGCCGATCATGAATGTGAAAGCCTCCAATGTCAGTAGCTGATTGCTTGCCCAGTGAGTTAAGAGGAGGTATCCAAAGAACGTGTTCCCCCCTGTCGATTGCTGGCTGTACCCAGTCACGCCCAATACGAAAAGTCTTTCCTGAATTCATCATGGCATTGACCACATGAATCGCCCCTGGTGTTAGCGCCGGCAGCTGCGGTAAAAACTCACCCTTGGTATCTCGTTCGATTGCATAAGACACTTGATGATTCAATCGTTCAAGAGTGTTGAGCGCTTTAGCGATCTGAGCATTCCGGCGATACTGACGAAGTGTGGGAGCATCGGTTAGTGTGACCTCTAGCCAAATGTGGGCATCTTCGCCTTGGGCGTAAATGACATCGTCAACTCCCTTCCCTTCAGAAGATTTCCAAACCGGGCAAAATACCCGACAGTCTTTAGCTTCAAGAACATTCCCTAGGCTTGTAGTCTGTTGCTGAACATCCTTAACCGTTTTAGGCTTGGTGTCCTGGTCAAAGAAGATAAATACTCGTCGCCCCGCTGTGGCTATTCGCTCAAGTTCAGGATGCAGTGTTAGACCACCTTTTTGATGCCATTGGGTTATTCCCCTGACAGCGATCGCGGGGTAACCGTGAGCGATCAGACTTAATGCTTTTTTGAGCCCTTCGGTGATCGAAACGGGCTTACCTGTACTGATCCACCAGTCCCAGAAAACATCGTGAGCAATCCTGCTTCTGTCGGCTAGTCCGTCAGCGGAAAGGCCCATCGCTTCAAGCGCTGCGCTGAACTCTAGGCCATGTATCTGGCAAATAACCCGCAGTGCCTGCACGGTGACAGAGGGCATGATGGGGGTGGCTGGCTTACCTAGCTCACCTTCGTACTTAACGACCTTGCCGATCTTGTGCTGGTCGGGCCGGGGATTGATAGGTTTCGCGTAGGCATTGCCGAGTTCTGGGCGAGTGACCCACATCCCATCTTCGATGCACTCGTAGACCTTGAGTAAGCCGGCTGTGCTCTTGGTCGCGTACTGCGTGTTTTTCTGACGTTCTGCGACGCGATCTCCTAGAAGCGTTTCTAGGGCCGCTTGACCACTTTCAATTTTGACGTTTGCCCGCATTAGGTCTTCATCAACGCCAGATTTTTTAAAGTCGTTGAGTGTCCAGGTGTAAAGATTACTCATGGCCTACCCCCGTTACGTAAGTGAGGCCCATGGAGTCGAATCTTATGATTAGTCCGTCCAGCGCTAGTGATGCGCTGCTATTCCATGGCTGGCTGAGAAGAAAAGCTTCGTATCTAGCCAGCCAGCGTAGTGGCGGCCTGGTATCTGGAGCCCTACCCTCATCTGCTTCATAAGCTAGGAACAGATTGAGTTGCTGAATTTCTGAATCACTCTGCTGGGAGCGATCAACTTGGTTGGTATTCGTTATAATCATTTTGTTAGCTGGTTCGCTGACAACCGACCGTCGCCCCGCCAAGAGCTTTTAGTCGGTAACGCAAAAAGGCACACCCGATAGCCGGGCGTGCCTTTTTGTTGTGTTATGAAATTTCTGAAAAACCGCTCAATACAGCATGTTTGCTGAACATGCTGCAAGTTTTTGTGTTGCGGCGGTCAGTTGTTGCGGGACCAGATAAGGTGTGTCGATTGAACATATGTTAGCGCTTAAGTGCGTTTGAAGCATCGCTATGTCAGTAGCTCTAAAGAACTGAACTACTGAACTATGTCGCCAGTTCGATACATCTGTATCGAAAATTTGGCAATAAAACCCTGTGGCTAGTTGCGATCGCAACTGACCTATGTCACTATGGAGTCAACTATTTTTGAATTTGGCTTTTGTAAACCTCCAGGTCTCTCACCCCCTGGGGGTTTTGCCGTATTTAGAGCTTATTTAAGTCACTGCATCACCTCCTTTAATGGGCTAAGAATACGCCCGAAACGTTGATCGATCAAGGCTTACGATAGCCCTGCTTCGCCTGCAGCCCTTCCTAACTCTTCGGCTAAACCTAGTCTGCTAGCCCATCTCTGCATGTAGTCAAAATCCAAGTTATCGCCCTGAACTTTTAGCACTCCGAGCACATCGCGCCATTGCTTTTCAGATTGACTGCGCTTGCCCCATCGAAGTTTGTTAAGCACCACGTCTTCCGGCGAGGCTAGATAAATTCCATCAATTAGTTGCCGACGGTTGAACTTTACTGAGTCCCATTCTTCATTATTCGCAATAACTAAATCGGCTCGCTCAATGGTCTCTTTATCCGTAATTTGGAGTGTTTTCATCCGTTCTGATACAGCATCGTCAATCCCTGGAACATAGAACCCAGCGGTTTCCAGTGCTGCGACTAATGGGAATAAGCCATCTCCAGATGCATTGATGACAAGGTCCAGGTCGCTAGTGAATCGCGGCTCACCGTAGGTTGTGGATGCAATGCCGCCAGTAACGTAGTACTGAATTTCTAAGCCAGCAAAGATGGGATGTAACCGTCGAGCTAGTCCTATAGAGTCTTGTATCCAAGTCATGGGATCTCCCTTCGGTTTAAACCCAGTTGGCCAGTGTTCGCCTAACCAAGCCTGAGCAACTTTGTAAACAAAATTCTGTTTGTCCAGGTGACCAAACCGATGCTTGAGACCACTTAACGACAGCGCCCGTCCGCTCTGGATCTGCCGGGTTGTCATCGCCATGCGTTGTTCATTGGTCCGCTGAGCCAAAAGACTGAACAAGAGTCGATCCGCTTCGATGGTTGTGTCAATTGCTTGTGGTTGATAGGTAGTAACCATGGCGCTAGATATAAACTTATGCCGCGTTTATTCGATTCCATATTTGCTCGATGCGATCGCCGATAGAGTTCAGCTTGGCTACTAGCTGACCTAGAAGCTGTTGGAACGCTTCAGTAAACGCTACGCGTTGACGTTCAGATTCTTCTGTAAATGCAGTCCGCTGCCGTTGAGCTTCAGCGCGATCTGCCTTGCCTTCGTCGATTAGTGTCTGGATGGATCTGCTAATCTCATCATTTACTTGGTCTTGGTGCGCTGCACTTTGCTGAACGACTTCCATTAAGTTGTCCATGCGTTCACGTGATTGGCGATCATAGTCAGCGTTGATAGTCCGTTGCAGCTGTAAGGCACGGGTATTTTCAGCTGCAATTTCAGCCGTCTGAACTAGCAATTGCTCGATGCGATCTAGTCGGTTGTTTGCTTCACTCATCGTTTTACTTTGTCCTCTGGCTCTGGTATTTCGCCATTGGCTTTTGCTTCTCTCACAGCGATTTCAACAAGAAATGCCGCAAGGTTCGCTACGGGACGCCCTTGAGCATCAGCCCATGCTGACAAATCTTCGTGCAACTGATCCGGGAGCGTTAGGAACACTCGTTTGGGCATTGATTTAGTACTCATTTCGGCTTCTCAAATATAGCTGAAAGATACATTTCGCTGATAATAGCAGTCATTAGCAACTCCAATATAGCTATGTAGCTAAATATAAGCTACTAATTTGCATCTAGCTACTTGACAGTAGCTAATAAGCTGCTATGATGTCAATTGTTGACACCTAAACAACCAGTTATGACAAGCACTGACAGTGTATTGACATCCACTGACACTCCTATTGACATCCAGACTGACAACTGGCTGTCCGTTTCTGATGTTGCAAAACTTTTAGACTTCAATCGTGGCAGCCTTTACAACCGCATTAAGGCCACTGACGGTTATGAGCAATTTAGAGCCCTGGGGATTTCAGGGGATAACAACTCTATCCTGTACCCAGAATCCGCCTGGCGTCAGCTTTTGGATGGTATCGGCGTGACCTTGCCTGAGCAACCCGTTGAGCCTGCCGCTAACACCGCTCAACAGCCCGATGCTACAGGTACTGACACCCCCGTGACACCTACAGAGATTCAAGTTTTCACTGGAAACCATCGCAATACTCTGGCATCTCCCCAGTTCCCGACCGAATTTAATCTCGGTTCACTTCGCTCTGAACTAGCCACCGTGTCCGCACATGACGATCCACTGGCCCTAGCTGAGCAATTTATCAACGGTGCCGATTCGTTGATGGATGCCATGAGCCAAGACGAAAAAGCCATGGCCCAGAAGATTGCCCAGACTCGCCAAGCACGGCAGGCGGTAGGCCGTAAGGTGGACCAGCTGAAGCGGCGTAACGATATCTATGCCTTGCGTACAGAATTGTTAGCCGATCGCCAGAACGTAGAGACAGCCGCACTTAATGATGATTTTGAGGTGCTTCAGTCTATGGGAAAGCCAGAAGGGGCGTAGTAAGTCGGTTGGTCCTGGCGCTGGCCGCTTTAGTCTTGGCTGCCGTAGCTCTGGGGAGCATCTACACCACCACTCATCCGAGTCCACCGTTACCCTCAACCCATGATGCTTGACCTTATACCGTTTTTCGCCCCAGCACTGTTGATGCTTTGGCTGCTCAATTTATCAGGAAAGCGTTGAGATGGCCGCTATCCAAGTATTTTTTCTGGTTCTAGCCATCGCTTATCTATTTGCAAAGTCAGTTGATTCTGGCTACGGCGGGCGGTCTGGCTATCGATCGTTTGGTACAACACGCCGCTATCGCCGGAGGCGTTGGTAATGTACAACCGCTATCGCCGCAACGGCTCGTTTTTCCAAGCGTTTTTCTGGGTGCTCGTGGGTTTTATGCTCGGTCAGATAGTCCGGCTTGATATTGGTATAGCCCCGCGTTCCGCTACCTTTCAGCCCACACAAGACGTAGTTTACTTAGAGCAAAATCATGCAAATCGATAACGATATTCTGGAGCAAATTCAGCTCGGCAATGAAGCCGAACGCGATTCCATCGCCCGTCAAATCCTGGCAGAGACTGAGCAGTTTCTTGCCGAAACACGGGGTAACCAGCGAGATACCGAGGAGCGGGTGAGTAGCCTCTTTAAGGCGGCTGACTATGCCCCTAATGACCCGTTTACACCGCCCGACAACATCCCTGGTTACGATGAGGCGACCTATCAGGCACTGAAACAACAGGCTGTTGAGCAATCCCGTGCATTGGAAGTAGCTGAGCAAGTCGCTAAAAACTATGTGGTGACCGAGCGGGTCGAGTCGCACTATGCCGACGCTGCACTGATTAACGCAGGTACCCAGGTCAAATACCAAAACATTGCAAATGAAGGTCTGAAGCTTCAGCAAGCTATTCAGGTAGGCGAACTGATTGCTGCTAAGACTGAGGGCATTTTGATTGAGACTCAGACCCAGGCCACCAAAAACCTAACCGCCCGTAAGTTGCTGGAGATCGAAGCGGAGCGAGGTAATGCGCTGATTGAAGGGGCTGCACTTGAGGTTCAGGGGATTCGAGCCGCTAACAATTCCCGACTGATTGCGGCGTCCAATGACTTCAACTCTTTAAAGAGCGCAGCGCCGACTATCTCGATTTAAAGCGAAACGGTCTAGAAAGTTGGCACTGGCTAGACCGCTCTATTCCTTTCAACAAGCGAGAAAAAAGGAACTCTCGAATCATGACACAAATTACTAAACTCCTGACCTCCTTCGGCTCTCTGCTGGCATCTAGACCTTGGCTTAGCGCCTGGTGTGGCGGTATGGCCCTGTCAGCGACTCTATCCTTGCAAGGGGAGCCAACTATTAACCGAGTCGGTGATTGTGGTTTAACCAGCCTGCTGGCCGTAGCTGTGGCTACAACCACGCTCAAGCGGTCCTATGTTCAGAAGCTCAAGGCGGCCCAGGTCGATCGTTCCCAGTTAGAGTCAGACCAGCGGTTACTGGATCAAGAAAAAGTTGCGATCGCAAATGCTCAGACCGAACTGAATAAGGCTGAGGCTCAACTCACCGCATTCCAGGCCAAGCTTAAGTCCGATAAATCCAATCTGGATACCAGGGAATCAACATACAAGGACCGCATCCTAGCCGAGCAAACACGTTTAGCAGAAGCCAAAGCTCAAAAGGCTGTCGACTCGATGCAGGCGAAGCTTGAGGCAGCGCTAGCCGATAAAGCGGCAGTCCAGTCCGAGTACAGTCTCAAGATGGGGCAGGTGACCGATACCGCTAAGAAAGCGGTGGCCATCAAAGAAGAACATACCCAAAAGCTAACCGCCGCTGCGGAGAAAGCCATCGATACCCGTGATCAGGTTTTGACCGATGAGCGGGGCCAAGTCAACGGGGTTTTAGAGCGCCTGAGCCGTGAAATTAGCGCGATGGCTCAAGACCTGGCCGCCCAGAAAGAGCTGGTCGCTAAGCTGCAGGCCCCCAAGGATTTCCCGATTCGGAGTCTAGAGGCCGATACCGGTAACGCTATCCGGCAGTTTCTGCATCAGCGTGGCATTATCCTGAGTTGCCACAGCATCGGCAAAGTTCACTATGGGTCTACCCCTATCTACTTTGAACCTATCACCTGCGATGGAATCAAACAGATTGAGCCTTATCTAGACGCGCTACACCTGGCTCTAGGGCTAGCTGAGGTTCCTAAGGTGATGATTGATCAAGGCAAGGTCAAAATTACAGTTCAGCTATCTCAGGAAAAAGCCCCCAAGCGATCGCCTATTCGCCATGTTTCCATCGGTGATGTTGAGAAAGCGTTGTTGTCCTGCTTCCACCTGCGGGTATCAGGGTTTACTGGTTCTGGTAAGTCGGTGATGCTGAATTATCTAATTCGACTTTTTGAGGAGGATATGGGCAGTCGGGCCATTATCTTTGACCCGAAAGTTGATTTTCCGAGTGCTAAGTATCCGAGTAATCAGGTGTTCCGTGGTCCCAGGTGGTGCATGGATAATATTGGCCTAATTGGCGATACCGTCAGCGTTCGCCAGGAATCAAAAGTACAGAATGATGAGCGAGGGTTACCTATCCCTGAGTTGCACCTTGAACCCCGCCTATTTCTGATGGATGAATTGAAGGATCAATACAATTCAGCGGTGGCCCGTGACGATGAAGAGATGGCCATACCTAAAGCTGAGCGCGGTAACTATGCCCGGTCATTTAAGCGGTCAGTTCAGAAGGGGTTAGAGGTCGGTCGGGGGCTAAAAGTTCGAGTTATTTTCTCAACCGTAACCGATGAGTCTAGCGACTTTGGGTTTAAGAACAATGTGTTTAAACAGAGCGCAACTATCTATCTAGGCAACCAAGCAATTACGGCCTTAGATAGCGATTATTTATCGTCCATTACTCCTGAAAAGAAAGCTCAATTAAAACTTGAATTCAAAGCCCGCCAGGAGGCAGAGCAAAAGTACATTGCACTGTTCTATAACGGCTCCACTAACGAGGTCTTTTACTTCGATGCTGAGGGGATAGCAGATGTCCGAGCTGACCAGAATCAGCAATTGGAGAACCCCCCAAAAACTCCTATTTCGTCCATGACCGACCAGCTGAGTAAAAACCGAGAACTGCTTGTAGGGCAAAGTAAACAGCTTGGACAGGTACCAGTAGATGGGCCAGTGTCAGACCAGGAACTGCCCACCCTTGACCAAGTGCTGACCAACGGTGTGGCCTGCCCCCACTGTGGCACGAAAACCAGCAAGCAACGTGGAAAATCGATTGATGAAAAAAGCCGTATTCGTATGGTTTGCTCAAAAGGCAAAAAAGGCGGCTGTTCAGTCGATACATTCCGTTTGAAAATTAGTTAATTTTAGTCCCTAAAAACCAATCTCCAGCTAAGTATTTGAAAAATGAGCAACAACGAGTTTTCTGAAAATCCATCAATTCGAATTGAGTTTAATCCTACCTTTCCTGGCTGGCACTGGATTATTAAAACCCAGTGTGAGGGCATAGCAAAAGACCTTCAGTATTTCCCCACAAGGACGCAGGCATACTTGGACGCCTTGGAGGTATTAGAGCGAGATCGCCAGCAAAAAATTGCTTGGGACATTATGAAAAACGCGTTCTCAGCTGCCCGGTTAATGGGGGTTAACGACTACAACTTTCTTCAAGGCTTGGGATGGCTTTGTTTTCACACACCTGAATTAAGAAAAGCTACCGGACATATTGAAAGAGCTGCATATACGGTTGCTGGATGGAACGCCTTGACCCCAGCTGATATGGCTGAGATTATTTGCCGAGTTATTGATGAGGAAAAGCATGAGTAATCAAACGCTGATGCAGAGGCTAGAAAAGATTCAAATGAAGTTGACTCGAGTGCAACTTCAGCTTTCTGATGTTATGGCGGGTAGACAGTTCGAAAAGCCCATTCAAACTCAGTGGATTCGGCCAAAAGCAGCATCGGTGCTCTGGAGCCGTAGCGACTCCACGCTACGAAAGTATCGAACTAAAAAGTGGACTGATGGTTCCTATAACTGGATAGAGGGGGTTCACTGGAAAAAACGCAAAGGCTATAACCGTGCCGTTGTAGACCATTGGTTTGCTCATCGATGGGACCACGAGGCTCATCAGGATTTTATCAACAACGCCTATCAAGTACCAAAAGGTCGGATGCCTCTAGATGTGTTGTTGAAAGACTTAAAAATAGAGCAATGTCGTTTTTTTGAATTGAATAGTGTTCTAACGATCCAGTGTGAGGACCCGTCCGAATGCGGACGGGTTTGGCGACGGTATTACGCTCTCTGGCCACAGGGGTGGGATATCACTTTGCGCTACGGGCCTGAAAATGAATTTTATGGGACTACTCAGTCTAGTCCTCAGCTGGAATAGTGCGCTTGATCGTGCTTGAGCTCCGCCACATTAATGCATCTACCAATTCCTGAAAAGAATCATGTCACTAACAATAAATGAAAACAACAAAACAGAAAGTACGGCGTACTCGCCACAGAGGTAGTGGGAGAGTATGCCGTAATCAATAAACTTCAAGAATGAGCGGTAACTGTAGTTTCAGTTACCGCTCGCTTCTGTTCAGATCAGACATTTAAACGTTCAGTCGTTCAGTCGTTCAGCCGTTCATTCGTTTAGACAGGTAAGCCGCGATAGCTTCCTCAGAAACATCTGTCAGTTCCATTTCCAATTCAGCAGAACCAACTTTTAAGCGTTTGTGCAGTGCTTTAGTGATGTAGACCGTCAGTTCAGAAAATCGTCCATTATCACCTACTGATGATTTCAATGAAGTAAATAAAGCGATCGCGCTCGATAACATTGCCAAAGCTTTGGGCCAAGCCGATGTATCACCCACCGATTTCCTGAATGGATTAGCGACATTTGTCCACAAACAGCGATGGGGGCGTAGCCTCACCAAAACCTTAGAGCAAGCCGTTGAGATATCACGCGGTGCTAGCCTCAAAGAATTGCAATGTAGGACGGCTATTGAAGCAGTACTCGACGAGTTCGGCTATGCCCATACCTTGAGCGCGATCGACTGGTGGATTAGTTGTGCCGATGCTCCAGATGGCTATGCGACTCACCTCGCTATTGGTGGCATTAGCGTTCTAACTGAAGTAGCTGCTGAGCGTGAAAGGGTCATCGATGAAATTATCTGACTTAAGAAGATGCTGGATGCTCAATCTGAATCCCAAAAAAGTTAAAGCAGGTAGCCTGCCCAAAGGCCTGGAATGTGCAATCGACCTAGCTTTGTAATTAGGCTCATACCATAGAAAAAGCAGTAGCCGTAGGCATATCCTACGGCTACTGCTTTTGACTATCGACTAAAGCACTGACGCGCCTATTTATCGGTAAAAGCTGTTAAAAATCACAGGATGGCAAGGAAAGATCGCCCCAGCATTCATCAGGGCAATTTTCAATCACTGAAGAAACAGCATCTTGAAAGTTTTTGACAGTTGCATCAAATTCACTCTCAACCTGCTGGATTTGGTTGTTAATAGCTTCTAACCTAGCAGTGAAAAAAGCGCTAAGGATAAAGAAAATCCCAGCAAAAATCAAAATCACAAGAGCTGCCAACTGACCAATGACAGGTATGGTAGCAGCAGCAGCTGCGGCTGCGGCTGTTGCGGCTGCGATACCTCCAAATACACCAACTAGAACAGAAGTACTATCGCGAGATTGAAAAAGTACTTTAAGGATCTCGCAAATACGGATAAGCTCATTTCTTATTGACTGAACCCTTCTGCGTGCGGCTATACACTCTTCAGATGTGCAGGAAACCATAGATAGCACCTTTTATTCCTTGAATCTAAGTTCACTTCAAAATAACGGCCTAGATTTACGGAAATTAGAGTGCTAATGGGGTATTTCGTAAAATTATTGGCTTTCTGGTTTTACCTTAAAGTCCTTCATGGTCACATCCTTAGGTAGGCCATACCGCTCGATTAGAAAATCCCTAAGCAGGGGGGCAAGTTTCTCCCCACGGATAGCCCCCTGAGCAACCCAGTGCGCACGGACACACTTAGGTACCTTAAATCCACCAACATTAACCAGTTTGAGGTCGTCAATTGAGCGCTGATTTGCTGGTTTTATGGTTTCTTGATTTAATGGTTTTATGGTTTCTTGGTTTACTGGCTTTTCAGTCTTCTGATTGCTTGTCTTAATACCTTTGGCAAACTTGCCCATGGGTTAGTCCTCCAACAGTAAGTAGATTTCTTGGAATGCTTTCTGGTAATCGAGCCACGGCATTTTGTAGCGACCAGTTTGCTGAGCCACTGTGGTACCGGCCAAGCTGGCATGCCGGATACCTTCACCTCGTCTAATGCGTTGAGTGACAACCTGATACCCATCACCGATTAGATCGCTAGCGAGTTCAGCTCCTGATTTACTGCTACCAGTCGGGCAGTCAGTAAGAAGTATTCGATATTTGCCCTTATGAAGTTTGACTTTTTCAGCGGTCTCGACTGCTGCAGCTGCAGAATCAATATCGGGCTTAGAAGGCACAACCACTAAATTGCAGTCTTCAGCCAAGTCTTTAATATCGTCATCGCTGATACTGGCTTGAGTATCTAGCACGACCATTTCCGCACCCTGCACGGCCTTAGCTATTTTGGCAAACGTTGCCACCTTGAACGGAGCCGTAAACTTTGGATTATCTTCTGACCTGGCTAACCATTTAATAGCTGTTCGGTTGGCATCATCGTCTATTAGCACCGTTGGAATATCTTTAAGCGCCATCCAGTAGGCAAAGTGAATCGCACTCGTAGTCTTAGCTACGCCCCCTTTTGTGCTGGCAAATCCCACATATTGCATGATGGTTTACTGGTTTTCCATAAACACAACAAACCATAAAACCAGAATAATGTTTATTTGACAAACTATTTTCACTAATGAGTTGACAAGTGCAAATAGTTGTCGCTATAGTGTAAACAGTTAAGCAAACGGGCAAACCCAGGACCGGCCACCGCACGGTATGAGACCAGACACCGGGCATCCGTCGCTTACGTCCCATCACGACACACTGACCCATGGCCACGAAGACGACTAAAGCAATTCCCGTTGATCAGTTCATGCAATACGCTGACGGCCAGCGCAAAACCTATCAGCGGTCGATTGCCGTATTCCTGGCTAAGCTGTCGGCCCTGAAATCTGAGAAGTCTATCAAAACCTTGTGTGCTGACACGCTGGAATCGATTAAGGGTAAGTCTGATAAGCCGAATACCTGGAATGTCTGGGTCAGTGCCTACCGTAATTCAATCCGTAAATTCCAGGCTGATATTGAGTTAACTGACCGCAATAGCTTTGAGAATCCATCCCCCAAACGTTCAACCGATGCGGCGAACGGTCGCACCCACTACGCGCTGAAATGGCTCAACCTGGATAAGGATATCCATAACCAGCGCAATGACGAGAGCAAGACTAAGACCGATGCCCAGCGCGGTAATGCCCAACCGTTCGATCCGTTTGCTGCGATTGAGGCGGCTAAGGCAGCCCTACTATCGACCAGCTACCTAGAGCAGGCTGTCGCGGTTGAGTTCCTGATCGGTCGTCGCCCTACCGAGGTTCTAAAAGGTGAAGGATTCAAGCTAGCCGGTAAGTATGAGATTGAGTTCTCTGGCCAGCTGAAAAAGAAACAGGGCGAAGCTAAGCCCTATATCATTTGCACCCTGACCGATGCCGCCGATATCGTGGATGCTCTGGTCAGGCTTAAGCGTGATGCCGATGTGAGAGACCTTGAGGGGGATAGCAATAAGCAGATTGATAGCCGTCGCAATAGCTCCATGAATGCCGCTGTCCGTCGCATCTTTAAGGGTGTGCTCAAGCCCCCGGTGGGAGAAGCCAAGCTGAGCAATAAGAACCTAAGAGCCGCCTATGTACAGTCAGCGGCCATCCTGTTCAGGAACCCACGGGAATCGATGAGCAAGTTTGCTGAGCGGTTGATGGGTCATAGTTCAGTAGTGGCCACCGTCAGCTATGAGGATTACGTGTGCCTAGATGCGTTCGGTGATGAGCTGCCCCATGGTCAAAAGCGTCATGAACTGGGTGAAGCTCCCAGTACTCCCAAGGCTGACAAGCGGGCTACTGTTCATATTGATGGTGAGCTAAAGGAACGGTTTGACGCCTACGGCACCGGCACCCACAAAGAGAAAATCAACCAGCTGCTGAACGATGCGGATCGAGCCAAGACGCTAGAGGCTAAGGTCATTGAACTGGAACGCCAGCTTAAGGCAATGTCAGAAGCAGCGGCCACCGCTAAACCTGAGCCAGAATCTAAGCTATTGGGTACTGACTGGTCCCAGGTTCCCAGTGCTGACCTAAAGGGTAGTCAGGCCCCAGGCAGTGCTGAGGAGAAAATCAGACGCGCTATCGAAGCTATCCGGGCTTACAACGAAGGCAAAGAGCTAGGGCAGATGTATCGCCTATCAGAGGCGAATGTCAGATACCTGTCAGGCTCCCGGCATGGCACCATCAAGGCTTACTTTGCGGCTCATCCTGAAGTAGCTGATTACGATAAGGGCTACGGCTTCAGCGTTCAGCATGATCGGGGAAAGATGCCTATCGCTGAGGTTGTTGAGTGGTGAAGCTAAGATGGGTTCGAACTAAGAGTATAAAGCACTCAATTGAATGACTTTCTTAAGAAAAAATTTTGGTGCAATTGCTAGCTGGGCAAGTATTGTAGCTCTGTTGGCTGCGGTGCCCATAGGTCTTTTCGTTAACTGGCTTGGACGTGAAATTCAAGAGCCTATTTTTTATGTAGGCGAGAAGTCAATCTTAGTAAACAAGAGTAATGTTGGTCGTGCTCCAATATCCATACTGGATAAAGGTGGGGAGGTGGTCGAAGGAAATGTCATTCTGACAAGATTTTATTTTTGGAATAACGGTAAGAAACCTATTGTGTTTGAAGAAGACGTTATTCAGTCTGCTAACAGTGGTCAAAAAGAAATATTTGTATATTTAAGGGGAGATTTGAAGGCTCGAATTTTAAGTAATTCATGCACACCGGTACCAAAATCCGAGTATACAGGGTTCAAAAATGAGTTAGAGCAAATCGATTCAAAGAGACTAAGATTCACGTTCAACGTTGTAAGACATCTTGAAGGTGCATCTTGTCAAATAATATATGAAGGTGCAGAATCTGTAGAGATAGATATGGAAGGCGCGTTGCTTGACGTGCCTGGAGAGATAGACAAGAAAGCGAGTCTAGTTAGACTTCGACGAGGTCGACTATTGCAATCTCAATGGAAAGAGATCGGGGGGACAATAGCTTACCTGTTAATAGGCATATTATTCTTGGTAGTGGCCTTAAAAAGAGAGGATGAAATCAAAAGAATTCCGGATTTCATAATGATGATATTCTTCTTTGCTATGGGAGCTATCACTGCATCTAGTGTGTTTACCAGCACACCATCAACAGTAGATGGTATTGTTCCTGAAAGCCTAACAAAGCTCAAGCCAGTATTTTCAAATCCGGAATAATCGCGATCGCACCCCTCACCCCTTACAACCCCCAACCACTAACCCCGGCCTCATCCCAGACAGCCGGGTATTTTTGTGCCCGCTACCGCCCTGGCCCGCCCTGGTGCCCGCCACCTGGTGACCTACCACCCTCACCTTCACCTATACGGCTAGGCTCTACTGAATGTGCCGCCCGGTCCACCTGGCCCGCCCCGGTTGAGCTACCGACTAACCCAGATGCGATCGCAATTTTCCGATGCAATTTTATAGGCGCTGCTGATTGATAAGGATTCTCTATCTATTTGTACTCATGCGTTAACTGTTGCCACTTATATGGATTTCTTGTTCAGCGAAATAGTTGTTGTCAAAACGCTGTAATTCTTGCTATGCATGCGTTTCAGCGATTCTGTTGTTTAAGTATTGTTGTTTTTTGTTGCCAAAAAATTGTTGCCATCAAAAATTGTTTCCTAGAGGCTAAAAGCCTCTCTGTGTATACGTTTCAGCGATTCTGTTGCAAAAGTTGTTGCGATACATAAAAGCCTCTTATGCATAACAACAGTTTTCACTGCTGCAAATAGCTGTATCTCTGAGATACAGC
>JBCDJC010000065.1:0-23662 GCA_038748225.1 Cyanobacteria bacterium P01_H01_bin.26 | reverse complement strand
GTTGGTGCTCCCTTTGGCGGCGACGGCTGGATTGTCGGCGTTGACAGTATGGAAGACATCATCGGTGGCCACATTTGGATTGGTTTAATCTGTATCTCCGGTGGTATTTGGCACATTCTGACCAAGCCCTTTGGCTGGGTTCGCCGTGCCTTTATCTGGTCCGGTGAAGCTTACCTTTCCTACAGCCTAGGTGCGTTGTCCATGATGGGCTTTATCGCATCTTGCTATGTGTGGTTCAACAACACCGCCTATCCCAGTGAGTTCTATGGTCCTACTAACGCTGAATCTTCCCAGGCCCAGGCCATGACCTTCTTGGTTCGTGACCAGCGCATGGGTGCCAACATTGGTTCGGCTCAGGGTCCGACTGGTCTTGGTAAGTACCTGATGCGCTCTCCGACCGGGGAGATCATCTTTGGTGGTGAGACCATGCGTTTTTGGGACTTCGACGGTCCTTGGCTATCTCCCCTACGTGGAACCAATGGCCTTGACCTTGATAAGCTCAAGAATGACATTCAGCCTTGGCAGGTACGTCGTGCTGCTGAGTACATGACCCACGCTCCCAACGCGTCGATCAACTCTGTAGGTGGCGTTATCACTGAGATTAACTCCGTTAACTTTGTGAACCCCCGTCAGTGGCTGTCCACGTCTCACTTTGTCCTGGGTTTCTTCTTCTTGGTTGGTCACCTTTGGCATGCGGGCCGCGCCCGTGCTGCTGCCGGTGGCTTTGAGAAAGGTCTTGACCGGGCAAATGAGCCAGTACTGGCAATGGACGATCTAGACTAGGAAATTGGTCTAGTGTCTCTAGAAAAGCCTCTGCTTTCGGGCAGAGGCTTTTTTGTGTCTGAAATGTCCAGCGGGTAGCCAGGCATGATGGCCAGGGGACTCAAACGGTTTTAGAATGCTTGTTGAGTACTATTGCGAGCATCTACGCTATGAGGGATCCTGGCACTGTTGGTTGGAAACACTGGCTGCTCGGCTGCCTACTGCTGTGTTGTTTATCGATCGGTTGGGGGCACCCGGCTCAAGCAGCCAACTTTGATCGCCAAAGCCTGCGGCAGCAAAGTTTTGCAGGTCAAGATTTACGGGGAAACAACTACACCAGCACCGATATGGCCGAAGCAGACCTCAGCGATACCAACCTGCGGGGGGTGCGCCTGTTTGATACCAACCTGACTAAGGCCAATTTGGAAAATGCTGATATGACCGGGGCTACGTTGGACGGGGCCAGATTTATCCGGGCCAACCTTAAAAACGCTATTCTTGAGGGTGCCTACGCTTTTAGCACAGACTTTCGAAAGGCGGATATCGAAGGTGCTGATTTTACCGACGTACTGCTTGATCCAAAAGCAAATGACATGCTTTGTACCATTGCATCGGGCATCAATCCGGTGACGGGGCGAGACACTCGAGAAACGCTTTACTGCCCGTAGGGTTAGCACGCTAGGCGAAAATCAACGCAAATCAATACGTCAGCACCACTACCCAAAAACCGGTCCCTAACCGTAGCCGTGGTTTGCTAAAAATTCCAGGGATATATCTGATTGGGTTGAACCCCTGTCCGGCCGGATAAGCCGTTCCACATATTTGCCCAGGATGTCACCTTCAAGATTGACCGTATCGCCAGGCTGCAGATACTGCAAGTTTGTTTCGTTGTAGGTTACAGGAATCACAGCCACCTTAAACCAATCGCCCGATGGGCTACAGTCGGCCACCGTCAGACTGATGCCATTTACCCCGATGCTTCCCTTCGGTACGATGTAGCGGGCCAGCTGCGGCTCGGGCACTGTAAAGCTAAGCTCCCAGGCACTCTCGGTTTTGAGGATATCGCCCACATAGCCTTGACCATCGACGTGCCCAGTCACAAAGTGGCCGCCAATTTTAGCCCCCACCCGCAGGGAGGATTCCAAATTGACCCGGTAATTGGCATCAAGATTTCCCAGGGTAGAACGCTCTAGGGTCTCGGGGGAGGCGACGGCAATAAACCCTGCTGGCAGGATAGTCGCAACCGTCAGACAAACACCATCCACAGCGATGCTGTCCCCCAGAGCAATGTCTGCCATGATCGAGCTGCAGGAGCCGAGGCAGCTAATCTGCAGACGAGCACTGTCCAAGGGTTGAAGCTTTCCTAAAGCTTGAATTAATCCAGTAAACACATTCCTATGATAGTTCTGTAACCGGTCTTAGGGACAGCGTAAAGATTTTTAGAGTCTAAATAAAGATTTTTATGCAGCGGCTAACAATCCCAGCGGTCTCTTTTAGCTTAGAGATGGAATATTGTTTTTACTAGCTAAATTGGTAAACACGTAAAACCTAGCGTCTTCCCAATTGTCATATTTGCAAGACAGTTTGACATAGTTTGGGGAAATTTCAGGTGCTACAGTCTAGTTATTGGGTCAGATTCCTGCGGAGCCAAGAGGATTAATATCCATGATCGAAATGAAAGTTGCTGGCATTGCACTGGATGCGGTTTCGCGTAATCCTGTGATCTTGCTGCGTGACGCATCCGAACGACGGGCACTACCTATTTTTATATCCAACGAACAGGCCCGTGCGATTATCGTTGCCTTGGAAAATGAAGATTCTGTACGGCCCATGACCCACGATCTGTTTGCCAATTTGCTAGATGATTGGGAGATGGGGCTAGAGCGCATAGTCATTCATTCCCTAAAGGACAATACCTTTTACGCCACCATAACTGTCAAGCAGGGGGAGATTACCAAGGAATTAGACTCCCGCCCCAGCGATGCCATTTCAATCGCGCTGCGGATGGGAGCCCCAATTTGGGTTATGGAAGAGGTCGTGGCTGATGCTTCGATCCCCGTGGATCGAGAAGCTGATGAAGCGGAAAAAGAAGCTTTTCGCGATTTTGTCTCTAACCTGAGTCCGTCGGACTTTGCCCAGCAGGGTCGTTCGTCCAATCAGTAGGCTTCTAGGACAGGGGTCGCTGAGGCCATGCACTATCGGCGCTTTGGCAAAACCAACCTAAATCTGTCCGTATTTTCCCTAGGGACAATGCGCTGTCTGGAGAACGCAGACCTACTGCATCAGGTTTTGACCGCTGCAGTTGAGCAGGGCATCAATCATGTCGAGACGGCACGGGGATATGGCCAAAGCGAACGCTACCTTGGCCAGGCCCTAAGAAATTTTGATCGGGTCGATTTGGTCCTGACTACCAAGCTGCTGCCAGGGAGTGACGTGGACCGCTTGATCGATGACTCTCTGGAGCGATTGGAGACTTCGTATATCGACTGTCTGGCGGTGCATGGGGTTAATACACCGGAGCATTTACAACAGGTGCAGGCCATGGAGCCAGGTTTGGCTCAGGTGCTAGACGATGGTCGGGTGCGGCATGTTGGAGCCTCTACCCACGGGTCGCTAGAGGTGGTGATGGCTGCGATCGCAACTCCCATTTTTAGCTTTATCAACCTGCATTACTACTTTTTCAACCAGCGCAATGCCACCGCCATTGAATTAGCCCACCAAAGGGACCTGGGTGTTTTTATCATTTCCCCAGCTGATAAGGGAGGCCAGCTCTACACTCCACCTGAGCGGCTCACGGCCCTTTGTGCACCCTTTGACCCCCTGGGGCTTACCTACCGCTGGTTACTCAGCGATCCACGCATTACCACTCTGAGTGTGGGGCCAGCCACGCCCGCTGAACTTGACTGGCCGCTGCAGATGGCAGACAGCACCGCCCCCTTGAGCCCAGAGGAGCAGGCCTTGTTAGACAAACTAATACAGACCCAACAGACGGCCCTAGGCACCGAGCACTGTCGGCAGTGCTATGACTGTTTACCCTGCCCGGAGGCTATCCATATTCCAGAAGTGCTGCGACTGCGAAACCTCGCTGTTGCCTTTGATATGAAACAGTTTGGGCAATATCGCTATGGCATGTTTGAGCGAGCAGGTCACTGGTTCCCGGGGCATAAAGGCAGCCGCTGCACTGACTGCGGCGACTGCCTACCCCGCTGCCCGGAGCAGCTGGATGTCCCCACTCTGCTACGCGATACTCACCAGCGGCTCAAGGGGTCTGAGCGCAGACGCCTGTGGGGTTAGGGATGGTTGATAAAACGTAACAGCCAGCAACAACCCCATGTCAACTTATCTCAAGAGTCTTAAATTCTTACAAGGGTCCAGGCGGGTCTAGAAATAAGTGGGATACGGTTAATAACCTGTCCAGCGGACGGTACCGTCAAACTCAATTTTCTGAGGCTCATTTTTTATGGTTGCGATTTCTCGCACGCATCTAGCCAACGCAAACCCATCTCAGTCTGACGACCGTGTGGCGGTTTTGCTTATGGGCTACGGCGAAGTAGAAAGCTACGAAGACTTTGCCAACTACAACGAACAAGCACTTAATCTGTTGACCGCAAAGTTTGCCCCGGTGCCCACCTGGATCTACCCTCCCCTAGCTAAGCTATTGGCCCTCTTTGATCGCCATGAGTGGGGACACCAGCACGATCAGTTTATTTCTCCCCACAATGCCATTTTTGAGAGTCAGCGCAGCGGCATTGAAAAGCACCTGCAGGCCAAATGGGGAGAACGCGTTAGCGTCTTTAAGGCATTTAACTTCTGCGCTCCGCACTTACCGCACCAAGTGCTAGACGAAATTCAATCCCAGGGATTTACTAAGCTACTGATTTATCCGCTGCTGGTGGTAGATTCTATCTTTACCAGCGGGATTGCCGTAGAACAAGTCAACAATGCCCTGGCGCAGACATTTGGCGCTAAGGATGAGCACTGGCTCCAGGGCACGCGCTATATGCCATCTTTTTACAATGAGCCCGACTACATTGAGCTGCTGGCTCGCCAGGTCAACGACAAGATCCAGCAGCATCTGGCCGTTGCCCACCTGCCATCCCAAACGGGTATTGTGCTAATGAACCACGGCTGCCCCCACGAGGCCAAGGGGTTTACCAGCGGCATTACGGAAAGTCAGCTGCTCTATGATGCTGTCCGGGAAAAGCTAATCTATCACTATCCGCTGATATCTGTTGGCTGGCTCAACCATGACACCCCACTGATTGATTGGACCCAACCCAACGTCACTCTGGCGGCTCAAAATCTGATGGACTTGGGGGCCACAGCCCTAGTGTTTATGCCCATTGGCTTTGCCACTGAGAATCATGAAACGCTGCTGGATGTGGATCATATTATTGGTCATCTGCGCCGTAAGCGTCCCGATGTCACCTATGTGCAAATGCCCTGTGTCAACGACGACGATCGCTTTTTGACCATGGCGGCTGGCTGGGTTGACGGGCTGATTGCAGACTTGCTGGGTGATGATGGCAAGGTGGTCAACCAGGGCCATCGGGCTGCCCTGGCCGAGGAGTTTCAACGTCATGACGCTGGACACCATCACCACCATGGCGAACATCACCACCACGGCCACCAGGACGGCCACCACCATGGCGAGCATCACCACGGCCATGAGCAGTCTCAGCAGCACGCCCACCACGGGCACTAGCTCTAACGGCTATGGTTAAGGGAAAATAATCGATAGTACTCCCCTGCTGCTATCGGTTATTTTCCATGGGCATTTTTGAGCAATCGGTATTTATTCGGGCCAGCTGTACTACGGTGGAGCGGTGCATTTGCGATCGCACCCTGATGCACAGCTGGCTCAATCCGGCACTGCGCTGTGAACCCATGGGAGATACCTGGAGCACGGCCCTCAATAGCCAGACACGCTTTATTATTCAGATACCGCTGCTGCAGCCTAGTCTGATCAGCACCGTTGTAGAACGTCGCCCTGGACTGATTGTCTGGGCATTTAATGGCTTTTTTACAGGCCAGGACCGTTGGGAATGCATCCCCGAAGCATCGGGCACCCGCTTGATCAACCGATTTGAGTTTGAAATTCCAAATCCGCTGATCGCCTTTGGCTTTAAACAATTTGCCGCCACCTGGACTAAACAGGACATGGAAGCCCAGCTGGGGCGGCTAAAGCAGATAGCAGAGCGACTAAACTAGCTACCAAAATTCAGCGGTGGTGCTTCCATAAAGCCATCTTCTTGAAGCACTTCACCAATCAGCCCCTTATCCTGGTTGATGCAGTCAGGATTTTTAGCATACTGGCAGACCCTGGCATAGAGACGAGCCCGAGTCCCCGTTGAGCCATTGGAAAATTGAACAGCATCATTGGCGATGGTAACGCCGCAGACAGAACAAGTTTGCGTTGGAGCTGGGTTAGTCATAATGGTTCACTCGATGTTGGTCAGGATTTCCAAAGACAAAGCCAGGAATCCCCCATATAGGGTAGATACTTTTGGTCGTCTAGGCCACTTGATCGTGTCAAAGACTTGCAGGGCTAGAACTTAAAGCCATCTGTCCGCAAGGATTAAAACCGCTAGATTAGACCTAAGGGCACAAATTTAGAGATTACTTAGAATAGATACTCCCAGCTTGTCATCAAAATGTGAAACTATAGAAGTAATTGCTTATTTAAATAGGTCCTGTCTGGCGCGAACTTGCTGTCAGGGGCTGGACACTGATCTGGTCCATTGTCTGGTCCATTGAGAGTCTTAACATGAACTCTGAGGCTACCCTTAGTCAACTCAAAGTCGCCCTTCCCGATGGGCAAATGCCTTCTAGCTACGGCGTCTACTTTAAAAATACGCTGGTGGCCCTGTGCCATGCCCTAGAGGACCACATTTTGGAGCAGCCCTCAGAAAATACGGCCGCTCCCCTGGTATTGGTTACCTTTCAACAGGGTAAGTGGTACCTCCAGGAGGCCGATCGCTATGCAGATATTGCTCGCTGTTCGGAGCGCGTTGCGATCGCAGCCGTCCCCGATAGCGGCTTTGGTACCCATGCCACCAGCCAGCTGCCCAATGTCGATCTAGTCAACATTGAAAACGACGACAGCCTGGTCGAAGAGTGGAACCTAATCATCCTGGCGCCGGGCTATGCCGCCATGGTGCTGTGCCACGAACTATCCGACGACGAATACCGGGACGACAGTATTCCTAACATGGACGTCGAGCGCAAGTTTTATGGCCTGTGGACCTTTGATCGGGCTCCGGTCGAAGCCGCAGCTAAAATCTTGATAGAGCGTCTTCGGACCTACGATAGCGACCTCGTCGAGCAGCTCATGGCCAGCTACAACGCCCTCAAAGATACCTCATCCGCTGTTCCTAGCGACCTCAGTGGCGTTGTCTCACGGATTGTTAACTATCTCCAAAGCAGCCAGCAGCAGCTGGTAACCGTCAGTCGCCAAACCCGGGAACTTTGGGAGCTAGAGGGACAAGCTTACAAACTAAATCGCAATTTGGCCGCCAACAAGCTACAGGCTTTTTTGCGCATGGTCCAAAAAATTGATGCCCGCGATCCGTTTAACCCCATGGCTTCACTCCAGGTTTCGGCCCTGGCTGAAACCCTGGGTCAGCTGATGGATTTGCCAACCTTAAAGCTACGTCGGTTGCGATTGGCCGGGCTATTATTCCGGATTGGGTTAGCCAAAGCCCCAAAGGAAATTTTCCAGCAAACGGCAGACCAGCTTGACCAGGCAAGTTTAGTATTTTGGCGCGATCGCGCCGCCCTTGGCGGTCAGCTCCTATCTTCAATGCCCGAGCTGGCTCCCATCAGCCGTATTGTCAATCACCAGCTTGAATACTGGGATGGCAGCGGTACCCCCGACGGTTTGAGAGCTGAAGAAATTCCCCTCGAGTCCAGAATTTTAGGCCTAGTAGCCCACTTTCAAGAACTGACCGAACCCCGAGGAGAGCGGGCAGCTATGTCGCTGAGTGAGGCCCTGGCAACCTGTGAAAAACAGAGTGCCCGACGCTTTGATCCTAGCCTGATAGAGTCCCTAAGCACAGTTGTACGGCTAGCTGAAATTGGCATGATGCAGCTGCCCAAACGTCCCAGTCAACAGCCAGCGGTGTGGCTCGAAGATATGAAATCTGAGGTTTCTGAGGTGAGCCAGCGCAGTACCCACAAGGAGGTAACGCCGTGAGCACATCGGGAATTAGCGCTATTTTGCAAGGAGATAAAAAAGACCTGATGGGGGCTGAACTGGCAGGTGAAAACCTGAGCGGTGCTAGCCTGGCCCAAGCCAACCTAAAGGGAGCTAATCTCAACGGCACCAACTTAAAAGGAGCCGATCTCCGTGCCAATTTGCGGGGGGCCGATCTCATGGGGGCCAACCTGGCGGAAGCCGATCTCCGTAACGCCGATTTACGCGGAGCTATCTTACTTGAGGCCGACGTTACCAACAGCAGTTTTTCAGGAGCCTTTTTGGCCGGGGCTGTTTTGAGTAACCTCAGCCTTGTTACCGTCGATTTGCGCGGAGCCGATTTGCGTGGAGCTAGTCTAGCTGGCTGTATTCTCCGAAATGCCGATTTGGGTAACGCTAATCTGGCCGGGGCTGATCTATCCCAAGCAGACTTGGAAGAGGCCAACTTAAGTGGGGCTATTTTGCGAGGTGCCAACCTAACCCAGGCAAATCTACTCTGCGCCTGCGTGGACAATACCAACTTTTCTGGCGCTATCTTGACGGATGCTTGTTTGAGCGGCACTCCTTTAGACGATCGAAGTTAGCGATTGACCTTGGCCGACGGCATCTAGCCCTAAAAATCGTCGACCGGACTACTGTCTCAGGCAATAGTTTTATGAGTACTCAAACCAAAGGAAAGACCATTTTTCTACTCACCTCGATGGTGGGATGGTTACTCAGCGGCGGCGCATTAATTTATCTAACACCGTTTTTAGCCAGCCAGGTAACGCCCTCAGACACCACCCACCTATGGATGGAAAATCTCACCCGGGGTGGCTACAATCCCATCCTTGCCCTAGCTGGCGGGAGTAGTGTCCTGCTGCTGACCATCATAGGCAACGCAGTTTGGTACAAGTATTTTGAAGGAAACACATAGAGCTAAACCCATGCTCCAAAAAATATAATTCCTCCAACGATGCGATCACTAAGGCGAGCATGGGTACACTGGGGCCGCGCCCATGGATTCGCTGAAGGTTTATCTCAAATTTATAAACTTCTATGGGTGTTCACATCAAAAGAAACGCCATATGCGGCATTGTGCTCTAATATTGAGCTGAAATTCAGTTAGTAAAGCACAATAGCTCCTTTTAGAAGGCAAGCCAAACGTTTACTACGGTTGGGCTCGCCTTCATCTTTACCGTGCTTTAAACAAAAGGGAATCTGTCCTTAAGCCAGCAATTAGGTGCTCTTAATTTGGTACCGCTAGATTACTTCGTGGCCTGAACAAATAGCCACGGAGTGTGTTGTTATGGTTAAGCTTTCTAAGTTTCTTGGCGCAGTAGCTACAGTTACAGCTACTGGTGCCCTGGGTGCATCTGCTGCAGTTGCTCAGACAATTCCTATCGACGGGTCTAGTACTGTTTTCCCCATCACTGAGGCGATGGCTGAAGAGTACGTCACCACTGTTAATACTGATGCTGATATTACAGTTGGTGTTTCCGGTACCGGTGGTGGTTTCAAAAAGTTCTGCGCTGGTGAGACGGTTATCTCTAACGCCTCTCGCCCCATTAAGGATACAGAAGTAGAACTTTGCGCCACCAATGGGATTGACTACGTTGCTATCCCCGTTGCTTACGATGCGTTGACGGTTGTTGTCAATCCTGAGAACGACTGGGCAACCGAGATGACTGTTGAAGAATTGAACACGCTCTGGGCACCTGAGGCCGAGGGGACAATCACTCGTTGGAGCCAGCTTGATGCTTCCTGGCCTGATGAGGAAATCGGTCTGTACGGTCCTGGTACCGACTCTGGTACATTTGACTACTTTACCGACGAAATCAACGGTGACGGTGGTGTTAGCCGCGCTGACTACACTGCTAGTGAGGACGATAACGTACTAGTACGTGGTGTTGCTAGCGATCCCTATGCCATCGGTTACTTCGGTTTGGCTTACTTTGCAGAGAATGCAGATATTCTGAAGTCCGTCAGCATCTTCAACGAAGAGCTGGGTCAGTATGTTGAGCCTACCGTAACCAACGTTGAAGCTGATATCTACCAGCCCCTAGGTCGTCCGATCTTTATCTATGTCAATAAGGCGGCTCTGGATGACTCCGACAGCGGTGTTGCTGAGTTTGTTGAATACTACATTGAGCAGGCTGATGCCGGCGAGCTAGTCCTTGAAGTCGGTTATGTACCTCTACCCGACGGTGCGACTGACCCGACTCTCGAAGCTTACGACACAGAAGCCAACACTGTTTTTAGTAACTAGCAGCCAATTTCTTCCTTAGGGATTAATCCTCCCTAAGGAAGGAGGTTTCAGAAGTTTTCGACTTCCACATGCTCAGTGTGCATCAACCATTTTTGCCTTGGGGGAATGTTCGCTCCTCCAAGGTTTCCTTAGTGTTTATTTCTTACTTTGTCGTCTATGGTCAGCGTGGAGCCCTCTGATTCTGACAACCCTTTGCTCACCATGGCCAAGGGACTGATGATGCAGCCGATTTTGTTTATTCGGGCGCTGCCCTATGTGACAACCCAGCTATCCACCTATGGGCTGCGGTTTATACTCCGTCCGGTTGTGTTGATCGCTTTTGGGGTTCATGGACTCCTTTTACTATTGCCAGCGGCTGATTTAACCGCCTCAAAACCAGAAGAGCTGACTGAGCCTGAACCTGAGGAGGCACCTGTGATTGAGGTGCAGAATCTGTCGGATCTAATTGGCGATGCCCCAGAGACAGAGCTGCCACCACCGCCGGAAGAACCCCAGCCGCCGCCAGCCGCCGCTGTGCCTCCAGAAGACATTGTCATTACGGACATTGAAAATATTCCGGACGATGTGCCCCTGGATGACCCGCCCCTGGATGACCCGCCGCCGCCATTTGATCGGGGGGCTGCTCAGGGTCAGGCTGCGGACCGAACCAGAACCCTTGGTGAAACCACTCCACCTGCACCGTTACTCCTCGAAGAAAGTCAGCGGCCGTTTTTCTTTGATATGAACGCGGGTAATAAGATCAGTGCCCCCCTAGTTGCTGGGTTGCAAGATCTAATTGTTTTCAACGATGCCACCCTGGCTGAGAAAGAACAGGAAATCCTTAATAGCTTTATTAGTGGTGGTGATACTCCTGTTCAAGCAGGTGACTATGGTGGATGGCCTCTATATCAGTTGATTAATGCGGCAACTAACGAAGAGGTTGGGTATCTGAGCATTTTCCAAGGCACCGGTGGCCGCACCGTGTTAGTAGGCATCTGGGATAGTCGGCCTTAGGAACAGGGATTTTACAAAGTTGAAGAGGTGTTCCATGGAACGCCTGTACGCTAAAAAGTAAGGCTGCCCCCAGTTCTCAGGAAGGCTTAGCCAAGCGTGTGGATAGCGCCCGGTACGAGTTGTTTGGTTCCTCGTTTAAAATGGTTTCTGAGCAATTGTGATCCGTGTTGAATTGACTGTACCGTTGTTTCCCGCATTGCCATGAATTTTTTGAAGCTCCTTTTTAATCCTATTTTTTTACTGGCGGCGGGTCTGCACGCAGGGCTGTTATTAATTCCTGTGGCGGGCGGCTCCTCTGAAGACGCTGTACCCGCACCCGATCCAGAAGGGGAGAGCATTACGGTCACCCGGATTCCTCCCCAACAAACACAGCCAAGCAACCCTGGTTCAACAGCGGCTAGGCCCAGTCCTGCAACAGCTACCCAAACTGCAGCGGGTGGCGGAGCTGCTGCTAGAACCGTTCAGCAGCAGCGGGCCAACAGACGTCGCCCCCAGGGGGGCCAACCCGCCAACGGTGGCTCGGTGCCCCCCAATCAGGACTCAAGTAGCAGTACCCAGGTCGCCCGCAACAGCCAGACCGACGACGCTCCTCCGGGTCTGCCAGCGCTGCCGGATAGTAGCGAGCCTAGCGGTGCTGCTCCACCGGAGGAATCTACACCTCAGGCGGCTCCAACCTTAACAGCGTTGAAAGATGGAGCAGGTTCCCAGACCGTTCCAGATCTGCTGAAGGTTTTTTTGGCCCGCTTACGGTATGGCTGGCTAGAAGCAAGAGATGTGGCGGCTATGGAGGCCAAACAGGCCTGGCTGGCAGACTTGGAGGAGCAGCCAGAAATACAGGTGTCGGCTCCTGAAGAATTGGCACAACCATTGAGCATTAGCTATCCCCTGATGGTTGATTACAACGGACCTCGAGAGATCCGTAGCTGTCTAAATCCGTCACCAATGGCGGGACTGATCGGAGTTGTCGTGGATACAAACGGCGCGATCGCAACCGAACCCACGCTGCTGCGCAGCTCTGGCTACGACTTTCTCAACGACGTTGCCTTAGATCGGATCAAAGACTATTCAGAGTTTCCAACAGGCGGATCTCAAAAGGCGTATATGGTGCCCGTGGAAATAGACTACAGCGAGGAAACCTGCGTAGATCTAGCTGACCTCAAATCTACAGCCACGAGCGATCGGTGAGGATTTCCTGACCGGTTTCGGTGATCAAAACCGTATGCTCAAACTGGGCGGAGAGCTTGCGATCGCACGTCACCACCGTCCACCGATCCCGCAGGGTGCGCGTCACCTTAGACCCCTCATTGACAATCGGCTCAATCGCCAGCGCCATCCCTGGCTTAAGGGTGACATTGGGCAGATCCTTGGTGCGAAAATTAAAAACCGCAGGGGGTTCGTGCAGATTTCGCCCTACACCGTGCCCGGTAAAATCCTCGACCACCGTGTAGCCGCTGGCCCGAATGCTATCCTCAATCGCCCCGGCAATATCCAGCAGCGTTTTCCCCGGCAGTGCCTGGGATACCCCCGCGTACATGGCCGCCTCAGCCGCCTGCATCAGCTTTTGGGCCCGAGGAGCGATGTTGCCCACAGCGATAGTAATACACGAATCGCCATGGAAACCCTCGTAGTAAGCCCCCGTATCCACCTTTAGCAGATCCCCAGCCTTGATCACCTTGCGCTGACGGGGAATACCATGCACCACCTCATCATTGACGCTGGCACAAATTGAGCCCGGAAAACCGTGGTATCCCTTAAAGCTGGGAACTGCCCCCATCTCCCGAATACGGCGCTCGGCATGGGCATCTAAATCGGCTGTCGTCATACCAGGCTGCACCAGTTCAGCCAGCTCCCGTAGCACCGTCGCGACAATTTTCCCTGATTGCCGCATGGTAGCTTGCTCCGGCAGCGACTTTAACTCAATACCCTGATGCTTGCGCGGCCCCACCATAACCGGCACTGCCAAAGCCCGTGACAGCAAATTACCTAAAACATTCATAAGAGGTGATCAAGAACCCTAGCAATAGAAAGCCTACCCCCACAGTATGCGGGATTTTGCTGCCCTTTGCCCGTTTCCTTTGGCCATAGCCAAATCGACCGCTCCCCCCTAATCAGCGCAAATTCAATCAGAAAACCCTTGGTGTTTGTGACCATGTTGCCCTACTATTAAAGACCGTGCGCTTTTCAGGGCTTATGAACGCTGAGGAGATTATCCGCTCTATAGAAGCGGAGTATATCAAAGACGATATTCCCAAGATCTATGTTGGGGATACGGTTCGGGTCGGTGTCCGAATCGTAGAAGGTGGTAAGGAACGTGTGCAGCCCTACGAAGGTACGGTCATTGCCATGCGCAATGGCGGTATCAACGAGACGATCACCGTACGTCGCGTCTTTCAAGGCGTGGGTGTAGAGCGTGTTTTCTTGCTCCATGCGCCTCGTGTGGCCAATGTTAAGGTCATGCGTAGGGGTAAAGCGCGGCGTGCTAAGTTGTACTACCTTCGCGATCGCGTAGGTAAAGCAACTCGATTGAAGCAGCGCTTTGATCGTCCCATTGAAAAATAAGTCTGGGCATCTGATGCCTAAGGGTTAAGCTTTACAATGGGATGGTCTCAAAGAGTCGTGCGTCCTTAGTTCAGTTGGTAGAACGTCGGTCTCCAAAACCGAATGTCGGGGGTTCGAGTCCTCCAGGACGCGCTGAGCGATTAGCATAAGTTCTGCCTAAAGCATTTAGATTTATTGCCTAAGGGGAGTTTTCCAAGTCCCTTGAGCAATATGCTTTAGGTAGAACTTTTGTTTGAATAGCTCCAGGTCAACGATTATTCAGCGACCGGACTCTACGTAACAAGTAAGGAAGCTAATGACGTGGTCAAAAAGGACGCTAAGACAGTAGTTGATAAGCAACCAAGTGACTCCTCTGACTCGTTTGACGCAGGGTCTTTTGTACAAGGCACCCGCGAAGAGTTGAGCAAAGTCGTTTGGCCCTCCAGACAGCAGCTTATTAGTGAATCGGCTGCCGTCATTCTTATGGTGGGTGTATCTGCCACGCTTATTTACTTAGTGGATCAATTCTTTGGTTGGGCTTCTAGGCAGGTGTTCTAATGATTTATGCTTCTGACGATCCAAACTACACAGCCAGTGGCGATGACCCTAGCGTTTCTGAGGAACCTAGAAAGTCAAAGTCACGCTGGTATGCGGTGCAGGTAGCCTCCGGGTGTGAAAAGCGCGTCAAGCTCAATCTAGAGCAGCGGGCCATTACCCTTGACGTGGCTAGTCGTATCTTTCAGATCGAAATTCCGCAGACCCCTGCGGTAAAACTGCGTAAAGACGGCAGTCGTCAGAATATCGAGGAAAAAGTTTTTCCTGGATATGTTCTCATCCGGATGATTTTGGATGATGACGTTTGGCAGGTGGTCAAAAACACACCCCATGTCATTAACTTTGTCGGTGCCGAGCAGCGACGCGCCACTGGACGTGGGCGAGGGCATGTTAAACCCATGCCCCTGAGTCGGACTGAAGTTGAACGCATCTTTAAGCAGACCCAAGAACAGGCACCCGTCGTCAAGGTTGACATGGCTGAGGGTGACAAAATTTTGGTGTTATCTGGTCCGTTTAAGGACTTTAGTGGTGAAGTCATTGAAGTCAGCCCTGAACGGAGCAAGCTTAAGGCGTTGCTATCGATTTTCGGTCGTGATACCCCCGTTGAGCTGGAATTTAACCAAGTGCAAAAAGAGAGTTAATCAATGGCGAAGAAGGTAGTTGCGATTATTAAGCTGGCGATCCCAGCTGGGAAAGCGAACCCTGCACCGCCAATTGGTCCCGCCTTGGGTCAGCACGGGGTCAACATTATGGCGTTTTGCAAAGAGTACAACGCCAAGACCTCTGACAAAGCTGGACTGATTGTTCCGGTCGAAATTTCTGTTTTTGAAGATAGAAGCTTCACCTTTATTCTCAAGACGCCGCCAGCCTCCGTGCTGATCAAAAAAGCGGCCAAAATTGAGAAGGGTTCCGGTGAACCTAATAAGGTAAATGTTGGCTCTATTACCCGAGCCCAACTGCAGGAGATTGCTGAGATGAAAATGCCTGACCTCAACGCTAACGACGTCGAGGCTGCTATGAATATCATTGAAGGCACCGCTCGCAATATGGGCGTAAGCGTAGCTGACTAATATCAGCACGCAGTCTTAGTTTGTATAACCACTAACCAAAAATCTGGGGAAGAAGAAAAGCTTCGCTATCACCCCAAGGAGTAACCATGACAAAGAAAGTGTCGCGCCGCTTGAAAGAGCTGCAGGCAAAAGTAGACGACAAGCTCTACGAACCCCTAGAGGGGTTGCAGCTGCTCAAGGAAACGGCCACTGCCAAGTTTACTGAGACCGTCGAGGCCCACATTCGTCTGGGTATCGATCCCAAATATACCGATCAGCAGCTGCGAACCACCGTAGCCCTACCCAAGGGCACGGGTCAGACCGTTCGTGTTGCTGTCATTGCCCGTGGTGAGAAGGTGGCTGAAGCCACCAACAGCGGTGCAGACGTGGCAGGTTCCGAAGAACTGATCGATGAAATCCAGAAAGGTATGATGGATTTTGACGTGTTGGTGGCTACTCCGGACATGATGCCTAAAGTAGCCAAGTTAGGACGTATACTTGGCCCGCGTGGACTGATGCCATCCCCGAAAGGTGGTTCAGTCACATTTGACCTAGCCCAGGCCATCAATGACTTTAAGGCCGGTAAACTAGAATTTCGTGCTGACAAGGCTGGTATTGTCCACGTAATGTTTGGTAAGGCTGATTTTTCTGCTGAGGACCTGCTGGTAAACCTCAAGGCCCTGCAGGAGACGATTGATCGCAACCGCCCATCCGGTGCCAAGGGTCGTTACTGGCGTACGGTGTCAATAGCTGCTACCATGGGTCCTGCGATTAAACTTGACATCAATGCGCTGCGCGATCTGTCAGTGGAAGACGCGGTCGCATAGTTATCAATTTCCGTTGGTTTTACCAACAGCTAACAAGCATTGGAGATATTGCTGCTCTAGAAAACTCAACAACTAAATAGGCATTCGAAGACAGCAGGTGCATTTTGCTTAATACCCTGCCGAGATGTAGAGAGTGAGTGTGAGTAGCGCTTATTTTTGGGTCTCGGTGGTTAGCCGAGGCCCTTTTGGTTTTTAATTCCTAGTTTGGGTAAGCGCTGGCAGTATTTCTACCCTATCCCCGCAATCAAGGAGGTGAGATCCGTATGGGGAGAACCCTAGAAAACAAAAAAGAGATTGTTGCTGAGCTTAAGGATCTCCTAAGCGACACCCAATCAATTTTTGTTATTGACTATAAAGGTCTGACGGTCTCTGAAATCAGCGACCTACGTAATCGAATTCGTGACAAGGGCGGCACCTGCAAGATTGCCAAAAACACCCTGGTGAGGATTGCGGTTCAAGATGATGAAACCTGGCAGCCTGTCCAGGAAATGCTGAAGGATACGACAGCATTACTGCTGACCAAAGAGGACATTGGTAGTGTCGTTAAGGAATATAAGAAATTCCAGAAAGACACCAAAAAGTCTGAGCTGCGCGGTGGTGTTCTTGAAGGTAAGGCTCTGACCAAGGATGAGGCCGAAGCCCTCGCCGACCTACCCAGCAAAGAAGAGCTGTATGCAAAGATTGCAGGTGCCCTCAACGCTTTGGCAACAAAGGTTGCCGTGGGCGTCAAGGAAGTACCGTCGTCTATTGCCCGTGGTCTTCAAGCCTATGTCGACAAAGAAGGCGGCGATGGTGGCGAGTAACGTACGCCCTTAGCCGGTCCTTTGCTTAGTTTATTGACACATAAATCAAGGAGAACTCCATGTCTGCTACAACCGATGAAATTCTAGAAAAGCTCAAAACGCTCACACTGCTAGAGGCGTCCGAGCTAGTCAAGCAAATTGAGGAAACGTTTGATGTCAGCGCTGCTGCACCTGCTGGCGGCATGATGATGATGGCGGGCGGCGGCGCTGCTGGCGGTGCTGAAGCTGCTGAAGAGAAAACTGAATTCGACGTTGTCCTCGAAGAAATTGGTGGCAACAAGATTTCGGTCCTTAAGGCCGTTCGTGCCATGACGGGTCTGGGTCTTAAAGAAGCGAAGGCAATGGTGGAAGCCGCACCTAAAGCTATCAAAGAAGGTGTCTCTAAGGATGATGCTGAAGCGGCCAAAAAGCAGCTTGAAGAAGCAGGTGCTAAGGTTGCCATCAAGTAGGCTTTGAGCGCGGGCAGCCCTTTTTTCTTCTTAGCCAGGAGCAAGGGGTTGGTTTGTAAAATAGCGCTTTGATTAAAGTTCAAATCTTTAACTAAAAAGTCCTGATGCCTTGGAGCGTCAGGGCTTTTTTTAATATGAAAACAAGTCGACGGGTGAGCAGTTCAGTACGACATACGGCTATAGCAGGTCAATTGAATCATGCGCACACTTAAAAACCACAAGTTTGAAATCATCTTGTCCTTGACTACGCTAGGACTCCTGGGAGCTTTCTTTTTGGGCGTCTCAAGTTTAACGACATCCAGGATGGGGGATACTGAGTCGAGTTCTACCCAGCAGGCAGCCGCCCCATCGCTGCCAGACCGTTTGAGCGAGGGTGCCCAAAGCCTGTTTGCCAATCCTTCAGCCTTAAAAATGCAGGGGATTGCTGCCTATGCAGATGGAAATTATGCGGATGCGATCGCATCCCTAGAAGCCGCCCTAGACGAAACACCCAACGACCCCGAAGCATTTATATACCTGAACAATGCCCGCATTGGCGAGCGGCCCGCCCACACCCTGGCCGTGGTCGCACCGGTTGGCAACACCAGTGAAATTGGGCTAGAGATTTTACGGGGGGCCGGCCACGCCCAGCAAGGGTTCAATCAAACCCTTGGCGGCGATGGCGTCCCCATCAAAATTCTCATTGCCAATGATGACAATGATCCTGAAATTGCTAAATCTGTAGCCGCTGAACTCGCTAAGCGGTCTGAAGTTTTGGGGGTTTTGGGACATTACAGCAGCGGTGTTACCCTGGCAGCGGCCCCGGTATATAGCCAGGGCAAACTGCCGCTGGTTTCCGCCATTAGTACATCGGTTGATCTATCTGGCTTTAGTCCCTATATTTTTCGGACCGTTCCGAGTGATAGTTTTGCCGCCACCGCCCTGGCGCGCCACATGATTGACGGCCTCAACGCCCAGAAAGCCGTTCTTTACTACGATTCAAACAGTGCCTACAGCCTTTCATTAAAGAATGAGTTTACGACCTCTGTCTTTAGCGATGGCGGCGAGGTGATTATGGAATATGACCTGGCTGAGGCTAACATCGATGCCGCCCGGCAGATCGCCTCAGCCCAAGAGCAGGGGAGCGATGTGGTCATGCTAGCAGCCAGTACGGGTACCCGGGAAACGGCCTTGGCGGTAATGGCGGCGGTCAATCAAGAGCTGCCATTACTGGGGGGCGACGATCTTTATCATCCCCAGGTTTTAGAAACGGGCGGCACCGATGCTGAAGGGCTGATCGTTGCGGTCCCCTGGCATGTGTTGTCGGATCCCAACTCTAAATTTGTGGCAGAGGCCAGTCAGCTGTGGGGGGGCGATGTTAGCTGGCGCAGTGCCATGGCCTACGACGCGATCGCATCCCTCGGCGCTGCCCTCACAGAAAACCCCAGCCGTGAGGGCATACACAACGCCCTGCGTGGGGATAATTTTTCAGCGGCAGGGGCCACGGGGGAAGTGCGCTTTTTACCCTCGGGAGATCGCAACCGTGCCGCCCAGTTAGTCCAGGTGCAACCGGGCAATCGCTCAGGTCTGGGCTTTGACTTTATTCCCATCCAGTAGTCTCGCAGGCGTTCTGCCCAATCGAAAAATAGCTTATTCGGCTGTTTCCACACCGCTAGGCTCAGAACCACCAGGCTCAGACATCCAGAAAAAGTCAGCCAGGGCAGGATCTTCAGTAAATGTGGGATTGAGCAGCACGCTGTAGGCCACCAGGTCATCGCCCAGACGACGCTTGACCCGGTTGGGAATGCCAAAGTTATAGACAATGTGACCTTCGCCAGCCAGCACAATCACCTGGGTATCGGGCGCGGCCATGACAAAGTCAGCCACCGCTGCCGCCATGGTTTCATCCCACAGCACCTGGGCCGCAAAGAAATTCTCAAAGCTGGGGCCGCTGTTACCATGGCCACCGTGGTGCCCAAACACCTGGGCTACCATGGCCTGGTAGTCTTCATCGCTAGTGTCAATGTCGGCAATGGGGGGAATGTGTTCTAAATCGTCACCGCTGAGGCTAGCAAGACCCTGTCGGGCAACCTTACGGGTTATTTCCGTGGGGGTATTTAGCGCAATGAGAGGAATCTGCTCAGTCTGGGCATAGCGAAAAATGGGCGCATACAGCTCCCAGTCATAGCCCCAGCGGGTTTCATATTCACTCTGTGCAATTAGCTCCGCTTCGGTGATTTCCCCCGCAATGTACTGGTCCAGCACGGGCTGAAAGGGACGCTGAAACATCTCTAGACCGATGGCAATGTTGCCTCGGGCCTGGTGCATTTCAGTAATAATTTCTAGCTGGGCAACGTGATCGGCCATATCCGTATGGGTTTCGCCCAGATAGATCACGGTGGCCTGTTCTAGGGCATCTAGTACGTCTTGGTGGGCGGGGTCTGTGGCTTTGGTTGCGATCGCACGCTCCGACCCCACCCCCCCTGTGGCCCCAGTGGCCGAAAAAAGATGGTCTCTACCTAAACCTATGCCAACAGCCAATAACGCTCCGCAGCAGCCCAGTAGCCAAACAGATTTCACAGCCCCAGCCCCATAACGCAGTTCAAAGGTAGTCTAACGTAGATTTTTCCAGAGCTGGCCATTGCTTAAAACCAGGCGCTTGAACTGCCATCAACGGTGTCTTGCCAGGGTTTGCCCTAACCAGATAGGTTAAGGCTAGTGCTGCCTTTTTTGCCCATGCCCGCGTCCCCTGCCCCCCCTGCCGATTCGACCATTACGCTGCCTGCCATGGGCTGCGGCACCTGGGCCTGGGGCAATCGTTTGCTGTGGGGCTATGACCAACACATGGACACAGAACTGCAGCAGGTGTTTAACCACTGTGTTGCCAACGGGGTCACCCTGTTTGACACGGGCGACTCCTACGGTACCGGCAAGCTCAACGGCCAGAGCGAAAAACTCCTAGGCCAGTTTAGCCAGGCATACCAGGGACCCAATAAAGACAAGATTTGCCTGGCCACCAAGCTGGCCGCCTACCCCTGGAGGCTCACTCGGAGCATGATGGTCAACGCTGGCCGCGCTTCAAAGGCCCGCATGGGGCGGCTAGATATGGCTCAGATGCACTGGTCTACCGCCAACTACTTTCCCTGGCAGGAAGGTCCCCTATTAGACGGTTTAGCAGACTTGTACGACCAGGGTTTAGTCAAAGGCATAGGGCTGTCAAACTATGGTCCCAAGCGTTTGCACTGGGTGCATAAACGCTTTTCAGCTCGGGGGATTCCGATTACCTCGCTGCAGGTGCAGTATTCACTGCTGTCCACCTTTCCTGTCACAGAGCTGGGGCTAAAAGACGTCTGTGACGATCTGGGCATTCAGATGATTGCCTACAGCCCCCTGGGGCTGGGGCTGCTAACGGGTAAATATGGCAAAAATAAGCCCAAGGGCCTTCGGGGAGTTTTATTTCGACAGCTGCTACCGGGTATTCAACCGCTGTTGGACTGTCTGCGAGAGGTGGCGGCAGAGCGGGGTAAAACCATGGCCCAGACCTCGCTTAACTGGTGCATTTGCAAGGGAACCACCCCCATTCCAGGGGCTAAAACCCTGGAACAGGCTAAACAAAACATCGGTGCCCTGGACTGGCAGCTAACGACAGGTGAAGTGGATGAGCTAGATCGAGCCGCTGCCGCCTGCGATAAACAAATGGTGCAAAATATTTTTCAAACTCGATAGGCCCCGCTACACCCATCCCTGATCTTTCATCAATCCCATTAGCTTGCGCTTACGAATGTGGATGGAAATTAGTTTCTGACTATAGCGATACCAGGCGGAGTCCTTGGATTGAGCGGCGTAGGCCTGCTGCACCCGCTGGAGCCATTTCACAGCCAGATCGTAATCTGTGGCTTTACCAGCATCCATAATTTTTTCGGCCTCCTGTTTGGCGATTTTGATCACCCAGGCACTATGGCTAACTATGGCGGCGTCCATTACTCGCATCACTAGTTTTGGCTGGGTGTAGCCATAGAAAGAAGACGTAATAGATGCGATCGCATCCTCCACCAGCCCCTCATACAAAAAGACATCCACCTTGGCCTCCTTGGCTATCCATTCGTCCATATCGCGCAGATACGTCAACAGTCCAGCCCTTGTCTCCGGCCAGTCTGATGCCAGCGATTCAGCTGTTTGATAGTCCTGCAGAGAAGGGTTGACCCGAAAGGCAATGACCCTGGCCTCCAGGGCTAAATCCGGCTCATCTAGCCCTGCGGCTAGCTCGCTGGTCCACACCGCAAAGTCATATCTACTAGCAGAGCGCTCCTCCTCAAACCGCAGCCCCCGCATGGCAATATCCAGGGCCTGCTCCAGTTTGTTCTGTTCTCGTAGGGTTTCCGCCAGAGGCTTTGCCTCTGACAGAGTCGTCATCACCTCAGCCGCCTCTGCTACGGCTTCATCGGTGCGGCCTAGCTGTCCCAACATGGTCAAATATTCTTTCATACAGCCCTCGGCCTGGGCCAGCCAAAGGTACTCTTCATAGCGTTCCCGACGCTGCAAAATCTTCAGACGCACCTGACTAAAGGTATCAGCCCAGCTAGGCGCTTCCCCAGACCAGGCCCCTAGCTCTGAAATGTCGCCCTGCAGTACCCTCACCAGGGGCGGATAGTCCCAACCCTGGCGCAAAGCCTCAAGGGCCATGGCAAAACTACCCAGCTCTACCTGCCACTCCTCTAACTTTTCCTGCCACTCCAAAACCTCGTCAGTAGTCAGGTCCGTACTCAAAATGGCTTCGGTCCAGGCCGCATCTAAATCTAAGTCAAACTCACTCGGTCCCATACCGAGTATGTCGTACACTTCGCCCCAGTAAGAAACACACGCATCGGTGATTGCTTCCATGACAGCCAGGGCATTATGACCATCCTCCGCTTCGAGGAATGTCAGCGCATCCTCTGCTACATCATTTAGCTCATATAGAGAATCGTCATCCTCGCCCCCATATTCCCAGTGCTGAACCGCAGTACGAATAATTTCTCGTACCCGCCGTTTATATACGGTCTGATCAATACTGGTCTGGCGCTGAGACCGTTTAGACTTTGTAGCTGCTTGAGTTTGAGATGACTGGGCCAAGCGACCAACATAAAAATCTATCGATTCGATCAGCGCTGGGTTTTCTTCTACCAGTGTCTGCACCAAGCCTTGAGTCTGTACAAGATTGAGTGAATCTAGGAGCTGAGCCAGTGTGGCTCGCTGTTCTATACTGTCTGGCTGTTCAATACAGGCGAGCAGCGTAGCAACAATGTGTTTGCACCAGCCCCCAAAAGAATAGGGGCAGGTACAGTAGGTGCTGGTAATGCCGCCGTCGTCAAAGTCGATGGTAATGCGGTAGGGCCAGGGTTCATTACCTTCCACTTCGCTCTGCAATGTGTTCTGGCGCTGGGTCAGCGATACCACCGCTCCAGACTTCCAGTAGCTCTGCCCCCGCGCAAAGGATTTATCTGTGGCATTGCGTTTAATCGTAGACAGCGTCAGCTTTGGTAGCGTCATCACCCTATAGGTTGGGGGCATCCATAAAACCCAACGGTTCTGATATTATGCCTCCCCCCATCACTCGTAAATTGGCGTTGAGCCTGCAAAACCCAACTAAAATTTTCATTTTAGGCAGTATCTAAAGAATTTAAATGCCACCTGTAAGCTCCACAGGAGCAGTGAATAGAATGTTGGAAGGTGAAAAATGCCTACGCTACATGCCTTGACGGATACTTGCCCACAATTTTTCTATGTTTAATCGGTTCTTTGGACGTAAGCCTGCTCCAGAAAAGACGCCTGCTCCGGTTAACTATGAGGCGTTGTTTGATCAGGTGATGGCGGGTTTGGCGGCGGGCTGGTCAGCGGAGCAGGTGAAGGCTTGCTTAGCAGGGCGGGAAAATGATCAGCGGTTTGTGGAATGGTTGTTTCGCTATGATCGCAAAGTTTTGCGGCTGAAGCCGGAGCGGCGTCAGCAGATAGCGGCGCGATTGGCGCGGTGGGGGCAGATGGACTGTGGGGTGGTTGGGCAAATGGTGAAGGAAATGGGTCAGCAGGCTGTGCAGCCTGAGCCACCAAAGTCTGAGCCGGAACAATCGTTATTGGATCAGCAAGCAGAGAAGTTATTTGCACAAGGCAATGACGCTTATCTACAAGGAGATTTGTTTGGAGCAATTGCCGCCTATGACCAGGCACTCACCATCAAACCCGACTATCACGAAGCGCTCTATAACAAAGGCATTTCCCTGGATAACT
>JBCDJC010000064.1:0-23949 GCA_038748225.1 Cyanobacteria bacterium P01_H01_bin.26 | reverse complement strand
GGACCATCGGCACCGTTGACTTCGGTGACATCAAAGCCTGAACCCCCGTTGATGGAGTCACTGCCATCACCATTGTTCCAGATAAATCGATCGTAGCCAGAGCCCAAGAAAGCAACATCGTCACCGGTTTGCCCAACAACGGTATCGTCACCCCGACCAGCAAACACTACGTCAGTGCCAGCACCACCCAGGACAGTGTCGTCTCCGTTGCCACTAAAAAAGATGTCATCTTGATCCCCGCCTTGAAGATTGTCATTTCCATTGCCGCCGATAAAGATATCTCCTAGGTCTTCAATCTCAGGCGCGTCTTGAAATAATGCACCCACAATCTGATTGACAAGAAGCGTTAGAAAAGTGTTCATTTGGATTCTCCTATAGTTTTAGATGGCACGACAGAGCAAGCGTTCTCGACAAAGACCTCAGCACACGCCAACGAACCCCGGTAAATGGCCAAGGCAGCTGTGACAGATATCTTTGGTAAGGAAAAAACTAAAAACAGAAATGCGATTATTGTTCTACGGCATCGTAAAATGTAAGCCTGGGAAGAACAAAATTGGCATTCAGTTATAGATACGAATGGTGGGTGGCGTTGGATGAGATTAAATTGATATTTTGTCAGATTACTGAAAACCCATGGGAATGTAAGCAATCACAAAACAAATTTCTCTACTGCACCAGGGCAACAGAGACCTCCAAAGCTACCTCCGTATCAACAACAATTGGTCTGTTTGATTATTAATACGAATGGGGCTGTGGTTTGGATGAAAGTATTTTCGATTTTTTTGAAATTCTTTCCCTCAGATGGTTTCAGCCACAATGGGACCAGTGGGTTGAGCGGGCAGGTTGGCCGGTTCTACGGTCACGATGACATCTTGCACCCAGGGCCTAGATTGGTACACAGGGGGCATGGGTAAGGTTGCAAAGACTGTGCCGTCTTGACCAGATTGAAAGTTGCCACAGGGGACGTACTGCCCCTCATGGCGCACCCATAGGGCATAGGTTTGATCCGCCGGCAGGGGGGATAGGTTTTTAAATGCGATCGCAGCCTCCAAACCATCCGTATCCACAATCATGCTGCCAAAGGCATCCTGGGCATCCTGGGTGCCCTCAAAGTCATAAAAGCGGGTGGCAGGCTGTTGCAAAATCAACGTAGCTTGCTGTGCTGGCAACGTCGCCAGTAGATCGTCTCGAAGCTGTTGATTGGCCAACCGGAGACGCTGGTTACTCAACCCTAACCCCAGGGATAGCAAGGTTGCACCAGCTGCCAATGCCCCTAGCAGCCAGGCTAGGGTTGATATCCGTGGCGAGTCGACAGCTGGCGCCACGGCCGGTGGTTCAGCCCCAGCTAAAACAGCCTCCCGCAACCGCTGTGGAGGAGTCACCATGGGTAGCTCATTGAGGACTAAACCAATGGTTTTTTCAAGCCGGTCGACCTCTGTCCTCAGGTCGGGGGTTTCAGCCATGAGGCGGACAAATTCATTAGCATCCTCATCTGAGAGATTGCCAGCTACATAGTCAGCCGCTAATTCGTATAATTTTCGATGAGGAGCCATGGGGTCGAAGTAGGTAATCCAATCAGAAGGTTGTTGCGTTAGTCCACCAAGTCCTGTAGTGCCGCTTTGAGCTTAAATAAGCCCTGACGCATTCGAGATTTGACAGTCCCTAAAGGAATATTCGTATGGTGGGCAATTTCGGATTGACTAAATCCTTGGTAATAAGCAAGTGATAGAAGTTCGCGTTGTTTTTCGGGCAGGGTTTCTAGGGCCTCACGCACCCGTTGGGACCGTTCGCTCAAGGACGCCTGCTCCACCGGCACTGAAAAACTGGTCGGTGCAGCAGGCTGAGGCGCCAGCCCCTTGAGGATGCGAGAACGAATAGTCCGGGAGCGCACCCTATCAATGGCTCGATTGCGGGTGACCGTGCTCAAAAAACGACTGAGGGAGCTACGGTTGGGGTCGTACGTTTGTTTTTGCCAAAGATTGAGAAAGATTTCCTGGGTTAAATCTTCTGCCTCGGGCTGATTTTTTAAAATGCGAAACGCAATGGTATACACCAGCCGTGAGTAGCGATCATAGAGAACAGCTAGGGCAGCTTTATTCCCGTTTCGCAAAGACACAATCAGGGCTCCATCTGTTTCGTCCCTTCTCTCTGAAGGTTGACTTTGTAGATGTTCTGACGCCATAGGCTAGGCACCCATGTCAAAATCATTACTCAAATACGTTTCCAAGTGGCCCCCTCCAGAGCAATATCACTATAATAGGCAGTCTTGAGCAGCTGTCCATTCTATTACGAGTGTAGAGGGTAGATGGATCGCCTTTTGGAGCATTATCGATGGAGTTAGCCACGCTATGGTACAACCATGAGTGCGTTTTATCTACCGACGTTCAACAACCAAACCCTGTGGCAGCTGGCCGTTACCCATAAGTCCTACGCCAAAGAACATGACTGCAAGGACAATGAACGGCTAGAGTTCTTAGGGGACGCTATCCTGACATTTCTCAGTGGTGAATACCTCTATCAGCGCTATCCTCAACGGCCTGAGGGTGAGCTAACATCCCTCCGGGCGGCGCTGGTGGATGAAAACCAGCTGAGCTACTTTGCCAGCCAACTCAAACTGCAGGACCACCTCCGCCTCAGTCGCGGTGCCGAGAAGAGCGACAGCCGCAGCAGTAAACGGGTTCTGTGCAGTACCTTTGAAGCCCTAATCGGGGCGATTTTCTTAGACAGCGCTCAAGACATCGATCGCCTGCGTGCCTATGTGATTCCAATGTTTGATAGCGTTGCCGATGATGTAAGTGCCACGGCAGTCCACATTAACTATAAAAGTCGTTTCCAAATCTGGTCGTTGGAGCAGCTGGGGGAAGTCCCCGCCTACCAAATTGTTGCATCCAGCGGCCCGGACCATGCTAAACAGTTCACCGCTGAGGTGCGGGTGAAGGGACTGCTCTATGGCCGGGGCAACGGTCGCCGTAAACAGGATGCGGAAAAAAAAGCGGCGCAGGCAGCGTTGAAAAAAGTGGGGGTGGGTTAGCTCTGGGCAGTGGAAAGGGCGATGTCATCACGCTCGCCGGTGCGAATCCGATAGACCGCCTCGACGGGTAATACAAAAATTTTGCCGTCGCCGATTTCACCCGTGTGGGCAGCATCGACGATTGTCTGTACGACCAGATCGACCTTATCGTCAGCAACGGCAATTTCTAACCGCAGCTTTTGTAAAAAGTCGACCTTGTAGGTCTGGCCTCGGTAGCTTTGTACCTGACCTTTCTGACGCCCGAACCCACGGGCGTTGGCGACAGTCATACCGACGATGCCGGCATTGACCAGGGCGTCTTTTACTTTGTCTAACTGGCTGGACCGAATGACTGCAATGACTTGTTTCATAAACTCCTATTACTGATAGTTTTAGTGCCTGCGTCCGCAGAGTTCCCTAGTAAAGCCTATATCAAACAGTGTAATTTGATACAAAAATACGCTAAATAACCCTGTCGGCTAGCGCTACGATCCCCCCTGGCTGCGTGAAAATTCTGGCCTGGAGGCCGGTTTATTGACTCAACCAGGCGATGGCTTCGCGGATCCAGGCTTCGGTGTCGGCGGTTTTGCTCAGGGTTTTGCTTTGACCTACTGCCTGGAGTGCCTTGGTGATTTCACCATTGGAGTAGCCCAGGGCCAGCAGGGTCATTTCCACATCTTCTTGAACCACAGCCACAGGGCCAGCGGCGGGGGCGGTAATTAGCCCAGCCTGCTGTCGCCATTCGGCGAGCTTAGTTTTCAGTTCTAAAATAATGCGTTCGGCGGTCTTTTTGCCGACGCCGGGGGTTTGGGACAAAATCCGGGCGTTGCCGGAGACGACGGCCTGGACCAAATCATTGAGGCTGAGGGTGTCGAGCAGTGCCATGCCCATTTGGGGGCCAATGCCGCTGACGCTGGTGGCTAGACGAAAGACATCGCGCTCGGCCCGGGAGCTAAACCCAAACAGTACCGGCTGATCGTCTCGGTTTTGGAGGTGAGAAAAAATTTGGACCGGGTCGCCCAAGGGGGGCAGATCGGCCATGGCCCGAGCGGTCACCTGGAGCTCGTAACCGACACCTTGGACATCAATGGTGATGATCACACGGCCATTGGTCAGCCGCTGAATATCGGCCAGGGCTCCTTTGAGGTAGCCAATCATCTAGAACTTACGGGGAGGACGTTGCGGTGGCCGCGGCGGCTGGGTTGGCTGAATGTAGGATTGCTGGCCCGCTGGGGGGCGGGTGGATGCCGGGGGACGCGTGGGTGTTGCCGGTCGACGGTTGAGGCTAGGGGGGGGCTCACTGGCTGGGGCCGGTGGCGCTGCCTGCCTGGCGCGCTGCTGGCGCTCATAAAGCTGCTGGCGACCGTTGCTGATCACATCGAGCATTTCGCTGAACTGGGTTTCCATGCGCTGCAGCACTTGGTCCGCATAGGTATCGGCATCGGTTTGGATGGCATGGCATTCGGCGATGGAGGTTTTGCGCAGTTCGTCACATTCTTGTTTGGTTTGGTTCTGGAGCTGCTCAATTTCCATCATGGTTTGCGATCGCAACGCCGCACATTCCTGCTCTACCTGCAGTCGCAGCTGCTGAGCCTGCTGTTCGGCCTGCCGCAGGATCGTCGTCTCGTTTAAAATAACGGCGGCCTGTTTTTCGGCGGTTGTAACGATTTCCTGGGCGTACTGCTCGGCTTCGGTGAGGATTTCATTGCGCTGCTCCAGGAGCTGCTGAGCCTGCTGAAACGCGCCAGGCAAGTTTAACCGCACCGCATCGAGCTGGTCTAGCAGATCGTCTTCATTGATCATGGTGCGGCCCATCACCGGTAGGCGAGGGCTATCGAGCACCGCTTCCTCAATTTGGTTGAGGGCATCTTGAATATCGAACCCAGCTGTGGGCTCAGATGCCTTCCCGACTGGCAGCGGCTGCTGGTACAGAGCATCGTCGGCCTGTTGTGCAGTCTGGCCATTTAGCCTAGGATCGTTTACTGGAGGTTCTCGCCGTACCATTTCCGAATATCGTGGGCAACATGCTCAGGAACAAGGTGATCGATTGCTCCGCCAAACCTGGCAATCTCTTTTACTAGACTACTGCTTAAAAAACCGTATTCAGTAGATGTCGCTAAAAAAACGGTTTCTAGATCGGCGGCAAGGGTTTTATTAGTATGGGCCATCTGCAGCTCTTTCTCAAAGTCCGAGAGCACCCGCAAACCGCGAATGAGTACTTTAGCCTGGTGCTGGTGGGCATAGGTGACCGTCAGCCCATCAAAACTATCGACGTTGACATTGCTTAAATGCGCCGTTGCCTGAGCGATCTGACCCAGCCGCTCCTCAACGGTGAACATTGGGTTTTTCATGGGGTTACGTGACACTACCACAATAATGTGGTCGTACAGCCGACTGCTGCGGGTAATAATATCGAGATGTCCCAGGGTAACTGGGTCAAAGCTACCGGGATAAACGGCAATCACAGAGCATTTGTGGGTATTGGAGCAATCACGAGTTCGCCAGAGATTATAACGGCATTCGCTACCGGATTCGTTTTTTGTACACCCGGTCGCAGCGGCTGGTTTCGACACCGGTGGCCAGCTGATAGCCCGAACTTTCGTACATGTGTACGGCCTGTTTGAGGGATGTGGCGGTTTCAAGCCAGATTTCATGGAAGCCACGGGCTGCGATCGCACCCTCCAACTGCCCCAACAAAAATCGTCCTAGCCCCTGACCACGCACCGCTGGCAATAGATACATTTTCCGAATCTCCACCGCCTGCTCGCCCCGCTCAATCGGGCGATAGGCCGCCGTACCCACCAGCTGCCCCCCCTGCTCCACCACCCAAAATTCGCCTTCCTGGTAGTGGGTTTCCACCTGTACCACATCACTATCTGCCCCCTCTGGCTCCCAACCAAGGCCGTACTCCGTGAGGACCTGGCCAATCAAATCGGCTGCGGTCTGCCGGTCAGCGGGCCGCCAATCACGAATGAGAAAGGCTTTAAAGGAAGTCTGCATATTAGGATCCGTTAAGAAACAAGTTCATGGTTGGGCACAGCAATATATGCCCTGACCCCACTGTAACCTCCACCACACCTGAATTGTTGCAATGGACGACAGCTTCCTTTCGGGGGGATGTGGGAGTCTAGGACCCCACGAACGGGAAGGTTTCAGGGAGGAAAGCCCTGAGCAGCCTGCGCCGCAATTAATCAATACTCGCTCATGAATCTTGAGGAGTTGGTGATTCGCAAAATCAGCTGCGTGGGGTCCCGCCGAGTTCCCTTTCCGGAAGTATATACGTTATCCCAAACGTAAACGGGGCTTCCCCTGGGCAGGGCGTTCCGCCGTCCTACAACCACGGAAGACTATCTATGATGTCCTCAATGGCGTATTTGGACAGTTGGTGAGGTGGTTTAGAATTTTGCGCGCTGCGACAAAATTCTAAAAGGAGAGGTTATCCCATTATGTGTTAAGCAAAATCACCATTAACCCATGGGCTTAATATTTAACGAGCCCTCAGCTGTGGACCCTCGGTGCCGGGTGCAGCGTTGCCAGAATTTCACTTTCGGCTGTGGCCAGGGTTTCCAGCCGGGGCGTGACCCGCTCCGCTCCAAATTCATGGGTGGCCAGCAGCCAGTAGGCACCGTAGTGGCGGGCCTCCGAGGCCATCAAACTGCGATAAAACCGGGCCAGTTCCGGGTCCGGGCAGTGCTCCCCCAGCAGTCCTAACCGCTCGTGGCTGCGGGCCTCGATTAGGGCTGAAACCAGCAGCAGGTCCAGCTTGCGCTCCGGATCGTTGGGGCGCACGTGTTTACGCAATTTTGCCCCATAGGGACCCGCCGTCAGGGACCGCAGAGTCACGCCGCGCCGTGCCAGCCACTGATTGACCTGCTTAAAGTGGCTGAGTTCCTCCTGGGCGATGTCCGTCAACGCTTCCACCAGGGCCAAATCGCCTGGATATAAAAACATCAGCTTAATGGCAATCCCCGCCGCCTTACGCTCGCAGTGGGAATGGTCCAACATGACCTCATCTAGATTGGCCAGGGCCTGATCGAGCCACGCTTGGGAGGTGGGCGTTTTTAGAAACTTAATCGCTGGGGGACGGCTGGGGGTGGCAATCACGGAGGTATGGAAAAAGCTGTCTACATAGTATCGAAACATGGGTATCGGAACATGTCTGGGACAGACGCTATCGGTCCCCTCACTCAGCATCTACCCGATTCAGGATCATCATCACCGCAGGCTGATCGCGAAAATCGAGGGAGATCCCCTGGGCGCTCACAGGAATCACCTGACCACTTTTGTGGGTGATGCCAAATTTGAGGCTGAGCGGGCGGGTATGGCACCGTTCCAGGGCTGAACGTACGCGCTCGAGATCCTCGTAGGCAATAATGCTGGCGATGGAGGGCAGGTGTAGCAAGGCCTCGGGTGCTTGCCCAAACAGCCTGGCCGCACAGCTATTGACCTGGACAAGCCGATTATTTTGCACCATGACAGCACCGGCTATCTCCGTTGCTAACATCTGACGGCAAAACGTTTGATGTTGCCTGAGGCGGCTGTTGAGGGTACGGGTGATCAGGTGAAAATTGACATTTTCTAAAACCAGGGCGATCTGGTCGGCCATGGCGGCAATAAGCTTTGGGGTCGGGGGTTTAAAGTGATTGCGCTCCGGGTGGGTCAGGGTGATGACCCCTAAAATGCGGCTGTCGCTTAGCAGCGGCGCACAGAGGGCCGAGCGCACTTTGTAGGGCTGATTGGGCAGGCTGATCCAACGATCGTCCAGGCTGGTATCGGCAATGGTTTCCACCTGGCGATGCTCCACCACCCAACCGGCTAGCCCCTTTTCTAAAACTTGACCCACCAGGGTTTGGCGTTCCCGTTCGGTGGTGCCTGAGCGGGTCAATATACACTCGGTAACGACCTTGGCATCATTGAGCAAAAAAATGCTGGCGCTGTTGGCTTGGGTAATCCCCATGGCAATGTCCAACGTTTGCTTGAGGGTTGCCTTGCGCTGCATTTTGCCAGTTGCGCTACGCGAGAGGGCAATTCGATCCTGGATCCATTGCAGCTGTTTTTGGTAGGCGGCGTTCTCCTGCTGCAGCTGGGCTACTTTTTCGCGCAGGGCTGTCACATCAGCGGCTAGTTTGCCACCGGCGGCCTGCTGTTGGGTCATTTGCTGGGCCGCGAACTGCAGCACTGAAACCAGCCCGCGCAGCAGCTGGAGATCATCCTCGGGTAGAGACTTTACAGCCGTCAGCTGGGTCACATTGGTGTAAAGCAAGCCCAGCTCGTCGGTGAGTGCTTCTTTAAGCAGAGTTTGAGTATCCATTGCTGGCAAGGTGAACCTACCCTATGGCTTTCTACTTAAAGGCTACAGCCACTTTAAGCATTACTCCCGATAATATTAGGATTGCTCCCGATGTCTGGACTTACTGGCAGATTCTATGGTCGGATTCCATGGTTTGACGGCGCTACTAGAGATGGGACTGTCAGTGGGATTAAACTGGTGCTGTGGCAATGGACGTAAGCATGCATCGGTTTTCCCTAAAACGGCTTCAGCGCCGACTGATCTGGATAACTCTACTCACGTTAGTTTGGCTGCTGTGCAGCGGTGAGGCCCGGGCTACCCCCCTGGCGGAGCGGCTGTCGCACTTTCCTGAATGGTCGACAAAGCCGCCTGTACAGCCCGCCGAGGGGGACTTGGTATACCCGGAGTGGCTCGATGGTCCCTGGCGGCTAACCTCCACACTGACGGAGATGGCGGCCCCCCTGGCTCCCGATGTGGTTACCCCCGGATTTGAAGGCAACCGGCAGTTTTTAGAGATGCCTATCCAAGCGGATATCCGTTTTCAAAAAGCGCGGGTGGCTAAGGGTAAGTTTCTCAATCGTCCGCTCAAAACATCGGAGGGGGTGGTATCGGATCGGGCCTTTAACGGACTGAGTCTGGCACGGGCCTATTTGGGAGACGACTGGGTTAAGGCGGTCAACGTGGATCCTGAAAATCCCAATCGGCAGATTACCCTGTTAAAGGACAGCCAGCAACTGGTGTCCACCGTCACCGGACGCGCGGTGGAGCAGCCCGATGAGGCTACGTTTATTACTACCGAAGTGTTTCAACAGTTTTTTCGCGGCAGGCGGCCAACGGTTTACCTAAATGAGGTGGAGAATACGACGGCCTACCACTACGAACCAGACCGGATTGTGGCCGATCAGGTTACCGCTGTGTACCTGTCGCCCCAGGATCCGGATTACTTTAGGGCGCTTGAGCGACCTGTGGCCCTCTATCGCTATGGGTTGGAGTTGAGATCGCAAAATACTCGTTAGGTTAGTTAGATCCTCGTTAGGTTAGTTAGATCAATTAGGTCATATGCCCAAGCCACCTGAGTGATGACACAACAGCCTGCTCGTCGTGCCTACAGAAGATACACACCGTAACAGTGGGTGATTGTCTCATGTCTCGCTAGCGCAGTCACTACGGTGAGCTTTCACCGTTGATGCAGTGTGCTCACGGTTATCTAATAAAAGTTTGAAAGCCGGTAAACAAATTATAAAAAGCTGACTCTTGGTTTACGGATTGGCGTTACTATGACGGAGGGTCACTTGACATCTTGACTTCCTTCTAAGCGTTCATGTCTAGTCTCAAAATCTATCTCTTGGTACTAAATCCATCTCTGGGTACTACATTTTAAGATTGCACTAGCTAAGTTAACCTCCATAGAGGTAGAAGTTTTCGGGGAGATACATTAGACTTAATCGAAAATAGTGGAGCCCTTGATATACAAGGATTTCAGGAGCCTTCAAAAAGGCTGCCCAAATGCTTTTCTGATAAGGCTTTGAGTCGGTTTTACACCCTCTTAATTCCGATTAAGTCTATTAAATACACAATCTTAGTCTTTTCTGATCAGCCATTTAGCTAGCTGAGGCTTTGGAGTTTTTCGATGGCTGCGGTGAGCTGCTAGAGAGCCACCTATGAGGCATTTGTTTTCTTTGTGGAATGCAAGGAAAGCTCGCTTTAGGATGCGCAGAAAACAAGCTGTTTCACAAATAAAGTGGAAAGACAGCTTTCTGATGTGTCGCCACGACTGGGTTTTGTTGATCTTTTTATGTTTTTTTACGGCTTCTATGAAACACAACCCCTTTTTTGACCTGCTTTTTATAGGAATCTTCTGTTTATTGTTAGCCAGCCCCGCTCGAGCTGATAATGGTCTCTTGGAAGATTACGAACATCAATTAACTGCCCCCTCTCAGATCAAATCTGAGAATGGAAAGCTAGAGGCGGCCATATCAATCGACTACAACATTACCAATAATGAAGGCTACATTCCATCGAATTCCTCAACGGGTGCTCGCTTTAGTATCGGCCCAGATGTGGTTTCGCTACGCAACTATACTGTTCAGCATGTCCAGCAGGGTAGCTTTACGGCGACAACCGCTGACGGTGATGTTGCTAAAACTCCAAACGGAAATAGCTCTACGTGGTTTACTGATCTGATTGGACCCACTCTCCGGGCTAAACCAGGGGATACGATCACTCTCCATTTAAGCAATAACCTACCCGATGACAGATATGTAGGGTATGAACAGGCTAAAAGTAACCCCACCTTTCAATCACGATATCAAACAGCGCTTAAATCCAACCCTACCCTGAGTGAGAAGCAATTCTATTATGACGAGGGATATACATCTTGTATTGACCCCAGAACAACATTTAGCTCCACACTCGATCAAGATCAGCAGGGGATGCTGTCAAATGCCACCTGCAACATGACCAACTTTCATACCCATGGATTGCATGACTCTCCAGCAAATACTGTAAAGCAGACAGGAGAGATCGCCAGTACCACGGGGACTGATAAAACTTACAACAGCGATAGTGATTATTGGATCAGTGATGATGTTATCGACAGTCTAATCCCTGGAAATCAGTGGGATATTCAGATTGAAATTCCAGATAAACACCCTGCAGGGACATTTTGGTATCATCCTCACCAGCATGGGGCAACATCAGTGGCCCTTGGTAGTGGTTTAGAAGGGGCGATCATCATTGATGATCTCGCGGCAACACAGTCTAACTTTAATCCGGATACCCCTTCATCTAAGGTCGTTCCATCCTTAGATGCGATTCTGAAAGATGACTTAGGCATTACCAAAGATCAAGATCGTCTGTTGATGTTTCAACATCTCCCCTATGAGTCACCCACTGAAGCTTATGGAGCCTACAACTGCACTAGAAACACCCCTTGTGAAGTCGGTTGGACTTATATTGTCGAGAAAAATGGAACAACAACCCCAGAAAATAGCGCTAATTTTGTTGGCTCAGTTTTTACGGGGTATACCTTGGTAAACGGTCAGCCCTATCCCGAAATTGAGATGACCGCTGGCGAAGTTGAGCGCTGGCGTCTAGTCAACGGCGGAGTCGCTGAACCTGTATCTTTGTCTATTGTTCAGCTCAGTGAGGCGGGAATAGACAGCCTGCCTGCTCAGTTGGATACACTTGTAAAGCCAAATCGGTTTCCATTTACCGATACACGTATAGGCCAGGGCAGTGTCTTGCAAACCTGGCTAACAACATCGGCTAACTTTATAATCGGCAACAACGTTCCAGAAACATTGCCGTTGAATATCATCGCCTATGATGGAATTACCACGGGTAAAATTGATGAGCCCGCTTGTCCCAAGGACAATAGCCAGAACGGTTATGTTTATTACCAGAATTGTCTAACCTTAGGGCCTGGCAATCGAGCTGATGCATTAATTAACCCTACGAAAGCAGGTATCTATTTACTGCTCAAAAATGTCAATTATGCCTATATGAGTAGTGCCTATACCGGTGAAAAAAGTGCTGAGGACATTGTGGCTATTTTGTCTGTCACTGGTGATGAGGCTAAGCCTGCCCTGCCTGATCCGGCGGTAGAAAGTGCTCTGATAGCCTACGCGGAACAGCAATATTATCCCCCAAGTCCTAATATTGCCCACGCTAAGCCAGACCATTCCTATGAAGGACATTTTGTCTTCTTCCCAATACCAGGAGATAACAAAGCGCCTGTTCCTAATAATCCAGATGAGACAAAGTTCAAAACCGTTAGTTTTGGGATGTCCTTCAGCTGTGTAAGCAATAGTGATCCGTTGGCTCCAGCCTGTCAGGCTATTGATTATGTACCTAATCCCTCCAATCTAGACAAAGAGATGTTTACTGAAAACATGCAGCCCATTTCCCTTAATCTCAATGAAGTGGGTGAGTGGACATTCAAGGTGGAATTTGACTCTAAGTTTCCCGTTAAAGGTGGGAAGACGGTCCCAGTGACATCTGCCCATCCTTTCCATATTCACACCAATCCCTTCTACATAGAAGAGATTCAGACCTATGACAGTAGTGATGGCAGTGGCAAAGATAGTGGCTATAGCCCTTACCCAGGTTCCACAGTTCCTGTTGTTACCCATCCCAATCGATGGCAAGATACCCTGCTGGTACAGCCCAATCAAATTGTTAAGTTCTTGTATCAACCCACAGATTACGAAGGATCGTTTGTTTTCCATTGTCACTTTGTGGACCATGAAGATCAGGGAATGATGCGCTGGGTTAAGGTCTGTGATGCGAACAACAGTACCTGCACTGGTGATAATACCTTTGGGCTGCTGCCTGACTTCACAAAGGAAAATTTCTAACCCATACAGCCTGTTGTTGCAGCCAACACAAGTAATACCAGCAGGCTCAACGTTCGGTTACTGACTGCTTGATTTGTTAGCAACTGTCACGGTGGAGATAGTGTTTTTCCTAGAAATATTATCTCCATAGGCTCTATCAACTTTTAATGCGAGGTCTATCATATGTCTATAAACAAGATAAACGGGCATGCTCGTCCATCAGTTCGTAGTCTCCAAAACGAATACGAAAAGGGTAATAAGCAGCCCCTTGAGGATCTTCTCCGTGCCTGGAAAGGCATTAAAGATCTGCCACCCTGCGATCCCCAATCATTTTTCATTCTGGGTGGATATCATGGTGAACCGTTTGTATACCGGCAAGACTGGCCTGAGAGCAAGGGGCTGTACTGGGGTGGATACTGTAACCATGGCAATGTTTTATTTCCAACTTGGCACCGAGTTTATGTCCTTAAATTAGAGCAAGCTTTGCAAAGTATTGTGCCTGGTGTGATGATGCCATACTGGGATGAAACCAGCCAGGAAACGCTTGCCAAAGGAATTCCTTGGATTTTGACTGCTGAAACTGTCATGTTAGATGGCCAAGAGATCGATAATCCCTTGAGGTCATTTGTGTTGCCCGAGGCGCTATCGGATGACATGGCAGAGGATAAAAATCACATTTATGCTAAACCCAAAGGGTATGAGACCGTACGCTACCCCCTATCTGGGCTTGTCGGTACTCCTCAGGCCCAAGCAAATACCGAACGGCACAACGCGCAATATCCCGATCCTGACACAAACAGTCAGCTCCTAAACAAGAACGTATTGGCCTGGCTTAAGGGGAATAATCCAACCACTAAGGATCCCAACCCTTCCCAAAATGGTATCCAGGCACAGTATCAGATGTGTCTACAAGCGCCCAACTATACTGCTTTTTCAAACACCACGTCAGCGCAGGCGTGGAATAAGGAGAATCACGGTACTGTCGTACCATTAGAATCTCCCCATAATGATATCCATTTAGCCGTTGGTGGATTTGACGTTCCGGGTGGTGAGTCTGGACAAATTGCCGATGCTAACGGCGACATGGGTGAAAACAACACTGCAGCATTAGATCCTATCTTTTTCTTTCACCATTGCAACGTTGATCGGATGTTTTGGCTCTGGCAGCAGCAGAACGGTTATACCGATAGCATTGATATTATCTCTGGCTATGCTGGAACCAATTCTAACGACTTACAGGGTCCGACTCCAGGTGTTCCCCCGGATACGACACTTGATCTAAACACGCCGCTTAATCCATTTAAAAAAGACGACGGAACATCCTATACCTCTAAAGACTGTGTCAATATTGAAACTCAGCTGGGCTATACATATGGCCCAGGCTCTCTGGAGGAAGCACCAGTTTCTCTGGCTGTTATGACTGGTTTTAGTACCAAGAAATTAACGGTTCGAGGCATCGATCGGGCCTTATTCCAGGGCTCTTTTGTTATCAATGCCTATGCAACCGTGAGGGAGAATAACGGTGAGACAACAGAGTACTACTTAGGCCATCACTCTGTGTTGAGTCGTCAGAATGTGGTTAGGTGCGCCAATTGTTTGACTCACCTGGAGGTTATCGCCCATTTCCCATTGAGCAGTCTATTAGAAGATAGGGTTGACCAGGCGGAATACCGTATCGAAATTCAACATCGTGGTCCAAACCTACCAACAGATTTGAGCTATACGTTTGAAGTGAGCGATTAATCCTATTGTCTCAAGGGGGCTTATGTGCCCGTGGCATGCCCCCTTAACCTTGATATTCTTGACATCATAGGCATTAAAAGCGGCCTAGATGTCATCTTGGATTTTACAAACACAGACTCGAATACATAAACCTATAATGTTTGTATAAATGACCGCATCTGAACGACAATTTTACTGACAACTTCACGGTGATACAGGCTGGGTAGTCGATGTATTTTGTTCGACCGTAAACATAGTTCTAAACGGTACAGGTGACGGAGCCTGCCGTTTCTGTGATGGCGTACCTCTTTGACCCTAATGGACGTAATCTCATCGAGTGCATAGTGCTTCACGCACATTCCTAGGAGAGTATGAACCTGGCGACTATAGCGATGATTAGATTTATCCAGAATCAGCGTTCGCGATCGCAACCCACCGTAGGCTACCCCTATGCTCAGTACAACAAAGAGCATCGCTAAACCCAGCATCCCCACAAACTGAGGGCTAAACCGCTGCTCCTGTTTAATCAAAAAATCATCAACCTCCAAAATCAGCAGTTCCCGAATCTCGGCAGCGGCGGCGGGTTGAAACGTGGGTCGATATCCAGACCCAAGGGCATAGGCGGTTTCAAAGAGTCGCACATGCCCTGACTGACCGGTCAGGGTTACCCACATTTTCTCGGTGCCCCCACCCCGAGCGTTTGACCATTGTGCCGATTCTACTTGGGCGTCAACTACCTGGGAAACAAGCTGATGCTCAACTACTGGCCCTAGACCCAAAAAACTCCGGGTAGACCAGTCACAATCAAAGCTGGCCAGCTCATTTTTCTGACATGCCAGGGTACTAATGCCAGTCTGGGAGGCAAGTAGTATCACTAAACCCATGGGAATGCCCGCAAACAGAATTGACCAAATCACCAAAAATGCATAAGAAAATCGTTTTAGCCGTTGTTTGACCACCAGCGTGGACGGCGTCTGCCGATCAATCCAAAGGCAGTTTGGTTCAAGACTATCTTGAAGCGTATCCGTGATTGGGGTATTCGACATGGACTTGTTAGCGATATCTTCTAAAGCCAGCTACTAGGGCTGAGTTGACTGTTGGGATAACTGTTTGGCAATTTCATACTGGCCTGGGGTAGGCAAATCAGGCTGAAACATCTGGCGTAATGCTGAAACATCCACAACCATAACAAATGTTGAGATTCCCGTGAGTCCTGTCAACATTAAAAGACCGAGCAAACTGGTCCAATCGCTGCTAGAGGATCTGTTGACTTGAATTTTTGACATGGTTAGCTAATCTTTAGACAACAGGTGATTGGGGCCAAAGACGTCAGTCTTTAGGCATAGGTAGTAGTAAAGTGATCAAACTCGACGGTATAGCTGGTAGGCCAACCATAGAGCCCTTGAAAAACCTGTAGGAAATAGGCTCCCGAAAGAGTTATATTGTTGATCTGCTCATCGCTAGCGCCAAATGTGTAGGAGCCATCAACAACTTCTCCCGAATCGACAATGCCATTGTTGTTTGTATCTCGAATCAAACGTAAATTGGCATCGCTATCGAGCCCTGAGAGCGAAATATTAACGCCCTCATAGGTTTCTAGCGAGAATGCATAGGTATCGGTTGTGTCTTCATCTCCAATACCTAAATAACCTGCTTTAATAGGAGTGTTACTGGTGATATCACCCATCACGACCTCGCCAACGACCAGGTTGCTAACACGGTTATTTATCAGGGTTGCCGACATTTTGAGGTTATACAGCAGCGGGTCGTTGTTGTTAGTGTACTTATTGCGGCTCACTTCAACAAAGTAGGTGCCAGCCTGGGCCTTATAGTCGATGCTTTCATCATTGCCTTTGCCAAAAGTAGGGCTACTGACAAGGGTATCGCCGTTATCAAAAATGCTGTTGCCGTTATCAAGATACAGTTTTAGGTTGCCATCAGTGCCAGCATTTAGATGCGCAAGGGTTATATGAACGTAGCGAGAACTCGATATGTCAAATTCAAAAACGCTGGTTGGATAGTTGACTGTCAGCTCAGAGTTATCAAAGGCAACGGGAGTAATGCCGAGGGAACCAGCATCGTGATTGACACTGATATCTAAATCATAGGAAACGCTGTTATCACTGCCTGCGCCGCGACTGACGATAGCAAAGTATGTGCTAGGAATAGCCGTAGCGTTAATCATTTCGTCAGTATCACCATTCTGTGCAGACCAATTGACCAAAACATCGCTGGCATCAAAAATATTGTTGCCGTTAGAATCTCTATACAGATATAGATTTGCATTGTCACCTGCACTAATATCGTGTAGATCGAGAGTGATGTTATGGAGATCGGTGACATCAAATTGAAATCTGTCTGTGGGATGTGACAGCGTCACGCTGTAGTTATTGATGCTAAAGGGATTCCATAACTCGCCTAAATTATAATTAGCCATTGATGCACTTCCTTGAGTTTTGTTGATAAGCTGTTTGGTGCTTATGGAGTGAGTATCCTGAGAGGATTTTTTCAGCAAGATCCCAAAGTATTGTGCCTAGTATGCCGACATTGTCGTCATCTTATCCACAGCTGGAATCCACGAATATCCACCGAGGTGCCGTCGTGATAATCACGGGCTATAAAGTAGCCTTGCGAAATTAGGGTAGATGGCCAATCGCCTTAGTAGGGCGCACAGTAGTGCGCCCCTGGGGGGTGATGCTAAATTTTGCGTGATCCTAATTCCTTAGAAAACGCGCTAGCCCAGCTCCCACGATATGGTTCGCAGCTTGTTGTCACCATCGCGTACGGCTGTTAGCAAGAAATCCTGCCCACTACGACGGACAACAGATGACGCAATCCGGCTGGTATGGCCTGCGATGTCAGTGCCCACCCGCTCGATTTGCCCGTTGCTCTGCACCTGATAGGCAATCATCCGCAGATTGCCGTCACTGTCTTTAACTGAGGCAATCACCCTGCCCCCAGTGGCAGCAGTAAGATCCACAATGCTGGCAAAGCCTGCTGTGAGCGAATCTCGACGTTTAATCTGGCCATTGGCTAGAACCTGCCAGGTAATCAGCTTGAGATTGGCATCCTCGTTACTAAAGGCTGTCACCACAATGTCGTTGTCAGCCAGCTGTGCCCGCACCATGTTGAGCTCACCCTTGATCTCACCTGCTTCTGTGTCACCACGGCGAGAGAATATTTTAGCGGCTGAGTTGAATGACCAGGCAATCAGCTTGAGTTTGCGATCGCTCCCAGTTGTTGCACTCACCACTCCTGCAAAGTCGGCATGGGTAGTGGTTACTGCCATATCTCGAATCGCCCCAGCTTCAATATCACCACGACGGACAATAGCTAGGGTGGGAGTCACTTCCCAGGCGATCAGTTTTAACTCATTCTCCATGCCTTGGGTTAAGCTAATCACCCCATTGCCATCGGGGAAGGGCGTTACCGCAATGTTCTTAACCGGTCCAGCGACAGCATCTCCGCGACGGTTCACCTGATCACTATTAGAAATGACCCAACCAATCAACTTCAGGTTTCCATCCCCATCGCGAAACGCGGTAACCGCATTGTTACGGCTGCTGTCGGGGCGCACCAGATTCACCTGACTAGCGGCTCCAGCTTTTACCACTGCACCACGGCTGATTGCACCTCCGGCACTCACACGATAGGGAATAATTTGCAGGTTGCCCTCGGAGTTAGAAAGTGCAGCCACAGCTCCGTCTAGGCTGATCTCTTTGAAGGCACCCCCTTCATCCCGAGAGCGACGCAGAAACTGAGTGAGATTGTAGGCCGTTGGCACCTTAGCTTCAGGAACAGCCAGGGCAATCTGAGAAGCCAGAGATCCAAGCAAGGCATCCTGATCTTTCCAATTATTCATATTGATGTTTGTGGCTACAGCAATATGAACCTGGCTGAGATCGGTACCATTCAATGCCGTATAGCCGTCTGGAAACATGACCACATAGGCGGTGCCAGCATCGCCGATCCGGCCACTGTGGGACAATTTACCACGGTCCCCTTTGCCCCAGGCCATCTTACCTAGCTCTGCGTTGGTGTAGGTGCGATCAAGGTAGGCCATAATGGCGGTTAGATCCTGAGCCGAGGCTCGGAAGCCCCCCGCTGCTAGCCCCGTTCCTGAATTGCCAAATTTAATGGGGACAGGCTTATTTGACTTGTAAACATGGCTCCAGGCTTCCCGTTTACTCGGGTTTGAGCGTTCGGGCAGAACTGCCGTATGGAGGCCGAGCGATCGCAGGTACGTGCTCATTACGTAGTCCCGATAGGAAGTGCCAGAGAGGGCCTCAATCACCAATGTCCATATTCCCAAACTATGGTTGGCATACTTGTACTGTGTACCCGGTTGAAAGAGCAGTTTCTTGGTCCGCAGAAAATGTTTGTGGATTTGTTCGTAGGTCAGATCGTCTCGACTTCCGGGAAACATCTTGTCTGCGCCAGTCGTATCGGCGCTACCATCAAATCCAGCCTCATGATCTAAAAGATGCTGTAGGGTGATTTGGTAATACCAGTCTTTATTGGGGGTGGGACTGGCTGCAATATCGTCCGCAAAGCGGTTCTTAAATAAACCACTGGGGCCATAGAGTTTTTGTTGCTGAGGGTTAATGCCCTTTGCCCGCATCAACTGCCAGCCAGCAGGCCCCGTCACCACGGCCTTAGTTACACTGCCGATGCGACTGCTCGTAAAAGGCTCCATGGCCTGTTTAGTTTGGATATTGGCCCAACCATAGCCTTTGGTCAAAATTAGTCGACCATTTTTTGTGACCGCCACGGTCATACCGGGCAGTTTCTCTGCTTGCATCAGGTCTTTGACCAATGTGTCTACCTTAGATTCAAGACTGTTCCAAGCGTATCCTGAAGATGGAATGTCCATGCTATTCTCCATTTTAATAATTTGGGCGGTGGCGACATGCTGAGATAAATCTCCTATGCTGTCATCCACTTACAAACAAGCTTGTTATTCTCTACAATCCAGGTTGCCTGCAGCCGTGGGTCCGGTCGGGTGTGTAGCACGGGCGTAGAGACAGGTCTAAGTTGAGTCTTTTGTTCGGTTAATATCATGGGTCAGAGGTCCAATCGGTTTGTGTAGTACCCATCTAATCAACGCGTCAACCGAGATCATGACCGAGTTTGTATGACTTATGACCGAGTATTGATGTCTTGCCTAGAGTCTTGCCGGACTCAAAAAAAGTTAGGTTTATGCTATTCCCAAAACCTGGATACTACAGTCATAACCGATGCTCCCCTGGCGACGTTTCGATCGCTGCCGGCCAATAATCAACTGACTCAGACCGTCAGGAGCACCTTAAAAGGCTTCAACAAACTTTGCACTTGGCTGGTGGAATATGTCAGCAAACTGACATTGCCACACCCTCTTGCGGCGATGAATTTGACAGGTGTAACTGATTTGTCGATGACGGAAAAGACCGCATTGTATACATTAGAGGCTTGCTGCCCAAACTGTGCTGACTAGTATCAACGTAATCTATTACGTCTATGCAATTCATAGATGGCCCGTGATCAGTAAAATGGCCCAAGCTTTTGGTTGATATAGTCATAGTCACAGGGTGTTCTATTGGTTATGTCGCGCTCACTCAAGGTCAATAGTCAATCGATTCAAACCGTCAAAGGAACTTTGAAGCGGTGCGGTTTTCGTAGCCAGCGCTCCCTGGCCGAAGACTTGAATATGGCCCTATCCACCATTAGTCGGTTTCTGAACGGTAAGTCGGTTGATTTTGCCACCTTTGTTGAAATTTGCGATCGCATCAACCTCGACTGGCAATCCCTCTCCGATCTAGATGCAGCCGACAGAAATACCCTGCCCCTGGACATCATCCCCACGCCGGTTCCAGCTGCGGACTTGAACCTGACCTCGGCACCTGCCCGTGCCTTCAATCCTGTCGTATCCTCCCCAAGGTCTAAATCCCTTCAAGACTGGGGAGAGTCCATCGACACTGAGTTTTTTCACGGTCGTCGGGCTGAGCTGACCGCCCTACAAAACGCCATTCTGACTGAGCAGTGTCGACTGATTATCATTTTAGGTATTGGCGGCATTGGTAAAACAAGCCTGGCTGCGAAGCTAGCACAAACCATCGCGCCAGAGTTTGATGTCGTAGTCTGGCGTTCGGTGCGCAATGCCCCGCCCCTTGAAACATTACTCAAAGATCTAGTTCCCTTTGTGTCGCAGCAACAGGATGTCAGGCCCACGGTGGATCGCCTACTGCATTGGCTACGTACCCATCGCTGTCTAGTGGTTTTGGACAATGTGGAAACCCTCTTAGCAAGCGGTCAACCCGGTCAATATCGTCCTGGTTATGAAAACTACGGTGACCTTTTTCGGCAGATTGGGCAAACCAACCATCGGAGCTGTTTGCTGGTGACCGGTCGCGAGAAGCCGACCGATATCGGTATGTTAGAAAGTGCTCAACTGACAACCCGCTCATTTCAGTTGAGCGGTTCCTCAGAGGCTGCTCAAGCCATTATCCAGGCCAAAGGGCTGATCGGTTCACCTGAGGTGGTCAAACAGCTCTCTCAGCGCTACGGTGCCAACCCGCTGGCACTCAAGATTATCGGTACGTCGATTCAGTCTTTGTTTGAAGGTAATATTGATCTCTTTTTACAAGAAGACGTCTCGATCTTTAACGATTTTCGACGTTTGCTGAACCAGCAATTTGAGCGACTCTCACCCTTAGAGCAAGCTATTCTTTATTGGCTAGCGATTAACCGGGAATGGACGAGCATATCTGAACTCATAACAGATATTTGGCCTACTATTTCCAGGGCTGATGTATTTGATGCCCTCGAATCTTTAAGCTGGCGGTCTCTGATAGAAAACCGTTCTGGCCACTATAACCAGCAACCGGTGATTATGGAATATGTCACCGAGCGCCTGGTGGAAACAGTTTTCCAAGAGCTGACCCATTTGGCGCAGTGGGCAGATGAGACCACCCACCCGTTTACAACAACGCCACTTCTGTGTTGTACCCATGCTCTTCTTAAGGCGACTGCGAAAGACTGTGTCAGAGAGAGTCAGCGGCGTATGATTCTCTTACCCCTGGCTGAGCGAATACGGTCTACCTTGATCCAGCCCCAGGCGATTAGTCAGTATATGCAAGCTATCCTGTATCGGCTCCGGCAGGTCTTAGCAGGCTATGGCATTGGCAATTTTATTAACCTGTGCCAACAGTTAAACGCCGATCTCAGCGCATATGATTTTTCCGGTTTGGCAATCTGGCAAGCCTATCTCTCGGAAACTAGTCTGCATAAGGTCAACTTTACCCAAGCTGATTTTCGTCAGTGCCAATTTATGCAGGCGTTTAGCGGTGTTTGCTCCCTGGCCTTGAGCCCAGACAACAGGTTACTAGCGATGGGCGATCTCCATAGCAATATCCACATCTGGCAGACTGATAACTATCATCATTTGTGTACCCTCAGGGGCCATACCGAAGGTATCTTTGCTGTCGCATTTTCTCCCGATGGCCAATATTTGCTGAGTGCCAGTGGTGATACTACGCTCAAACTCTGGCAGGTCAGTGACTATCAGTGTCTGAGAACTTTCAGGGGGCATCAGAATTTGGTCAAGTCTGCTGTCTTTTCACCTGATGGTCAAGTTGTTGCCAGTGGCGGTAGCGATCAGACTATCAAACTCTGGGATGTGCAAACAGGGGATTGTCTAAAAACCTTGACGGGCCATACCAGCGCAATCAGAACCGTTGTCTGGTCCCACGGGGGAGAGCTGCTCGCCAGCTGCGGTCTGGATCACACCATCAAACTATGGAATCCCCAGACTGGCCAATGCTTAAATACCCTAATCGGGCACGCTCAGGGGGTGTGGACAGCCGCTTTTAGTCCCGATGACCGGTGGTTGATCAGTGGCAGCATTGACCAAACGATTCGCATTTGGGATGTGCAAACCGGACGTTGCTTAAAAGTCTTATTTGGTCATCAAAGCTCTGTTTTGTCAGTGGTTTTAAGTCCGGATGGTCAACATATTGCCAGCGGTAGCCAAGAGGGTACCATCAAAATTTGGCAACTCCCATCTGGACAGTGTGTGAGAACCTGGCGCGGTCATACTGAACGAACGTGGGCGCTGGTGTTCTCCAATGATGGGCAAACCTTGTATAGCGGTAGCTATCAAGACAGTGTTCTGCGCATTTGGAATATTCAGCATGGTCACTGTGTGCAAACGCTCTCGGGTTATACCAATACGGTCTGGGCACTGACCTTTACCCAGGATGGCAACGTGCTTGCCAGTGGTAGCCACGATCACACGATTCGGCTGTGGGATGTGGCCCAATCGGCTTGCCTACAGACAATTGAGCATACCAGCCCGGTGTTGGATTTAAGTTTTAGCCCCGATGAAACACGCTTAGCCAGTGCTGGAGGTCTGTCGGGAACTGATTTTAGCCTGTGGAAACTGAGCCCAACTCAGCTGATGAAAGGTCTTTCGGGACATACCCGATTGGTTAACGCTGTAGATTTTCATTCCAGCGGGGACTATTTGGTCAGTGCTGCTGAAGATCAGACCCTGAGATTTTGGGACCTGACTAAGGGTGTGTGTTTCAAAATAGTGGAAGCCCATGATGAATCAATTTGGTCCGTCACCTTTTCCCACGGCGGGCATCTGGTGGCAACCGGCAGCTATGACCACACGGCTAAACTTTGGAACTTTGATACTGGGGACTGTATAGCAACTCTGCAGGAGCATACGGATCAGGTCTTTTCGGTTACCTTTAGTCCGGACGATCGGTGGGTAGCCACCACCAGCAGTGACGGTAGTATCAAAATTTGGGATGTTGATACAGGGCAATGCCTAAAGACGTTAGTAGGGCACAAAAGCTTTGTCTCAGTCGGACTTTTCTCCCCCGCTGATCCAAATGTGTTTGTAAGTGGTGGCTTTGATGGCAGCGTCAAAGTTTGGGATATCAACCGTGGCACATGTCTAAAAACATTGCCGGAGCATACTCAGACGGTTTGGTCGCTGGCCTTTAGCAAAGATGGTCAGATTCTGGCCAGTGGGGATGAAGCGGCTACCATTAAACTGTGGGATCCCCAATCCTGGACATGTATTAAAATCCTCAAGCTACCCGGTCCCTACGAAGGCATGAATATTACCGGTGCCACGGGATTATCGGAGGCACAAAAGACGGCTCTACATACTTTAGGGGCTATCTTTACAGCCACCTAGCGGTCCCTTGTTCGGGAGCGGGATACACCTAAGGGATCTGCAAAAATAAAATCTCTGGAGTAGCGTGGGGAAGGGGTAAAGGTAAAGGGTAAAGGAGCTATTGGTGGGTATCTTATTTGCCGGCAAGTCCCTAATATTCTTTGACATCGTAGGCATTAAAGGCGGCCCAGATGTCATCCTGGTGTTCTAGAAATAGCTGTCGTCCGATATCGTACATAACCCTGGGTAGGGCAAACTGTAGCCCCGAGAGATTGGCGCGGTAGCCGCTGAGGAGAGCCGCCCCCGAGGAGAGATAGTAGCAACGGCTCAAGTAGCTGTGCTCTGGTGATTTAGGCATAAATTCTAAATGGTGACCCAGGTAGGGATAGCGGGCCATGGCAGGGTGTTCGTCACCGGGGGGTGG
>JBCDJC010000063.1:0-24186 GCA_038748225.1 Cyanobacteria bacterium P01_H01_bin.26 | reverse complement strand
TCGCCAGTCGAAATATACTCCCCGGTATCGCGGGGTGACGCTCCTGCATGAGTTACACCAGCGTGGTATCGCTGTGGCCCTAGCCAGCGACAATTGTCGTGATCCGTTTTATGCCTACGGCGACCACGATGGGTTAGATGTGTTTAAGCAGTCGGTGCGCATTGGCCATCTCGATCGGCCCTTTAGCCACTGGCCCCAAAGTTTCACCAGCCGCCCGGCTCGGCGGATGGGTTTAGAAAATGTTGGGTTGTTGGCACCTGGCACCCCAGCCAATTTGATTTGCTTTAGGGCCCGCAGCTTAAATGAGCTAGTGGCTAGAGCCCAGGGCGATCGGGTGGTGCTGCGCCAGGGACGACAGATTGAGACGACGTTGCCTGACTACAGCGAGCTGGATGGCTGGGTGCAATAATGCCATGACAGACGTTGCTATACACCATGGCCACCGCTAAAAAAGACGCCATTATTTATCAGCTAAAAATCAGCCTCCGGGATGCGAAGCCCCCCATCTGGCGACGGGTGCAGGTGCGCGGCACGACCACCCTAGGCAAGCTACATACCATTATTCAGCATGCCATGGGCTGGTACGACTGCCACATGTACGAGTTTGAAGTCGATGGTCAGCACTATGGTAAACCGCTGCCCGATTATGCTGATTTAGCCATAAAGAGCGATCGCAACGTTCGTCTCAGCTCGTTTATTCCAGGTGAAAAGTACAAGTTCTTTTATCTTTACGATATGGGCGACGGCTGGCTGCACCAAATTCTAGTGGAAAAGGTGCTTGCCCCCGGGCCCGGCGTGCGTTATCCCACCTGTATAAAAGGCAAGCGAGCCTGTCCCCCTGAAGACTGTGGCGGTATCTGGGGCTACGCTGATTTTCTAGATATCATTGGTGATCCCAACCATGCTGAGCATGATTCTATGCTCGAGTGGATTGGTGGGTCATTTGATGCAGAGGCTCTGGACCTGGATGAAATTAACCAGGCCCTCCTACAAATGGGTTCATGATTTATCCAGCCGGTCAAGGGAAATTTTGGCGGCTTCTGACACCTGAGGGTGACTATCTTTAGCCATATATCGCAGGGCCGATATACCTTTTTCACTGGGTAAATTGCCCAGGGCCTCTGCCAGCCGCTGTCGCACCAGCCAGTCTTCAGATTGGGCAAATGCGAGGATCTCATCAAGGGCACTGAGATCTCCAATTTCCCCAAAAGCAGCAATGGCCGCCTGTTGCAAAATAACCTCCGGACTGCGCAGGGCCTGAATCAGCGCGTCGTGGGCGCGGGGATCTTTTAAATTGCCAAGGGAGACAGCCGCGCTAAACCGTACCAGCCAGTCGGTGTCTTCATAAAATGAGCGAATTAACGGTTCAAAAGCACGGGGATCTTCGAGGTAGCCCAGGGCCCCCGCCGCATCGGCTCTGATGCCATAGTCCGGGTCAGTTTCTAAAATGTTCACCAGCAGCGGAAAGCTTTCTAAGGTTTGCTTGATACCCAGGGCAAAAATAGCCATGGAACGTACCTGCTGGTTTTCATCATCTAGTACAAGTTTGATCAGCTCTACAGCATCTGCGTCTGGCACATCCCGTAGAGCCGCCAGGGATAGCTTTTTATCTTTGAGATCGCCGGTTTTAAGTTTTTCAGCAAGGACGGCGAGATCGAGCATGATGTGGGGGAGGGTGTCTTACAAAAATATGGTTGGGGAGCATCAGCGGATGGGTTTGAGCTGAGGGCTGCTGTACAAATAGCAGCCATCACATTCTACAGGGCCTAGCAGAATGCCGCAGGCAAATTACGATCCCCATGGGCTGCGGTGCCCCTAAAACGTGCGGAATACCGAACAGGTGCAATGAAGTAGTTCAGTACAAGCACGCAGGCGGACGTTAGCCTGCGGCCCAACGCTCAAAAGGACATCGTGTATCCATGGCTTATTTTTCAAGTAGCAAGCGCCAAAAACGACGCAATCGTCGCCGGTTTACCCCCTCACCCGCTGGCAAGCCCACCCGCACCCGTTCCGGTGGCTCCCGTTAAATTCCTGTTTTTGTTAACGTTGATCGAGGGTGAGAGTTGTTATAGCTAGAGATAGAAATGGGACCATGGAGTATTGAATCACCGTGGTCTTTTCCCTAGAAAAATTCCATACTCTACTTTGAGGTTGCCTATGACTACCCGTATTGTGCTGCAGTTTATGCAGAAGACCGCTGAAAATACCGCCCTTCAGCAGCAGCTAGAACAGCTGCTAGGCTGTGGTGACGGCGATATTAGTTCCAGCGTTAACCTTGATCCCGAAGAATCTGTAGCCCTTAGTCAGCGCGCCCCCAAGGTGGTTGAACTGGCCACATCTATGGGATATCGGTTTTCCGCCGATGAACTCTCTTTGGTGATTGATGCATTTCAGCAACATCAAAGCGGCACCCTGTCTGACAAAGCCTTTGCTGAATTTTTGGGGATCAATCCGGAGGGAAGTGTAGGCCCCGCCGTGCGTAACAATGTTAAGCGTGTGGCTAACTATCTGTCTAAAACCTATTTAGGTGTGAATCTTTCCTAGTCAGGTCTCTTCTTTAAAATCAATGCATCTAGCTAACCCGGGTGCTCATTGGCAACGTTTGAGGGCCTGGGTATTTTTATGACTGGGCCTGGACCGAGCCGGGCTAGCTCTCTGTTTTGATCCCCGGTATCTTTTTGCAGTCTTTTCATAACTTTTCACGACAAGATTGAGTCGGTGGCCAGGCTGATTTGATTGAGGCCATGACTCCCTGTGGTCAAGCCTTTGGCCCTAGAGCATAACAACCTGGCCGGGAGCAAAACCAGGAGCAAAAAAGAATAGGCGCAATGTTTTCTTAGGTAACGCTGCTTTGAGAAACGTAACAACTATGGATCACCCATGCCACGTCCGTTACAGTGTTGGTTGGTGATCGGACCCCAAGGTTATGACGAGCGATCGCCACGGTAGATTTTTAGATTATTTTGAGAACTTCTAACTTTGCCCGCTCCGGTATGGTGAATGCCATGGGCAGGCTATGGTCGTTCTCTTTCTAGCTCTTTAGTGCAGTGTCACATAACATGGCTAATTCCCATTCTGTGACGGCGTCAGTCTCTGGATCCCAGGAGCTGATGCCGTTGTCTGAGGCGATCTCATCTGATGTTTCTGCGTCTAGGGTGTATGTATGTGTGCACGGGCACTTTTACCAGCCACCCCGGGAGAATCCTTCCCTTGAAGCGGTAGAGCGACAGCCGGGCGCTGCTCCCTTCCACGATTGGAACGAGCGAATCTTGCGGGAGTCCTATCGACCCAACGCTTTTGCGCGCATCATGGACCATCAGGGTCAGGTGCTAGAGATCAGCAACAACTATGAGTCGATTAGTTTTAATATTGGCCCCACGCTGATGAGCTGGCTGGAGCGCCACGATATTGAAACCTATCGACGGATTTTAGAGGCCGATCGGCGGAGCTGCGATCGCAATGACGGCCACGGCAATGCCATTGCCCAGGTGTACAACCACATCATTTTGCCCCTGGCCAACGAGCGCGACAAACTCACCCAGGTCCGCTGGGGAATTGCCGATTTTCGCAAGCGGTTTAACCGCGATCCCGAGGGCATGTGGCTGGCTGAAACCGCCATCGATCAGGCCACCCTGCGGGTGCTAATCCAGGAGGGAATCCGGTTCACCATTGTGGCTCCGTCCCAGGTGCAGCGCTGTCGGCCGATGGCGGCTGGGTCCTGGCACGAAGTCGGCGGTGGTCAGATCGATCCCACCCGCCCCTATCGCTGTTTTGTTCCGGGTCTGCCGGACGGTCAAAACTACATCGACATTTTTGTCTACGACGGGCCGATTTCCGGCGACATGGGATTTAGCGACATTTTGCAGTCGTCCCAATCCTTTGCAAACCGCCTGGGGCAGGCCGTTCGCGGCGATCGCAAAGACGCCCAGCTAATTTCGGTGGCCACCGATGGTGAAACCTTTGGCCACCATCGGGGTGGGGCCGAACGGGCCCTGGCCTATGCCCTCCGGCATGAGTTTAGGGATCGGGGCTGGCAGGTGGTCAGCTATGCCCGCTACCTGAGCCTATTTCCCCCCACCTGGGAGCTGGAGCTAAAACCGGTCACTTCCTGGAGCTGTGCCCACGGTGTGGAGCGCTGGAAAAGTGACTGTGGCTGTGGCGGCGGTGGCGAGTGGCATCAGCGGTGGCGAGCGCCCCTGCGTCAGGCCCTGGACTGGCTGCGGGACGAGCTGGTCGAAATCTATGAAATCACTGGGGAAGAGCTGTTTAAAAATGTTTGGGCTGCCCGCGACGGCTACATCGATGTGGTGTGCGATCGCAGCCCCCTCACCATCGACCGATTTTTTGCCCAGCACCAGCTCCACGAACTGACCCCCATAGAGCGCACGGACGCTCTCTCCCTATTGGAGATGCAGCGTCATGCCATGCTGATGTACACCAGCTGTGGCTGGTTTTTTGAAGAGATCTCTCGCCCCGAGGGGACTCAAATTTTACGCTACGCGGCTCGGGCTATTGAGCTGGCAGAAGACGTCTGCGGCGAGTCCCTGGAGGCGGACTTTATGGCCAAACTGGCCCTGGCCCCTAGCAACGTGCCCCAGTTTAGGGATGGCGCCGGTGTCTATCGGGCTCAAGTCCAGCCCACCCGGATTAGCGTTGAGCAGGTGGTGGCCCACTATGGGATGTCATCGTTGTTCCAGACCTACCACCGGGAGCAGCGGCTATACTGCCACACGCTGACCCACCAAGACTATCAAAAACAAACCATGGGGGCATTGACCCTGGCCCTGGGCCAGGTGGAAATTGTCTCGGAGATCACCCAGGCCAAGGCCAACTACACCTTTGCCGTCTGCCACCTGGGGGGGCACGAGTTTCTCTGTGGCATGCGCCCCTTCAAAAACCGACTGGTTTATACCCGAGCCAAAGAAGCCGTGCTGGGGGTCTTTGCCCAGGGCAGCATGGTCCAGACCATTGCCGCCATCCAGACCCACTTTGGGGAGCGTACCTTTAATCTGCAGCAGCTGTTTAGCGAAGAGCGCCAACAGATAATGCAGCTGCTCAGCCAAAATACGCTGCACCAGCTGCATCAGCTATATGCTCAAATTTATCGGGAAAACTACGGCGTGCTGATGGCCTTCCACCGTGAGCAAATGGACGTGCCCCGAGAACTCCAGGTGGCGGCTGAAATCACCCTGGGTCATCGCACCATTAACGTTTTACGACGCCTGGAGCAGGACCTGAGCGAGATCGATGAAAACATTTTGGCTATCAGTACCGGCTATCTAGGTGAGCTAGAGGGGATCGCCATTGAGGCCAATCACCTGCGCTGCCATCTCACCCTGCCAACCGCTGCCACTTTGTTGGAGAACCTGATTTTGCAGGCCCTGCGACAAACCCTGCGCTATGATCTAGACGCCGTTAGACTCGACTGTGTTTTAGATGTCAATCCCCTTGCCATTCAGGGGATCCAGCGGCTGATTACCCTGGGGGGCAACCTGGGGCTCCATCTAAATCTGGAACGCTCCCAAGAGGTGTACTACACCTATATTCAACATTGTTCAAGCATTCCCAGTCTGGGGCGTGCCCTTGGAGTCGTTGAATAGCTCGCGTTGCTAGATCGTTTACGACATCTAATTGCGATATCTAATTGTTGCCAAGGCCGGGCGTGATCAATCACGCCCGGCCTTGGCGCTATGGCTTATATAAAATCTGGGCATTAAACCCAAATCGGCGAGCTTCGCGGACGCGCTCAACGGCACTGGAGTGGCTGCTGTATCTGCCAATATTTATAAACTGTCCCTGGCGGGCTGAATCAATAGCCGCGTTGCCAAAAAATCGCTGTACCTGTCCCAGGCTGCGGGTGGATTCGGTCACTGCCGCAACATAGTGCCGGTCGTCTTCTGCATCCCCTGCATCATTGACCACCACCACCACCTCATTGCTCACATCGACTCCCAGGGAATCCAATGTCTCCGCATCAGCGATGCCCGTAATGGGCAATCCCTGCCACTGCTGAAACTGTCGTACGGCGTCACTTGTCAGTGGACCATAGTCGCCATCTATGGGACCTGGGTTGATCCCACTGCGGTCTAGGGCCCGTTGCAAGGCCGCCACATCATCGCCGATGTCACCGATTTGAAGGGACTGTTCGCCAACCGGGCTAGTTTGCGGCTGGTTAAAACCACTAGGGCTGGGCAGCGGCGGCGGCGGCGGCGCTAGCAGAGTCGTCTGAGCGTGGCTGGGCAGCCACCAACCGGTGACCATAGCGGCCACAGCGGCAGCCGTCAGTAATTTAGGCATGGCAATTCTGATAGAACGCTGGCATAGTCTGGCTTGGCTAAATATGATTGCGCCTAGCGGCACATCGTAGTCTGGTCTAGATGGCGACTATATTAGCGAATGATGGACAAATCTGAACCTAATAAAGCAGTAATGCCAGACATTTAATCGCGCAGCACCCGTGCTTCGTAGCCAAGGTCGCGGGCAAAGTCGACCCGCGCGGCGGCATCGGAGCGCTCTATAAAACGACCCAGGCTGATGTAGTCGCCAAGGCCGCTGGTGGCCACCGTTGCATAGGGAAAGCTACGTTGGACATCACTCAGTTCAGACGGGCCTGCAATCACGGCTGCAACATAGCGGCCCTGGACAGCCTGACTACCGTTAAACCCGGTGGCACCGCTAGAGTCAAACCCCATATTCAGCAGGGTGGCGCGATCGGCGATACCATCTACGGGCAGGTCCGCCGTCCGCTGGTAGGCTCTCACAGCTTGGACCGTTTGGGCCCCGTAAACGCCATCTGCTACTAAATTAAAGCCAAAGCTACGCATGACTTGCTGCAGGATGCGAATGTCCTCACGGCTGGAGTTGGCCGTGACGCGATCGCTGCTAAGGGTGCCATGGATTGGGTGGGATAGCCCAAGCGTCACCTGGCTTGTATTGACACCCAGCAAATCTAAGGTTTGAATATCGGCAACGCCGGTTACATTAAGCCGACGAATCCGCTGAAACTGGCGTACGGCTTGGGTAGTGGCTGGACCATAGATCCCGTCAACGGCCCATGCTGGAAACAGCCCGTTACTGCCCAATTGTCGCTGTAGCTCAGCGACAGCGGGGCCCCGACTACCTTGGCTAAGACTCAAGTTTTGGGCTATCAGCACAGGTGCTTGATCTGGGCTAAACGTCTGCGCCGCCGCCGGTAGGCCCGTCAGTAAGCAGATTCCCATCAACAGCCTGACACTCAATCGAGCCGTGCTCAAGAACCCCAAAATGCTCATGTGCTGTTGTCCTAATATCATCATTTTCAACTGATACAACAGTCTGGTGCTGTGAAATTACGGCCAGACCGTACAGACGCTATCCCTTTCTATTAAATCATCTGTCTAGGGAATATAGATGTTTGTCAAGAGCCGCGATGTCCGCGGGCAGTGGCTGTACAAACCCCCTGCGATCGCAAGCTAGGCAAATAACTGCTTTTGGCTACAATAAGCGGAAACAAAGCATGAAAATTTGTAACGTTTCCGGGTTTGGGATATCTTAGATGCCTTAAACCTTTGCCCTGGGGCTTTTAGTTGTCTGTCGTGAACAGCCCATTAACCCTACTGTCTGCCGGGGGATAACGCCCCTTGCCTGTGACCGGCAAACGCTCCCGACACTGCCCTGGGTTTGCCGTACCGGCTGCCTGTTTTTTGAATCCACTGCGATCCGTCCTATCCCGTCAGTACGTATGTTAAAACCTCGACTTCGTCGTGCTTCGAAACGGCTGCTGCTGTATCGAGAGCAGCGCTATCCAAATATTGAGCGGATCGGTGTCACCCACTCCTATTGGGGGGATTTGTACCATATCTTGCTGACCATTTCATGGCCTGCGTTTATCCTGCTGGTCAGCGGCTGCTATCTGCTGGTCAATTGTCTGTTTGCGGTTGCCTATAGCGTCGATGCGGGTGCGATCGCAAATATCCGTGAAGGCTATTTTCAGGATTTATTTTTCTTTAGTGTCCAAACCATGGCGTCCATTGGCTATGGTGCCATGTACCCCACTAGCACCTATACCCACTGGCTTGTTGTTATCGAATCCATCTTTGGTCTGTTTTTTATTGCCATGACAACGGGGCTAGTGTTCTCCCGCTTTTCCCTACCCACCGCCCGGATTCTCTACAGCCGCGTCGCTGTCGTAGCTCCCTTTAATGGGGTTCCCACCCTTATGTTTAGAACCGCTAACGAGCGACGTAACTATATTTTGGAGGCACAGCTTTGGGTTACCCTGGTGCGCGATGAGATCACCGAAGAAGGGGAGCATATTCGACGGTTTCACGACCTAGAGCTGGTACGTTCCCACACCCCCGTATTTAGTCTCTCCTGGACAGCTATGCATCGCCTCACTAGCGATAGTCCCCTCTATGGCGAAACCCCAGATACCCTACGAGAAACGCGGGCTGAAATTATCGTCACCCTGACGGGGCTAGACGAAACCTTGTCCCAGACCATCCATGCCCGTCATTCCTTTAGCGCCCACGATATCTACTGGAACCACAAATTTGTAGATATCATCTCCATGAGTGATACGGGTCGCTCCGTCATTGACTATAACCATTTCCACTCAATCGAACCGTTTAGCAAGCCCATTGCTCGCCACAAAGAGCAGACCCAGCTAACCAATTGGACCCACTGAGTGTTCACCAACTCAGCAAAAAGCCGTCTAGGACCGGCTTTTTGCCGGGATATAGGTGTGGGGAAGTGCCAACCTTCACCGGGTATTGACCTAAACCAGTAGGGTAAATAAATTCACCATTAGCTTGGTTCGATTAATAGGTTTACCAATATAAAAAGAAGCGCCGCACAGCTTGGCTCGAATCCGCCCAATCAGATTGGGCTGTTTTGCCAACAAAATAATGGGTACATCTTTGTATTGAGGGTGGCGGCGCAGGTGGGAGCACAGGTCAAATCCATCTAACCCATCCATAGTGGTGCTCAGCATGATCAAGTCAGGCTGGCACTTGGCCAGGTCCGCAACGGCGGTTGCAACATCATCCACCGAAGTAATGGAAAACACCGTGTCTTCTAGATACCCCTTAAGGGCTTGGATGGACTGATTATCAGAATCAATGCATACCAGCTGATAGCAGGGAGACGTACCACCCTTAACCGTTGTAGCGGAATGAAGCATGTCTGACCCCAGATCAGACGGGTCGAATGTGCCACCAGATGTCTGCTGGAGTAACGTCTTAAGATCGGTTTTCGGCGTAATTCGCTGCTTTAAGGTTTGACGACTTTGGGCAGAGGTAATGTCATCGCTGGGAGCGACACTACGCTTTGATGAAACTGTTGTTGTGTCCCGATGGCACTGCTCTACTAGGGTCCGAAGATCCAAGCTGCAAAAGGCCGGATAGTCAGCGATGTTACCAAAGCTATTAACTTCGTAGCTGCCTTTGCTCACCTTGAGTAGGGATGTCAGTGTTGTTATTGCCAGGGCATGAATTAACTCACCTGCTTGATCAAAGCTAATGTGGCCCTGTTCAAAAAGCCAGCGCACGGCCCGGTAGTCCGCCATCAGCTCATTATCCTGCTGGGTGTATTGGCGATGGTAAAGCTGCAGCTGCGCTAGGACTAAATCGGACACTGAGTCGGGAAACAGCTGACGTCCCTCAAGTCTCAGGGCATCGAATCCATTTTGAGAGCTCGTTGCAAATAAAAGCTTGCCGCGCTGCAGCCACAGGGACCAGCGCGCATCATTGGAAACCACTAAGAGTTCACCACTGACTTGACGCCCTACAAGCTGTGCCAACAAAGTAAGCGGATGTAACGTTTTTTGTGTAATAGTGCCTGCTAAAACCATGGGAGAAGTTCTGGTCAAGGAACAGTATTCGAAGTGGTAAAAATGCGATGGAGCAGCGATAGCTCAGGGTGTAGAAGCAGCTGTTTTGGTAAATTAAAAAAATATCAGCGCCGTTTCCCCTGCTGGGAATATTCCCCTAAGCCATCATGCCTAGGTCAATTGCTTCGCACTCTTTTGATATAAATAAAGCTAAGAAGTAATTGGCAACTGAGTAGATACACTTAAGTCGAAACCTGGTTTAAGTTGGCCGGATAAATATGTTCCCCTAGCGGTCTTCTCTAGCTGAGTTTCCCAGTGAGTCAAGAACGTAGACTTCAACAATTTAATCACCCGGTCATATTGACCAATTTCAATCAGTCGCCTGCGGAATGCAAGTATTTGTGTAGAAGCTGGTCGAAAATTTACATCTTTGGCTGTGTTGGTTTATATAAACACGATTTGAAGGTTTCATATATCTCCAAATACCCCTTCCGGATACGTACGTGATCATCAGATCATCATTTTCAACCGTCGATTGTTATCGGTAAATTTGCTGATAAATCTGGGTTATATCAGCAAATTTGCCTGAATTGGCGATATTAGGCCCGACTGTGCCGCCATCGTCAGGGGGTTGAACGATAAGTGCAGGCTAAAGGAACAAAGATTACGGGGTGCCATGTCTCTCCACCATGGCCGTTTGGAGTCCATACAATCCTTGTACCTAATCCGGTTTGGCCGATCAGTAGCTGGTTGCGCCCTTGGAGTGCTGCATCAAATATTCATGGGTGCTTCTCTCAGGCTCATTGGATTGAGCCTGGCGTTGCACATAGGTGCCGTCTGGCTGCATTTCCCAAGCCTGACGGTTGTCGCCCAAACAAATATCTAAAAGAGACATCAGCTCTCGACGCAAATGGGGAGCCAGAATTGGCGTGACGGCTTCAACTCGGCGATCTAAGTTGCGGGGCATCCAGTCAGCGCTACCGATATAGATCTGTTCGTTCCCATCGTTGTGAAAATAGAAAATACGAGAATGTTCCAAAAAGCGTCCGATCACGCTGATCACTCGAATATTTTGGCTGACCCCTTCAACACCCGGTGTAAGACAGCAGATACCACGGATGATCAGATCGATGCTCACACCGGCTTGGGAGGCCTGATACAGCGCCTTGATAATATCGGGATCTACCAGGGCATTCATTTTTGCGATAATGCGACCGTTAGCACCGTGGGATTTTTCCTGGTGGATCAGGGCCATCATCCGCTCCCGCAGGGTGATGGGGGCAATCAGCAGCTGACGATAGTCCTTTTGTCGTGAATACCCCGTCAGGTAGTTAAACAGATCGGTGAGATCTGCCCCTAGCTCATCGTCGCAGCTGAGCAAGCCCAAATCGGTATAAATACGCGCGGTCTTAGGATTGTAGTTGCCGGTGCCAATGTGGACATAGCGCCGGATCCCGTCCTGTTCTTTGCGAACGACAAGGCACACTTTGGTGTGGGTCTTTAGGCCCAACAGACCATAGACGACATGGACGCCCGCTTTTTCTAGGGTACGGGCCCAGTTGATGTTGTTTTCTTCGTCAAAGCGAGCTTTTAGCTCCACCAGGGCAACAACTTGTTTCCCATTTTCAGCCGCTGACACTAGCGCGTTGATAATGGGAGAGTCTCCTGAGGTGCGGTACAGGGTCATCTTGATGGTGAGCACATCGGGGTCGGCCGCTGCCTGGGTAATAAACTGTTGAACAGTGGCCGCAAAGGAAACATAGGGATGGTGAACCATGCGATCGCGACGGCGGATGATGGAAAATACATCATCCCCCTCACCGTCGGGATCGTCGCGATTAATTCGATGCCACGGTGAGGGCGTAACGGCTATCCAGTCTGGGTCCTTGAGTTCTGGCAAGGGCAGACCGGTCAGGGTAATCAGATCGCCAAGGCCAATCAATCCCTTGACATCATAAATATCGTCCTCCGCCAGTTCCATTTCAGTCAGCAGCGTGGCGCGCACCTCCGGAGAGGTGTTTGCCTGCAGTTCCATGCGCACAAGAGAGCCCCCCAGACGGCGTTTGCGTAGCTCCTGTTCCAGGGCCAGCATGAGGTCATCAGCGTCGTCCTCTTCGACAAAGAGATCGGCGTTGCGGGTAATCCGAAAGGTGTAATAATCGTCCACACCCATACCCGGAAAAAGAAAGGTGAGATTATGACCAATTACCTGTTCTAGGGGTACGGCGGCCCAGAGGGTATCTGGGGACAGCAAAGATTTTGGCAGCTGGATAAAGCGCGGTAAGACCTTGGGTACCTTGACCCGGGCAAAGTGGGTCTCCTCAGAATCGGCCTCGCGGATAACCACAGCCAGGTTGAGGCTCAGGTTGGAAATATAGGGAAAGGGATGGCCAGGGTCAACGGCCAGGGGGGTCAAAACCGGAAAGATTTGTTCTTCAAAGTAAGTTTGTAGATAGGTGGTCTGCTGACTGTTGAGATTCTCATAATCAAGCAGATGAATGCCATGGTCGTGCAGCTGGGCACTGACCTGTAAAAAGCAGTCCTGCTGTTTGGCAAAGGTGGGTCTGAGTTTGTTGCTAATGGCCTGTAGATGTTGGATTGGGGTGCGTCCGTCGGCGGTCCGCCGACTTACCTGGGCTTCAATTTGCTGTTTGATACCGGCGACACGCACCATAAAAAATTCGTCGAGGTTGCTGCTAAAGATGGCTAAAAACTTGAGCCGCTCTAGCAGGGGCGTGCGTGGATCAAGGGCCTCATGTAGCACCCGCTCGTTAAAGGAAAGCCAGCTTAGCTCCCGGCTGATGTAATAGTCTGGTGAACTTAAATCAATACTGGCTCCTGCTGTTGTCTCACTATCTGCTGCTTTAGCATCGTTGGAAGCTTTTTTAGCGCGTTTGTCCACCATCGTTAAAATTATGCTCAGTTTAGGACCTGGATTATGTTAGAAAACGTCGCTTTCACGGCCTACCCACCATTCACCCAGCTTCATTAGATCGCTGTGGATATCGGCTACCTGGTTGGCGTAGTCGTCCGCCGACAGTTCCGAGCGCCGTTCCTGAAGTTTTTTAAGACGTAGCTGTATCAGGAGCCAGGGTTTGCTGATGCCGTCGGTCGCTTCGATATAGTTTGCTAGCTCGTGGCTATTCATAATTCTGTTTCCTGGAAAATAGTAAGGGATAGAGGTCGGCTACGGGTGTCGCTTTTAACACTATCTTTACCTTACTTAAAAATTGGAGATTATGTCGTCAACCGTTTAGATGACCTGGCTTTGGCTAAGTTTATGGTTGCTATGGGTGACGATATAGTCTCCAAAAAAAGCAGAGCAAAAAAAAAGCAGAGATAGAGTGGGGATACTCTCTCTGCAGGGTTGTGGTGAGGGTGAGGGTTCTAGAAAATTTCTAGAACCGTGATCTATTGCTTGAGGTGATTAACCCATTCTCGGAGATTGTCAGCGGCCACATCGCGACCCCCCAGGCCAAATGAGATCGCAATCGCCACCGCAATTGCCCCCAGCAGCAGTCCAAAGGCCAAATTGACAATGCTGGTGGCCACACCCATCTGCTGTAGCGCCATGGCACCGACAAAGGCAATAATGGCAATCCGAGCGGCCTGGGCCAGGGTGCCAGATGATGCCATGCCCATGCCGTCAATCAGGCGGAACGCCAGGTTGGCCGCATAAAGACCAATGGCAAAGACGATAATGCCGCTGAGCACTCGTACCGAAACGGCCAGGATACCCTGGACAATATTTGTCAGTACCGGAAAGTCGAGAATTTCGGTCGCCGTAACCGCACCAAACAGCACTATACCGACCAGCGCAATTACACCCACAATTTCCGAGGGGGTTTTGCGGGGGGGCTCACCGGCGGGCATGGGTTCACCCTCGGGTAGAACCACCGGCTCGGGATCGGCTGAGGTCGATAGCTCGGGCAGTCCTAAGATGCTGGTGATATTGTCAAACCCGAGACCCGATAGCAGGCTCACTAACAGATCGGATACAAACTGACCAATAAAGTAAAAGACAACTAGAACCACACCAGCTGCCAATACCTGAGGAATAATAAAGAGCACTCGCTCCAACATATCTACCGCAGGCCCTGAAATGGCGTCTATGTCGAGCTCATTCAAAGCTGCGATCGCAGCTGGAATCAAAATCAGGGTATACACCAAGATGCCAGCCAAGCTGGAAAACGAAACACCCTGATCGGGACGGGCGGCCAGTCCAAACCGTGCTCCAAACCGATCGGCCCCCGTGGCCATGAGCAGGTTGGTAACAATTCCCTTGACGATTTTGGCCACCAGCCAGCCCAGTCCAAACACGATGCCGGCGGTCAATATTTGGGGAATGGCCGAGAGCAGCTGGTTGAGCAGTTCTTCCACCGGACCCAGCAGTCCCTGGAGCTCTAGCGCACTCAGCACCAGCGGCAGCGCCAGCAGAAAAATAAACCAGTAAACAACGTTGCCAAGGGTGCTGTTGACCTGGAAGGCATTCCCCTGGGCGTCAACACCGGTTTGTTCAGACAGCCGCTCATCTAGGTTAAACCGGCTCAGGCCATTAACAACGGCTGCCCTGGCAATTTTAGCGACTACCCAGGTGACAAATAAAATGACTGCCGCCCCTGCTAGCCGAGGCACATACTCAAAGACGGTTTGCAACAAACCACCGATGGGTTCTGACACAGCGTCCAAGCTGAGGGCATCTAGGATGGCGATCAAGAAGAAAAGCATCACCACCCAGAACACGACGGTTGCTACCGTATTCTCGATAGGAACATCGTCGCCAATTCCGACCTTAGTTGCCAGCTGATTGTCTAAGTTCGTTTTTTTAAGTAGAAATTTAGCAAATGCCTTAGCGGCTGTGGCCACCACTAGGCCCAAAATCAGCAGCAAAAAAGCCCCGAGCAGACCGGGCAAAAAGCTGCCTAATTGGCTGCCAATGCTATCCGTAAACTGTGTAATCGAGTTTGCAATGGCCAGGTTGAATGTTGGATCTAACCCTAGCCAGTCAAACCCAACCACCCTGTGGAGTTGAGTCATTTTTCTTTCTATGCCTACTGAACATCAGATGTGCCAAGTACAGTGCTACACCTGGGCACCAATGCAAACGCATTCCTACGCCATTAGGGTAGCGCCTCACATCAATTTTTTTGCCTGGAAGTCTTATTATTAGCAGACTTTGTAATAAATCCCCTGTATTTCTAGGTACAGCTGCTAGACATGTACCTTTTTCTAGGGATGTCAAGCTTCAGTTGGCGGATCTTTGGGTGAAATTTGATACGCAAATCACGATTCCGTAGGTCCATCCTCGCCAGACTCCCCTGGGTTATCCGCTTCTGGTTCAGTCGGCTCAGCACCCTCTAGCTCAGCGATGTCGGTTACAACGGCCTCGTCGGCCGGAGGATCATCATCGGCAGGGAGTGCTTCGACCGTTAGCGTTTCGTCCGCCAGGGATGCCTCGTCGATATCCAGCTCAGGGACAACGGCCACGGCTGCGATCGCATCGTCCCCATCCAGCCGCTGCAGCTGTACCCCTGTCGCCATCCGCGACTGGATTGAAATGGCATCAATCGACTGGCGGATGATAATTCCCCGCTGGGTTACCAGCATGAGCTCATCGCGAGGATGCACCACCCGCAGGGCGACTAGCTCATCGTTTTCTTTGCGGAACTTCATCCCCACCAGGCCCATGCCAGCCCGGTTTTGCAACCGGAAATTGTCCACCGGTACCCGCTTACCCAAACCACCAGCGGCAATCACCAGGGCCCAGGGGCCGCAGTCCTCGGCGGCCTCATTGCCGTCGGCAGCGGTGTCTTCCGCCTCCACGGCGTCCTCGGCGGCCCCAGAAGCGGCCACTTTATCCGTTACAGCGGCGGGCAAAATGTCCATACTAATCAGCCGATCGCCGTCCCGCAGCGACATGGCTCTAACGCCGCGGGTGGGGCGTCCCAGCGGTCGCAGCTGGGTATTATCGGTTCTAAAGTGAATGGTCATACCGTGGTGGGACCCGATCAAAATACTGTCCTCAGCGCGGGCTAGGCGTACCCAGCGCAGCTGGTCCCCATCCTCCAGCGAGATCGCAATTAGACCGTTGGCGCGAATATTGCTAAAGGCTGACAGAGCCGTCTTTTTGATAAAACCCCCCTGGGTCAACATCACCAGATAGACATCTTCGGCAAATTCCTGCACCCCCAGTACCGAGGTCACTTTCTCTTCGCGGGGGATGGGCAGCATCTGCACAACGGGGTTACCCCGCGCTACCCGAGAACCCTCTGGGATCTGATAGGCCCGCAGGGTATAGGCCACCCCCCGGTCAGTAAAAAACAGCACGTGGTCGTGGGTGCAGCAGGTAATAAAGTGGTTGATGGCGTCATCGTCCTTCATCCGGGTGCCCGACTTGCCGCGGGTGGCCCGATTTTGAGCCTCAAAGGCGGAGACAGGCATGCGCTTGATGTAGCCCTGCTCGGTCACTAATATGACTACCTGTTCATTGGCAATCAGGGAAATATCGGTCAGCTCATCCTCGGCGGCCTCGATCACGGTGCGGCGCTCGTCGGCATGGTTGGTCCGCAGCAGCAGCAGCTCCTCTTCAATGAGGGTCAAAATGCGATCGCGACGGGCCAAAATATCCCGCAGGTCGGTAATTTTTGCCTGGAGTGCCTCATGCTCCAGCTGAATTTTATCGGCTTCTAGGGCCGTCAGACGGCGTAGCTGCATCTGCAAAATTGCATCCGCCTGGGCCGACGACAGCTCGTAGGAGTCTATTAATTCCTGTTTGGCGGTGGCCACGTCCGCCGCATGGCGAATCAGGGCGATGACGGCATCGAGATTATCAAGGGCGATCAAATATCCCTGGAGAATATGGTCTCGCTCCTCGGCCTTGCGCAGCTCGTAGCGCGTCCGTCGGGTAATAGTCTCTACCCGAAAGTCCAAAAAGACTTCTAAAAACTTTTTCAGGGTCAACAGCTGGGGCTCACCGTTGACCAGGGCCAACATGTTGACACCAAAGTTGTTTTGTAGCGGGGTCTGTTTGTAGAGATTGTTGAGCACCACCTTGGGATAGGCGTCCCGCTTGAGTTCGATAACGACGCGCATGCCATCGCGATCGCTCTCATCACGAATGTCGGAAATGCCATCCAAACGGCGGTCGTTGACCATCTCGGCAATCTTCTCGATCAGTCCGGCCTTGTTGGTTTGGTAGGGAAGCTCGGTGATGACAATCGCTTCGCGGTCGGGACGCCCCGTATATTCTAGGGTTTCGATGGTGGCCACCCCACGCATGGTGACTGAACCCCGCCCGGTCAAGTAAGCATCCCGAATACCGTTACTGCCAATAATCTGGGCTCCGGTGGGAAAATCTGGCCCGTGGATATGCTGCAGCATCAGCTCCTGACTGGTGATCTCAGGATTCTGAATCAGCGCCACCATGCCGTCCACCAGCTCCCCCAGATTGTGGGGGGGGATATTGGTGGCCATCCCCACGGCAATACCCGAGGAGCCGTTGAGCAGCAGCTGAGGGATGCGCGCAGGCATCACCGTGGGTTCCTGTTGGGACCCGTCAAAGTTGTCGGCAAAGTCGACGGTCTCTGATTCGATATCTTGGAGTAAGGCTTCACTGGTCAGGGCGTGCAGCCTTGACTCGGTGTATCGCATGGCCGCTGGCGGGTCGTTGTCGATGGAGCCAAAATTACCGTGGCCAGAAATCAGCGGCGCCCGCATGGAAAAGTCCTGGGCCATACGCACCAGGGCGTCGTACACCGCCGTGTCACCGTGGGGGTGATACTTACCCAGTACCTCACCGACCACACGGGCGCATTTCCTAAAGGGCCTATCCGCCGTCAACCCCAGCTCGTGCATGGCGTAGAGAATACGGCGATGCACCGGCTTGAGACCATCCCTGGCGTCGGGTAGGGCACGCCCCACAATGACGCTCATGGCATACTCTAGGTAAGACCGGGACATCTCGTTGCGCAGATCGGTAATTACAATCCGCTCTTGGGGATTACTCATACGGAAGGGAGACTCCAAAGACGTCGGAAAAACAGTTTCTCACTAGTCAGACCACCAGGAAGATTTAAATCCCCCCAAACAGACTTCTCTGAGCACGAATATCACGCCAATAGTGAGGACAGATTTCCCTGAAAAATTTACAGTTAGAACGTCTCATATTTTAGCACATAATCGCTGTTCTCGATATGGGGTGTAACCCTACTAAAAACAAGGGTTTTGCCCGGATCGTGTTAGGCTGTCGAGCGGGGTGAATTGTGCCCGTGTCTCCCGCATAAAGTGGGTCCCCGCAGGAGATTACCCGTGGCGAATGTAACGCTCTTTAAAGACTCTAGGGAGAAAAATAATGATGCCCTCCATGTCCTCTTTTCGGATTATTTATTCCGAGCGATTTTTAGAGCACAATACGGGGCCTGGTCATCCTGAAAATGCAGGTCGACTAGAGGCGGTGGTGGCGGCCCTCAGGGCCCATCCCATGGCCCCCCAGCTGGAATGGGTGGAGCCGAGCGATCGCAACCCGCTACCCTGGGTCAACGCCGTCCACGATCCGGCCTATGTGCTTGCTCTCCAACGCATTGCTGAGCGGGGCGGCGGTCGTTTAGATGCGGACACCCCTGTCTCAGCGGCTAGCTATGACACGGCGCTGCTGGCGGTGGCCGCCTGGTTAGATGGTGTGGATCATGTGCTGCAGATAGGCCCATCATCCCCCCGCCCCCCCGGCGGATTTGTCCTGGCCCGTCCCCCCGGTCACCACGCCGAGCGGGACTGCGGTATGGGGTTTTGCCTGTTGAGCAATGCCGCGATCGCGGCCCACTATGCCCTGGCGCAGCCCGGTATCGATCGCGTCGCTATTCTCGATTGGGATGTGCACCATGGCAATGGCACCCAGCAGCTGGTGGGCGATCACCCCCAGCTTGCCTACTGCTCCCTGCACCAAATGCCCGCCTACCCAGGCACCGGCCAGGCGGCGGAAACGGGAACTCATCAAAATGTGTGCAATATTCCCATGGCACCGGGCAGCCTGCTGGGGGACTATCAAAGGTGTTTTAACCAGCAGGTATTGCCATTTTTACGGCAGTTTCAGCCCGATTTGCTGTTGGTGAGCGCCGGCTATGATGCCACCGCCGCTGACCCCCTGGCTGGGGTTAACCTGATGCCAACTGATTATGGTGTTTTGACCACTGCCTGCTACGACATAGCCCCCCAGGTCCTGTTTGGACTAGAGGGGGGCTATGACTATCAGGCCCTGAGCCAGGCGGTGCTCGCCACCGTGGCGGCGGCGCTATCCCCTGGGATTTAAGCCGTTACCTGCGCCAGTCCGGGGGCCGACTCCACATTGCCAACGACAATGCGTACCTGGTCCGGATTGGCCCAGAGCACCAGCCGTGGCAGGTAGGGGCTACTCAAATGCTCATGCTTGGGCAGCACGCGCAGGGAAAAGCCCTGGAGACCGCTCTGGGTATAGGCTACGTTTAGGGTATACAGGCTGGCCCCATCATCGGCCTGACCGCGGTAGACCATGGCGGTGGCTCGACCGCCATTCAGTTCGCCATCGATATCAATGCCGCCCTGGTAAAACTCCACCGACACGTCGCTTGCTTGCAGTTCGCCCAGGTAGACCCGCGCAGTGACCTGTAGCGGCTCATTTACCTGGAGGGCCACATCGTGGGATAGGCCAATTTCCGCAATGGAGATTTGTTGCCAGCGCTGGGATAGCTCTGACTGCCATTGGGCCAGGGCCCTGGTGGGCGCATAGTCCCCAGCGATGAGCTGGCGGCTGCGGTCGGACGCTGCGAAATAACCCAGGTTGGAATAGTCCTGCAGCATGCGAGCCGTGTTAAAGGCCGGGGTATTAAGTCGAATAGCCGCCTTCATTTTAGCGACCCAACCGCGGGGAATACCGTGGTCATCGCGCTCATAAAAGAGGGGCACCACCGCCGTTTCCAATAGCTCATAGAGGTCATTGGCCTCGACTTCGTCCTGGTATTCCTGGTCGTCATAGTCCTCGCCAGAACCGATGGGCCAGCCGGTGCTGACATAGTCCGCCTCATCCCACCAGCCGTCTAGGACGCTGAGGTTAGGGAGACCGTTCATGGCCGCTTTCATACCGCTGGTACCCGATGCTTCCCGGGGACGACGCGGGTTGTTAAGCCAGACATCACAGCCTGACACCATCCACCGAGCCACGTGAATATCGTAGTTAGGAACAAAAACAATGGACCGGTCTAACCCTTCGTTGCGGGTGAAGTGAATAATGTTGCGGATCAGCTCTTTCCCCGGGATATCCTTGGGGTGGGCCTTACCGGCAATCACAAACTGTACCCGGCGACCCAGGGAATTCTCAACAATCTTGCGCAGACGCTCCACATCCCGAAGAAACAGGGTGGCCCGCTTGTAGGTAGCAAACCGGCGGGCAAAGCCAATGGTCAATATACTAGGATCTAGCACCTCCTGGGCGCGCTCCATCTCTAGGTGGGAGCCCCCCCGCTCCTTGACGGCCTTGAGCATCCGGTCTCTGACGGATACCACCAAGTGGGAGCGGCACTGTTCGTGGTTGCGCCAAATCTCCTCATCGGGAATCGTGCTCACCTTATTCCACAGGGGATCGTCAATGCCGGCACCATCCCATTCAGCCCCAAGGTAGCGGTCATAGAGCTCTTGGGTGGATTTAGCTACACAGCTACGGGCATGGACGCCGTTGGTAATGGAGGTAATGGGCACCTCATCCACCGGTAGATTGGGCCACAGACCGCCAAACATGGTCCGAGACACAGCGCCGTGGAGTTTGCTCACACCGTTGACAAACGAGGCCATCTTAATGGCTAGAACCGCCATGCTAAAGGGCGCATCACGGTTGCTATCATCCTCGCGACCCAGACCCAGGAAATGTTCGTGGGATAGGCCAAAGCGGGCGGCGTAATGCCCCAAATAGTGGAAGACCTTTTCCGGGGGAAAGAGATCAATCCCGGCTGGAACGGGGGTATGGGTGGTAAACAGCTGAGTTGCCTGGGCCTGGGTTTGCGCTTCACTAAAGCTGAGGCCATGGTCATCCATCAGCATGCGAATCCGCTCTAGGGCTAGAAACGCCGAGTGGCCTTCATTGAGGTGATAGGCGGAAGGCTTAAGACCCAGGGCTTTGAGCATGCGCACACCGCCAATCCCCAGCATCATTTCCTGGTGGATCCGCATGTCGATGTCACCACCGTAGAGGCGATCGCAAATATCCTGATCGTGGGGAGCGTTGGGTTCAATGTTGGTATCGAGCAGATAGAGCGGCACTCGGCCCACATCCACCCGCCAAATCCGGGCATAAACCTTGCGGCCCGGATAGTCCACGGCAATCCGCAGCTCGTTACCCTCGCTATCTAGCTCCAGGGTGAGGGGCATGTTGTAAAAGTCATTGATGGGGTAGCGTTCCTGCTGCCAGCCATCGGCATTGAGATACTGGGCAAAGTAACCTTCCTGGTAAAGCAGGCCAACACCCACTAGGGGGAGCCCCAAATCACTCGCTGTTTTGAGGTGATCCCCCGCCAACACGCCTAAACCACCTGAATAAACCGGTAGGCATGTGGTCAGGCCAAACTCCATGGAAAAGTAGGCGTAGCGCTCATCGACAACCGGGTTGGCCCGATTGGTGCTGTACCATGACTGGGCGCTCAAATAGTGCTCTAAACGCTCTACGGCACGGTTCATCTGAGCAATAAAGCCGCCATCATTAGCCACGGTCTGGAGCCGATCTTGGCTAATGGTACTCAGCATGAGTACAGGGTTGTAGCGACTAGACACCCACAGATCGGGCTCCAGACGTTTGAACAAGTCAATCGTGCCCACGTCCCAATCCCAGTGGATGTTCTCAGCTAGCCGACGCAGAGGAGCTAAAGAATCGGGTAGGGTGGGTGTAACATTAAAGGTACGAATTGGGCGCATAGGTTTCCGACGCGAGTGCTTCAAGTCCATAAATATTCTGACCTTGAAATTTCGTTTGGGGCGAAACCCTTAATACTGTTTTCGCTCCCGGTCCCGATTTGTCACCTGCTGCTCGTCGATAAACCGTGCCGGAGCAAGGGATGTCCCCAAAGCTAAAATCTTTCTTCAATTGAGTGTCACCGGGGACCGCGAATTGTTTTTTTATTGCGTTCAATTGCCTTTTATTACGGTTTTAGGAACGTGCCCTGGTGTCTTCTGACAGTAGCTATGGCAATGGGATCTGGGAGAAATATGACGGTAGACAGGCACCTATGCTTCACTAGGCTGGGGTCTAAATCCAACAATAGATAGAGTTTTGACTAGGTTGATCATTTACTTAAAACAATATAGATTCTTTTGTCACTAGGTTTATCTGTTGTCGGTTTTGTCCGGGCGAGAAAGTGCCGGTACAGCGTCAATCGGTTTGATGAAATCCTCAGGGCGGTTGTTCTAACCTTGTCTAAACTTACTTGTCTGAGCATTGAGAATTTAATTAGGTTCTACTTCGTGCCGTACAGACGCTCCATCTAGCTGTTTAGCGTAAATAAGGACGGGGTTGATCCAGTATCTCTCGCTGCCTGAGCGGAGTCGAAGGCACAATATAGCCGGGCTTTCTCCGTTGGAGACGCGAACGCGAACGACTCTGCTCAGCCCTCTGTTATTGCTCAGTCTGTTATTGCTCAGATTGAAGAGTCGGATTATGTTGCTAAACACATATCGTTCCATGGAACGTCTCTGCAGATCCAAAAACTGGTTCTTTTTGGATCTTACATAGTCCTTATCCCTAAACTTAGCTGATAGCTTGCCGAGAGAGTTGCTCTCTTTTTTGTTCTCTGTGTTTGTGTTTTATCAGGCTCTTGATGGTATGTTCTTTGAAAACAAAGGAATTTGGCCTGAAGAAAAGAATCTTTTTTGAAATATAAAAAACAGTCGAGAGAGATAGAAGTTGTTTTCTCGATAGGCGATGGCTAGGTCTGTAGTATTCCTTAGGAATTTACCACGCCGATTGACTGTCCGCGACAGTATTTTGAGTTGTAACAATTCCTCAACCTTTATGGCCCCCAATCTGAATAAAATGGTGTAAACAAATATATTTTTGCACGAGCGATAGGTCTGTCGATGATTGCCATGTTAGAGCACGGTGATGAGCTGCAGACCTGATTTGGTATACACCCTTAGGAGATAAGTTAATGGTCAGCACGTTTACAAAACCTGTTGTTAGGTCTGGCACCGGAGCAGGTACTCGGCCGCTTGATGATTTTAATGAAACGGCTCCGGTGCAGCTATGGCCCAATGATTCGTCAGAGGTGGTTGAAGCGGCGATTCGCGCTGTTTATAAGCAGGTTTTGGGTAACGCCTATGTGATGGAAAGTGAGCGTTTGACAGTCCCTGAGTCACAGCTTAGACGCGGTGAACTCAGTGTTCGTGAGTTTGTTCGTCAGGTCGCTAAGTCAGAGCTGTATCGCTCTCGGTTTGCGGAAAACTGCTATCGCTATCGGACCATTGAGCTGAATTTTAAGCACCTGCTGGGTCGCGCGCCCCAAAACTTTGATGAAATGAAGGCCCACAGCGCCATTTTAGATACGGTGGGATACGACGCTGACATCGATAGCTACATCGACAGTGATGACTATCACAATGCGTTTGGCGAGCATACTGTTCCCTACTACCGGGGCCATCAGACGATGCTAGGGCAGACCATGTTGGGATTTACGAATATGCTGCAGCTGCTTGGGGGGGCCTCTAGTAGTGATAAAGTGGCCAACGCTCCTCAGCTGACGCGGGCGCTGATTCGCAATGCGCCCTATGGTGTTGACAAAGTCCGCCATGGACAAGAGATTTTGGCAGATGTGTTTCGAGCTACGATCGCAAAATCCACCCCTGCTTCTAAAGCTGTAACCTCACCAGTTCAAGATGATCAAGATGCTGAGATCGCCAAACTGCGAGCACAGCTAGCGACCCTCCGCCCCGCGGCCACAATTGGAGCGGCCGTTCTTCGCCGAGGGCAGCAGCCGGGGAGCGACGGCTTGGGGACACCCGACGGCAAAGCGACCCTAATTGAACGACTACAGGGGGAGCTAATGGCCGCTCGTTCCCTAGCAACCATTGGTGAAGCTCGCCTTAACAAATGGCGTCAGCGTTCATTGCGCTAGGTGATGCCGCGGCGCGCCCGGTAAAAAAACAAAAAAATAGGAGGCCCCTTGGGGCCTCCTAATCTAACTTAAATTTCTAGTGTCAAAACTATGGCTGATCAAACAGAGTTCCCTTAGGAAAGGGAGTTGATGACATAGTCAAGCATGGCGTTGTACTCGGTGAGCGCCTGGTTGGACATGTCACGGGGAGCACAGCCACGGGTGCGAGCAAAGCTAAGGGCAGCGACATAGGGAGCGGTGGGAAGGTTGAGGGCC
>JBCDJC010000062.1:0-24406 GCA_038748225.1 Cyanobacteria bacterium P01_H01_bin.26 | reverse complement strand
TGGCTTTGAATCGCATTGACCGTCAAGACCAGGGAGCCCAGCATAGCGGCAGAGTAGATATCGCCGCCCCAGCTTTCATGGAGCCAGTGGAAGGCCGCTGACATGCCGTTGCCATGGAAAAACGTCAGAATGGTGTTGCGGAGAATATTGCCAACGACGCTGACCAAAATAATACCGACAAAAAATACGCCCGTACGCAGTCTGGAGCGGTATATGCCTGTCCAATAGGTCAAAATCAGCCCCATGTAGAGACTGGTAAACATAATCTTCAACCCCGCACAGTGGGGAGCGACCTCCACCAGCTGCTGGTTGATGCTTAGGTAGATTTGATTGACTTCAACGTCGTAGCCTAGGCCGTGCAAAATCGTGCCGGCGACCGTGGCAATAAATCGCTGGAGCGGCAAGATATGGGGCTCAATCAGGTAGGGCAGCTGGGTGGGCGTTGAAAAAATAATCAGCACCAGGGGAAAGAGCATCAGTTTTAGACCGGCGGGTCCCTTGAGGCACAGTAAAATCCCCGTCAGCATCAGGGGCAGAGATAGATTCACCGCATCCATTACCCCGCTGGTGTAAAACACAAATGCCACCACCAAACAGCCAATCCCAGACCAGTGACAGCTATCACCGAGCCGATGCCAGGTTTGCCGCTTGTCCCACACCAGTTTGAGGGCCAGGGGAATGCCTAAAACACCATGACTAAAGTATTCGTGCTGAATGCTAATGTCCTTATTAATCCAGCCGTCCCAGACCCAGTGATAGAGCAGCGGCCCATAGAGGATAGTCAAGCAGACAATCACGGTTAGCTCAATCGTCCACCGTGGGGGTTTGGTTTGAGGGATGCTAATCATGGCGCATTTTTATAGTTGATTGTGAATGGATGATTTTGAAAGAAATGTGAGATTAAATCCAACAAACAGGTTGCCAGCCTAGGCCAGTACGGGACAGGCCTTAACCAAGCTGGTAATGGTTTCTACTACATGCTCTAGTTGATTATTCGTCATGCCCGGATACATGGGTAGCGATAAAATTTCCTGGCTCAGCTGCTCGGCTTTGGGAAAGTCTCCAGGCTGATATCCCAGATGGTGAAATGCGGGCTGCAGATGGCAAGGTACCGGATAGTGAATCCCAGACTGGATATCGGCGGCAGCAAGCGCTTGCTGCAGGCGAGTGCGATCAACTACACAGTCACTGGTCAGACGAATAACGTAGATATGATACACATGACCGCCACCGCTACAGTTGACCATGGGATGCAGACCATCGGGTGCCAAGGCCCGCAGACTATCATCGTAGAGCCTGGCTAGCCGGTTGCGATCGCAGTTCCAAGCGGTCAAATGGGACAGCTTTATCCTTAAAATAGCGGCCTGTAGCGTGTCGAGTCGGCTGTTTGTGCCACCCGGATCGGTGTGATAGTACTTGCGGGTGGAGCCATAGTTACGTAGCGACCTCACCGTTTGGGCAACCAGATCCTGCTGGGTAACCACCATGCCACCGTCCCCCATGGCCCCCAGATTTTTACTCGGGTAGAAGCTAAAGGCAGCGGCCAGACCCACGCTGCCAGCCCTAACGCCGTCCCGCTCCGCCCCGTGAGCCTGGGCCGCATCTTCAAAGATGGTAATGCCGTAGGTGTCCGCCAGGGAGCGTAGGGCGTTAGGCGAGACCATTTGACCTTAGAGGTGAACCGGGATTACCGCTCGGGTCCGACGGTTGATAGCGCTTTCAACCGCAGCCAAATCCATCAACCCCGTTTCTAGCTCACAGTCCACAAAGATGGGGGTGGCCCCAGCCCGCAGCACGCCAATCAAGGTAGCCACAAAGGTATTTACGGGCAAAATCACCTGGTCTCCAGGACCAATACCACAGGCCCGCAATCCTAGAAAAAGCGCATCGGTGCCAGACCCCACCCCCACACCAAAACGACTATTACAGGCGGTGGCGAAGTCCTTTTCAAATTCGACCACCGCGTTGCCTAAAATATAGTCGCCCCGGTTAGCCACCGTGGCCATGGCCTCCAGCAGCTCGGCCTGCAGCAGACGGTGTTGTTGGGATAGATCAACAAAAGGAACAAAGCATGGATTAGCCATAAACTACCATTACGACTGGAACATGACGGTTTTGCCCACGATCGCGGACACCGATTGTTTGATGAAATACATCTGTAAAGATATTTCCCAGACCAGCCCCATGAGTATTGAAGGGATGTCCCTACTGTCCAGTGTCCCTTTTTGATTTGAAGGTTGGATATCCCCAGATCGTAAAGTCTCTATGAAGCTTGTCCCTTAGCTTTGTCTTAGCTTGAGAATTGACGATGGCCGTCCTTAACATTATGGTGAGCGGAACCTGTAGTCCCGTTGCCCCCGTCATTCTCGAAACATGGATTTTAAGACCGCTCACCACGTGGTGATGACCCAGGCTGATATCACCCTGTCCGATTCGTTTTTGGCGCGGCTTCAGCAGCAGCAACCGCCCGTGCCTGGGCAGGTAACGTCGCTACTATTGGCGCTAAAGACAATCACAGACGCTCTTAAAACCGCAGACAGGCTTGATCGCACGCTGGTATATGCCTTGTACCGGTTGGCCTACGACGGCCGTCAGGCCTATGAACAGGGTAAACGGGCCAGGGTCGAATGGCCGCCCTTACTCGATGCCGATATTGAACGAATTGCGATCGCAACCGCCCAGATCTTTAAAGGTGAAGCCTAGGGTTTACCCTTCCTTAGTCGCCACTCCCCGATAGAAGTAGCCCATCAGCTTGGGTAGGTCGGTGGCATAAAACTCATCCCCATCTACCTGGTCAAAGACCGCCTCGATGAGGCTAGCCATAGGTCGATCTAAATGACAGCCATCGGCCAGCCGACGCTGCAGCGGTGTAATCCGACGCTGCCAGCGACCCACCCCCGGTTCACAGCTAAGACCATGCTCAATAAAGAAAAACTTTCCCCCCGGTTTGAGTACCCGGTACACCTCGGTGAGCGCCCGTGAAATATGAGGGATGCTGCACAGGGTCCAGGTACAAACCACTGCGTCAAAGCTAGCGTCCGGCATGGGTAGGGCTTCTGCACTGGCGGTTTTGAGGGTGATATCCATGGCGGCTGATTGGATCCGTGGGGCTGCGATCGCAGCCATCCCCTCGTTCGGATCGATTGCCGTTAGGGCCACCACTTTATCCCCGTAGTAGGGCAGATTCAACCCGGTGCCAAACCCAATTTCCAACACCTGACCCTCTACCGATGCCAGCAGCGACCGGCGATATTGACCCATTTCACTCCCCGACATCGTTAAATCCAACAGACGCGGAAAAATCAGCCTTGAATAAACCCCCATGCTCTATCCCCCCAAAACACCCATGACATCCCCCTAAAACATCAATGGCTTCTGCCCAGCCTAACCAGGCTAAATAGTAGTATCTTGTTGACTCTACCGCTTATCACCCAATGATGTTATGGACTCACTGAAGGGACGGGATCTGCTGAGTATGGCAGATTTGACCAGCACAGAGCTACACGGACTGCTGCGGCTTGCCGCACAGCTCAAAGCCGGAACCAGCCAGCCTAAGTGTCCTGACAAGGTGCTGGGGCTCGTTTTTTCCAAAGCATCCACCCGCACCCGCGTCAGCTTTTCAGTGGCCATGTATCAGCTCGGGGGGCAGGTGCTTGACCTGAATACCGGTGTAACTCAAGTGGGCCGGGGAGAACCCACCGCTGACACAGCCCGCGTCCTCGATCGCTACCTCGACGTGGTAGCGATTCGCACGTTTAAGCAAGCTGAAATTGAGGAATTTGCTCAATATGCCTCAATTCCAGTGATCAATGCCCTGACTGATCTAGAACATCCCTGTCAGATTTTGGCCGATTTGCTTACCCTAAAAGAGGCATTTAGCACCTTAGAAAATCTGACGCTGTCCTATCTAGGAGACGGCAACAATGTGGCCCATTCTCTAATGTTAGGCTGCGCCCTAGCAGGGGTAAATATCCGGATAGCGACCCCAGATGGCTACGCCCCCGATCCGGCTGTTGTCAGCCAGGCTACCCACCTCAGCCAAGGACGTAGCGATGTCATTATTACCACTGATCCAAAGGCCGCTGTCCAGGGCAGTCATGCTCTCTATACCGATGTTTGGGCCAGCATGGGAGAAGAGGCTGAAGCCGCAGGTAGAATACCTAAATTTCAACCCTATCAGATCAATCAGACCCTGCTGAGTCTCGCCAATGACCAAGCCATTGTTATGCACTGTCTGCCGGCTCACCGCGGTGAAGAGATCACCGAAGATGTCATGGAAGGTGCCCAGTCTCGCCTATGGGACCAGGCGGAAAACCGACTCCATGCGCAAAAAGCTCTACTAGCGTCTATTCTGAACGCAACCTAAGCCATGAATAGGCGGACAGACAGCCGAGAATCGCTATCCCCAAGGCCCCTGATAGGGGATTCCCATGGATACCGGTAACCCATTCGGGAACACGGCCAGACGGTAGCACTAGATCACCCACATCGACAATGTAGTACCCCCACACCAGACCTGCATGCAAGCCCAGGGGCAGTCCCAGACTGGAAAATGGCCGCTGCAGCCGACTGATATATCGACTGCTGCCCAAAATCAGCCCCAGTAGCAGCAAACCCAAAAACTGCGGGGATGTTCTTAACACCTCTGGCAGCGGCTTAATAAAATGGGCTAGGGCAAAGATAATACTGCTCCACATAATCGCCTTAGCCCGAGGCAAACTCGTTTGCAGCTCAGCCAACAGCCAGCCGCGAAACAGTAATTCCTCTGCTAGGCCAATTCCTATCCCTACGCCAAAGCCCTCTAGGGTGATAAAACCCAGCGATGTAGGATAAAATCTGGCCCAGCCCAGCAGGACCTCTACGCCAAACAGCACCCAGACCAGACCAAAGCCAAAGACTAAGGCTATTAGTAGGTCGCTCCAAAAACGTCGACACAGCAATAATCCATAGGCTTCGAAAGGGCGCTGCCAACCCTTGACCCAATGTCCCCAAATCCAGGCATTAGCAGTAAAGCACCCGTACAGCGCCAGCAGAACGACGGTTTCTGCAAGCTGAGGTCTGCCAAAGAGATTGCCCACCAGGTAGATCGCCAGGGCCAACGGGGACCAAAGGACCAACAGCACTGCAAAGAAAACGACAACACGCCAGCTCGCCCGCCCACGCGCGACTTGTCGATAATGCGCCAGACAGTTCATTGCGACTTAGGCAAAAAGCCTGGGAAAACAAAAGTTGGGACGCTTATTCATCTGGCTCAATGGTGCTGGTTAACCCCTTTGATTTCAGCATTTCACTATAAAACTCGGCATGCTCTAACTCACAGACGATTACCAGACCCACCCCAGCATTGTGGGCCTGCATCATGATATCAACGGCCTGGGGTACCGAGAGGCTAGGCACAGTCTTTACCAGTGCGTCCACCACGTATTCCATAGAGTTGAAATCATCGTTGTGCAGTAGAACCCGATAACGGGGAGCATGCTGCCGCTTATTGGAGATAACGGTTTTTTCGATTGTCCCGGTAGACACCATAGCCTCATAACTCGCTAGATCACGCAAATCTCAATTCGAACAGGCAGATCCTTTAAAGGCCACCCCTAACGTAAGTCGTGTACACACCATTTTTAATTTTAACCAGAACTTATCTTAAAACCAGACCATAAGCGTCTAAACAAATACCTGATAAGGGCTCAGAGATATGAGGTAATTAAAGCAGGCCCAAGAAGTAACAAATAAATAAGGCAAAGAAACCTTTCGCAATACGCTTAATGGTAATTTATTAGCTAATTTAACAAAAATTGAACTTTTGTATCCCGTAGCAGCGACGCTCTTACAACTGCCTCCCTGCCGATGGGGGCATGGGTTAGCAGAACCACCGGCCGCGATTATTTTCACTTGTTTACTTGAAAATTTAATTTTTCAAAAATGGTTAGCATAAATCCTGGACAAATTGTCTATCTCGAATATCTAGATCAGCGTCTCTATGCCGAAGCAATTCAACTGGCTGGATCAATTCGGCTGTGGTGTCGCCCCTTGATGCTAGTAGGCCAACTCCCCTGTGGGTCTCAACAGCAACAAGCGATCGCACAAGCAGCGACCGATCCTCAGGCATCTGGGCTAGAGCTATACGATCTCAAAACGGCTCCCGATTTGGTGTGGCCGATGGATAGGTTCAAGATGGCATATGATACAGATTTTTTTGCACTGCTGTTCTACTTGCGTATCGCTGACGATACTGGGCCTGACGATCTAGCAAAACAGCAGTTTCAACACTTTTTGCACATGTGTTGGAGCCAGGATAACCCTGACAACGACTACCCTCAAAAATCTAAAAAGCTTATCTCCATACGTTAGACGCCAGCGCTGCTAAATAGCGAACATTAATTTGCTGGCAAGCGAACATTGCACTGCGGCTAGTCTTGTCTGACATTAGCCGACGGTTGGAACCAGCTTGATACGGCCTTCATCCATTTCACTCATCAATAGTTCAAGGGCCTCATAATCGACCTCTGAGATATAACCTAGGCGAGAAAGTTCGCAATTGATCTGTTCTTCAATATCGGGGGTTAACTGCTTGATGTAGAGAGCTTTCTCTACCAGCTGACGAATAGCAAACGAGTGCATAGCTGACTCCTAGCAGGCTTCCAATCTGTGTTTACATCCCAAGGGCCATTTTTCCATCTGGAATATGGTCTGCCTCATTGAGGGTTATCTCAAGTGAAACTGCTGGAGTTGGCAACCTCAGTGATCCGTATCACCAAACAGTGTTGTCAAAGGGTGTCACCGTGTATTACGTAGTGATAGCTACCATCTGGAGAAGGAGACTTCCCAAAAACTTCAAAGAATCAGTCCGGACATTAAGATTCGACAAATAGATGTTAGCCCCCTGGGCAAGCTTGGATCTACCAAGTTAGCTTCGAGGGCATGTGAAAAGGTTGTGGCCCAATATCTGATTTCAATTTTTAAAGAGAACTGGTAGGAGACAGAATATGCAAAACGTTGAAACATCAGTTAAGGTTGTGCGGCCTGCAGGCGCTCTCACAAGTGCAACCGCCGCCGCGTTCAAAGAAGAGATGCTAACGGCTCTCACATCCGCCCACGCTAGTGAAGTTGCCATTGACATGGCAGCGGTAGACAGTGTGGACAACCATGGATTGGTTGCCTTGCTAGCAGGCTGTGATCGCGCCAAGCAGCTGCGCAAGCGGGTAAGCCTGTGTGATGTTGCGCCCGCTGTGCGTATCGTGTTTGAGCTCGCCCAGCTTGATCGAGCAGTTTTAATGGTGGATAGTCAGGAGTTGTTGGCCGCCTAAACACCCGCACAGCTATGGTTCCCTGATGCTTCAGCAGATATATGTCTGTGGTGAAGTCTGATATTTTTTTGCTGAGCGCGTTCCTTCGATAGAGGGAGCGCGTTCGCATATACGGCCTTGGTAACGCATATACAGCCTTTATAAACAGAGGCAGGCTGAGCCAAAACCAGAGGTCCTGGGCCAGAAGAATCAGCTATAGTTTATGGTCTGAGTTGCTTTTTAATCGCCGTGGCTATTGCTGTCGATCAACTGATCACCCCTGACATTTCTCGCCCCGCTCGCTATCTGGGTAATGAGCTAGGCGCTGTCCATAAGGAGTGGGAAACAGCTGCAATCCGCTGGGTGCTCACCTATCCAGAAATTTATGAAGTAGGCGCGTCGAACCTGGGGCATATTATCCTCTACAGCATTCTCAACCGACAGCCGAGACAGCTTTGCGATCGCGCCTATCTTCCCGGAGCAGACCTGGGCCAGAAGCTAACGGACAGCCAGACTCCCCTCTTTGCCGTTGAATCCCGTCGCCCCCTGAGCGACTTCGATATTTTAGGCTTTAGCCTCAGCTACGAGCTAGGAGCCACCAACATCTTAGAAATGCTGACCCTAGCCGGTATTCCGCTCACCTGGCAAGAACGTAGCAGCCCAGGGCCCTGGAATGAAACTAGCTGGCCGATCATTTTTGCAGGCGGGCAAACCGCCACGTCTAATCCTGAACCCTATGCCGATTTCTTTGACTTTATCGCCCTAGGCGATGGCGAAGAACTGTTGCCAGAAATTGGCCTTATTCTAGAAGACGGCAAAGCCACAGGCATGACGCGCCAAGAGGTTTTGCTAGATCTCGCCCAGGTACCCGGCGTCTATGTACCGCAGTTTTACAGTATGGCGGCCGACGGTTCGGTACATCCTAATCGGGACGATGTGCCACCGCGCATTCTTCGCCGGGTAGCCACACCTATTCCCGACTATGCCATCGGTCTAGTCCCCCATGTCCAAACCGTTCACGATCGTCTCACCATCGAGATTCGCCGAGGCTGCACCCGAGGCTGTCGCTTTTGTCAGCCCGGTATGCTGACCCGCCCCGCCCGCGATGTGGACCCCGACCAGGTGGTTGACACCATTGAGCGCGGCATGCGCGCCACCGGCTACAACGAATTTTCCCTACTATCCCTTAGCTGCTCCGACTACCTGGCCCTGCCTGCTGTCGGTGTGGAAGTCAAAAACCGGCTCAAAAACGACAATGTTTCCCTGTCCCTGCCCAGCCAGCGGGTAGATCGATTTGATGAAAATATCGCCCACATCGTTGGTGGCACCCGCAAAACCGGCCTCACCTTTGCCCCCGAAGCTGGCACCCAGCGGATGCGAGATATTATCAACAAGGGGCTGACCAATGAAGAACTGCTGCGCGGTGTCAAAACTGCCCACGAGCAGGGATGGGACAAGGTCAAACTCTACTTTATGATTGGTCTGCCAGGGGAAACCGATACCGATGTCCTGGGTATTGCTGAAACCGTCCAGTGGCTGCGTCGAGAATGTCGTATCCAGGGTCGTCGGTCCTTAAATTTCAATATCACAGTCTCTAACTTTACCCCTAAGCCCCATACTCCATTCCAGTGGCATTCAGTCTCCACCAGCGAATTTGAGCGTAAACAGGCCATGCTCAAGGAGGTATTTCGCTCCATTCGTGGGGTAAAGGTAAACTTTACGGATGTCCGAATTTCAGCCATGGAGGACTTTGTCGGTCGGGGCGACCGCCGTCTGGCAGCCGTGGTAAAACGTGCCTGGGAGCTAGGTGCGGGTATGGATGCCTGGTGGGAAAGTTTAGACACAGCCTTTAACGCGTGGACCCAAGCCATTGATGACGCCGGCCTAACCTGGAAGTATCGGCAGGTAGAACAGGGGGAGTGGAATATTGGCCAGTCCATAGCACAAGAGACCCCCGACCTGGCAGACAGCTGGCAGGCGGCCATGGATATGCCACTCCCCTGGGACCATTTAGACACAGGCATCGATAAGGGCTGGCTGCAAGATGATCTGCGCCGCGCCTTAGCTGCGGCTGTCGTCCCCGATTGCTCGTTTGAGGGCTGCTCCCACTGTGGGGTATGTGGCATAGACTTTGGTCACAATGTTGTTGTCCCCCCATTACCCATACCGACGTTTGAAGGACATAGCAAACCCAAGTCTGAGCGGATCCAGCGGTTACGTCTGACCCTGGGGAAGCTAGAAGATATGGCCCTCATTGGCCATCTAGATCTTGCCAGAATGCTAGACCGGGCAATTAGACGAGCCGATCTGCCCATTTCATTTACCGGTGGCTACCACCCTGGTCCACGAATTGCGCCAGCCAATGCCCTATCCCTCGGCGCCACCAGTACTGGAGAAGTGATTGACTTTGAGCTGACCGAGCAGGTAGATATCGCTGCGTTTCAGCAGCGGTTACAGGCACAGCTCTCCGACACGTTGCCCATCTACAATGTAAAAGTAGTTGATATTAAGGCCCCATCAGCGACAAAAGCCCTAGAGCAGGCCGACTATCTGCTGGCCATCACAGCCCCAGAAAATAGTCCCGCCAATCTTTGGCAGCAGTGGATTGATCGCATCTTAGCAGCGGATAAGATTATGGATATTCACAAAACAAAGTCAGGTAAAGTCAAGCAGATTAATCTGCGAGAACGGCTACACCAGCTAGAGATAGTGGCCGATTTGCCTGCCCATCTGCCCACCAGCGTCATCCACAAGCTCACCACGGCAGGCGATGTCGTCATTCGCTATGTTGGCAGCTGCCGCAATGATGGCACCATGCTCCGGCCCCAACAGGTGCTGCATATGCTAGAACAGCAACAGGGGGATAGCACATCCCTGCACCTGGGTCATATCCACCGCCAGCGGCTGATCTTGAGCTAGACCAAACGTTTACAGGATAGCTATGAAGTTTCCCCCAGGGTCGATGATTCCCGCTGTGTGCATTTTGCTGATGTCAGGCTCTAATGCCTGGGCTCGCTCGCTGACGGAGCAAGCAAGAGACCTCCGGCGTATCAACGACCAAAATCCGGTTACCGATGTAACCCCTACAGCAACCGATGCCACACCATCCGCCCAGGACTTTTCAATTCCAAGTCTCTGGTGGCAGCAGCAGCAGCAGGGAGAAGCTATCAACAGACGCCTGATTGATAGCTGGCAAGCCTATGACAAAACCGTCAGCCCCATTCCCCATGTGGATGTGGTCGTCAACGGTCAAATCTGGCCAGGGCTCAACTATCTCGAACAGTATGCCTTTATCACTCAGTTTGGCGAGAGTGCTAAGGCCTATGGCTACCAGCTGCGGATATTTACAGGTCGTAGCCTGGTGGGCCTACATGTCTGTGACTTTACAGGAGCAGCTGACACAGAAATCCAGACTACAGCGACGGGGCCTAACCTCGCCTGTGTTGTGGAGTTGGACTATTTTGGCCAGGGGGCTATTCGCGGGCGATAGCGTTCAGCAGCTCGGCTAGAATTTCCCGACCACCGCTCGATAGGGGTAACAACACCTCGCCATAATCTGGGGTCAATAGGGTTTGCTGATTCAATAGCTCCGGTACATCTACATCGGGTAGAAAAAATAAGGGGGATACCCCATGGCTCGATAGGGAAATTTGAGTTGCAATCGGCGTCTGCCAGCAAAACTCCATCCAAGCCTGAGCCGCTTTAGTTAATTTTGCATCCGTTGGGGCAACCCAGAGATCGCTGGTCAAGGCCGTCCCTTCTTGGGGATAGACGGCACCCAGGCGTCGATAGCGCGTCAGGGTAGCTAATATATCGCCACTCCAGCCCACCGCCAGCCAAACATCCTCATTGACTAGAGCCTTGAGATAGGATTGGGAATCAAACACCCTGACCTGTCGATATAGCGCTAAGAATTGCTTCTTAAAATCATCCTCGGCCAGGGCGGCTTCATCGTTAACAGAGTGTTCCAGTACCTTAAGTACCACCGCCGCCACCAGTCTGGGATGGTTGGGCATGGCAATGCGCCCGGCTAGTTCTGGTCTCCAGAGATCTGCCCATTTTGTTAAGGGCTTGGTATTTGATTTGAACATAGCCTTCTGGTAGGCAATCATCATGCCCTGGGTACGGTAAGGAACGGCCCAAAGATCTCCGGTGGGAGTAGATTGCCCCTGCGCGTCGCGACGTAGCAGACGCTGCCAAGTTTCGGGCATCGCCTCTAATGGGGAAAACGCTGATAGCGGTTGAATTAGCTGTTGCTGAACGGCACTTTCTAACCAGGGGTCGCCCAGGGTAACTAGATTAGTCCCCACTGTATGAACATCAGCGCTGGAGGTATCGTCTCCTAAGGGAATCAGCTGTCGCCATTGCTGCCATAGTGGCAGCTCGGGCTGTGCATGGGTCTGCCAGCGCTGAAGTTGCTGATAGATATCAACCAGGTTTAGTTCAGCGTCGAACTGGGTCGGGTTTTGCCGTTCAAAAGCCTTTAGTACCTGAGGTGGTATTGAACGGGCTAAAAGCTTGATTCTTAAAAGATCGGACGCTTGGGGATGGCAACCGGCAACAGTAGCCCCTAACAGTCCCCAGAGTATCGTGCGTCGTTTAACCATCGTGTTCTGCTACACCGCCTATCTAACCTAGCGCAATAGGTGAACACAGTCGTGGTTATTAGATTGCCTCACCCATAATCAAACGGAGGGGACGATACTTACCGTCCCCTCCGTTTGATTGATTATGAAGTTGCAGCAATCGCTAGAAAACTAGTCAAACGTGGCAGGTGCAGAAAAGCGGGTCTTACCAGCTCCCCACATGTCGCCCATTACCTTGGGTTGAAGCAGAATATAGCCTGCGATCGCAGTAATGTCCTCATCGGTTAGGCTACGCATCTTAGGAAAGATGTCGGTACTTTGAGTACTTGGGTGCAGCTCTGAAATCTCCACTAACCCGTCGTATGTGGTTGGGTTATTCAAATAATCAATCAGAGCTTCTAGATTATTACGGTTGGGATAGGCTCCCTCTAGGGCCTCTGGCTCTAAACCAACGTTCGGATTGGTCTTCGTAATACCTTGTACATGGCAGGTAGCACAGGCATAGTTGAACTTCTTCCGCCCCTGGGAAACCTGCTCTAGGGAAAGCACTACTGTATCTCCCGCTTCATTAAGGGGAATGGTACGGATCGTTTCATCTAGCTCAGCCGCCATCGCGTTGCCGCCAACCCAGAGGTTGCCGACTAGAAAAACAGCCGCGACCACCAGCCAAATGCACTTTTTAAACATGATTCTCCTCGAAATGGATCGCCCATCAAACAAGCAACACAGCAGAAAAAACTAGGCCCATAAAGTGGGAAATCTCTGCAATTTGCAGCTATCTGATTATTCAGTTAGCCAATAGTTAATAACCATCATGCCACCGATAGGGTCAATTCCCAAGATGGTTACAGGATTGACTAAATAACCGGTTTGATCGGCACAGGGTGGCCATTGGCCGCTCTCTCAAACGAAACATGGCTCAGGGTGGGAGAAGGTGCAGGTAGCTTGTGCAAACGAATCAGCTGGGCAATCGTATCTTTGAGCTGGGTACGGGGGACGATCTTGTCGATAAACCCGTGTTTTAGCAGATATTCTGCCGTTTGGAAATCGTCCGGCAGCTTTTCTCTGAGGGTTTGTTCCACCACACGACGACCGGCAAATCCAATGGTGGCGTTTGGTTCTGCCAAAATGATGTCGCCCAGCATGGCAAAGCTGGCCGTTACCCCCCCGGTGGTTGGATGGGTCAAGATAGGTACGTAGAGCAGACGGCTATCACGATGGCGATCTAGGGCGGCTGAGATTTTAGCCATTTGCATGAGGCTCAGCATGCCCTCTTGCATCCGGGCACCGCCGGAAGCGCAGACGATGATTACTGGCAACCGCTTTTGAGTCGCCTGCTCAATCAAACGGGTGAGCTTTTCACCCACCACAGAGCCCATGCTGCCCCCCATAAAGCGAAAGTCCATCACACCCAGGGCAATACCTTCGCCGTTGATCTGGCCGATACCGGTTTGGACCGCATCGTTGAGCTTTGTCTTGCTCTGCATGTCCCGTAGCCGATCGCCATAGGCTTTGCGATCGCGAAAACGCAACGGATCCTTAGGTGTAATCTGCAGGTCAAGCGGCTGCCAGGTATCCGCATCGATCAGCTGCTCAATACGCTCATCACTAAAGACACGATAGTGATGACCACACTCTGGACAAACCATTTGATTAGCCCGCAGGTCTTTGGTGTAAGTGAGTACCCCACACTCTTCACACTTCGTCCACAGACCGTCGGCAATTTCTCGCTCCTGACGATCTTGGCTAATGGGGCTTTCTTTCTTACGGTTGGCAAACCAGTCAAAGAGGGACATATACCCTGTTCTCGATACATAGCGTTCTTCAATCCTACTGGCTCACCAACCCCCTAGCCTATGGCAAACAGATTTTATTACCGTCACAGATTACCGCTAGCCCTAGAAGAACAGCCTCAAATAGGCTTGTATCAAGGTATTACCAAAAAATATGCTAATTCCTGCACCGAAGGCTAAAAAAGGGCCAAAGGGTATAGGCTGACGACGCCCCAGCAGCCCTAACCCGATACCGAGACCACCGCCAAGGGCCCCGAGCAAGGACGCCAATAAGACACTCAGGAGCAGTCCCTGCCAACCCAGCCAGGCACCTAACATGGCCGCTAGCTTGCCATCGCCCCCGCCCATGACAGTTTTACCAGCCACGACAGCGCCTAAAAAGCCAATGCCATCAAATAGCCACAGCCCTAGGACACTGGCGGCAACACTAGCCGCCAACGTCAACCCAACCGCTTGGCCAGACACCATGGCCAACAGCCCCTGGGCCAGCCACCCCAAACATACCCCGGACAGGGTCAGCGGATTGGGCAGGGTTAGCGTATCGCTATCAATTAGGGTCAGCGCCACCAGCCAGCTGATTAGCCCCCAGTACATCGGCGTTTCAAAACTCCAGCCAAAGCGAAGAAACAGGGCTATAAACAATAGGCCGTTGACTAATTCCACCAGCGGATATCGTACTGAAATAGCGGCCTGACAGTAGCGACAGCGGCCTCGCAGCCACAGCCAACCCAATATGGGTACGTTGTCATAGGACCTCAATCGGGTACGGCAGCGGGGGCAGCGCGACGGCGGCGACAGTAACGACACCCCCGCTGGCAACCGGTAAATAACAACGTTCAGAAAACTGCCAATGGAGGCACCCAGGACAAAGACAAACGCCCAGGGTATCAGACTAGTGAGCATGGACCCTAGTGTAGACCTGGCTCTAGTTGGGTCAACGGAATAAAGCTTTCATGGGGAAGTAAAACGGGCTTGGGCCCAAATATTAGCTTGCCCCGGCGGGTAGTGCGGCCAATAGCCACACCAATGGGGCGCTCAACAATCTCAGGGTGAACCTCGTAGTAGGTGCGATAAATATGGCGGGCAGCCCGTAGCAAGGCCGGGTCTAGCATGGATGAGGGAGACGACCTCAGGTTAAGCGAATTGCGCTGCCCCCCGGTCGCCATCACACTAGGATGCACTGCGGCCTCACCATGGTTACCGTACCCTGGTTGCTGTAACGGTTGCACGACTGAACACTCCCTGTTGCTAGATAGTACTTTGAGCTGCACCGTACTTGATTTAGAGCAGCAGCAACTGATTTGCTACCGATAATAAACCGCGTCCGTACCCTAAATGTTTATGCTATGGGTCAGTACGCCAATACTAGCTGCCCTTAACCAATTGCGCCAACGTTTTTGGCTAACGAGCGTCGGCTAAAACCTTGAGAAGAGCTGCCCCCATAGCCTGGCAACCAACGGCTGTCATATCTGGGGCCAGAATATCCCCTGTCCGGTAACCCTGATTGAGAACGGTATCTACGGCGGCTTCAACCAGGTCAGCGGCCTGGGGCTGACCCAGGCCGTAGCGTAGCATCATGGCCGCACTCAGCACCTGGGCCAGGGGGTTTGCTTTATCTTGTCCGGCGATGTCAGGGGCGGAGCCATGTACGGGTTCAAAGACGCCCGGCCCCGATGCTCCCAGGCTGGCTGACGGCAACATACCGATGCTGCCAGTCAGCATAGCAGCGGCATCGGAGAGGATATCCCCAAATAAATTGCCCGTTACAATCGTGTCAAACTGCTTGGGCCAGCGCAGCAGCTGCATGGCCGCATTGTCGACATACATGTGGCTCAGGGTGACGTCGCTGTAGTCGGCAGCGAGGGCAGTGATGCGATCGCGCCACAGTTGGGACACCTCTAAGACATTGGCCTTATCCACTGAACACAGACGACCCTGGCGTTTTTGGGCCGTTTCAAACGCCACCCGACCAATGCGATCAATTTCAGTACCGGTGTAGGCCATGGTATTGACACCGCGCCGATCGCCATCGGCATCAAAAAGACCGCGCGGTTGACCAAAGTAGATGCCGCCCGTGAGTTCGCGCACAACCATAATGTCCACCCCTTCAATCACATTACGCTTGAGGGATGAAGCCTCAATAAGCTGGGGTAGGATGGTGGCTGGCCGCAGATTGGCAAACAGTTTGAGCCCGGCCCGCAACCCCAGCAAACCGGTTTCTGGACGCTGGGCGCGGGGCAATGAATCCCACTTGTACCCGCCAATGGCCGCCAACAGCACCCCATCACTCTGTCGGCAGGTGTCCAGGGTTTCCTCGGGTAGAGGGCTACCGGTAGCATCAATGGCGCAGCCACCAACCGGCATTTCAGTAAAGTCAAACTGGATATCAAACTTAGCACCGACCGCCTTGAGCACATCTACGGCAACCGTCATGATTTCAGGGCCAATGCCATCGCCAGGAAGAAGGGTAATACGGAACTGCTGGGTCATAGGGGCTGATTGCGAAAGCTTGTCGGGGCTGATCATATCCTACGCGTGCATTAGTGGACCAAGCGATGAATGACTATATCTACCTGCATGGATTTGCCTCAGGCCCACAGTCCTACAAGGGACAATGGCTGCGATCTCGCTTTCAAACCCGAAACATCGATCTAACCCTGCTGGATCTCAATCAAAATGACTTTGCCCACCTCACCCTTACCCGCCAGATCCGCCAGGTTAGCCAGCGGTTGCAAACCACCACCACCCTGATCGGCTCTAGTCTGGGGGGCCTCACTGCCGCCTGGGTGGCTCAGCAGTCGGACCACGTTGAGCGCCTCGTTTTGCTAGCCCCAGCGTTTCAATTTTTAGACCAGTGGCTACCGCGTCTTGGTCTAGAGCAGCTATATCAATGGGAAACCAGCGGTTGGCTATCGATCTATCACCACGGTCTCCAAAATCAGCAGCGTCTGCACTATGGCTTTATCACTGACGCCCAGCGCTACGATGACAGTCATCTAACCAAGGCAATTCCCACCCTGATTCTCCACGGGAAAAATGACGAAGTCATTGCCCTAGACGCCAGCATCAACCAGGCTCTGCACCGTCCTTGGATGACAGTGCAGAGCCTGGAAGCTGACCATGGTATGGCAGACGCCATGGCAGAGATCTGGCTAGCGATCCAGGACTTTTGTCAGCTGTAAAAATGGCACAATATAAACCCCGTACTGCCCAGTCGTCTAACCATGCTGCCTTTTTTACGTGCTGAGCTAGCCCAGCTTAAAGCCTATCAGCCCCATCCACCGATTCTAGAGCCCTACGACCAGCTAGATACCAATGAGAGCCCGATTGATCTCCCAAATGAGATCAAAGCTGACTTAGCAGAACACTACCAACGGACGATTGCCGCCAATCGCTATCCCGATGGTGGGCATCGGGCCTTAAAACAGGCCATCGCCGAATACGTACAAGAGACAGGGGCAGGGACAGAGGTTTCAGCTGAGAATATATCGGTGGGCAACGGTTCGGATGAGCTAATCCGCTCTTTACTCATCGCTGTGGCCCTTGGCAACGGTTCGATTTTGGTGGCCAGCCCCACCTTTTCCATGTACGGCATCTTGGCGCAAACCCTGGGTATTCCAGTAGTTGACGTTGGTCGCAATGGTCAATTTTGCATTGACTTAAACGCCGCCCAGGCAGCCGTGGCAGCCCACCCCATTCGAGCGGTGTTTATGGTGCACCCCAACTCCCCGACGGCAAACCCACTGTCTGACGATGAAATTACCTGGCTAAGGCAGCTGCCCGGCGATGTGCTGGTGGTGATCGACGAAGCCTACTTTGAATTTAGCCAGCATACGCTGGTGGCCGACAGTCTGAGCCGCAGCAACTGGGTGATCCTCAGAACGTTTTCCAAAGCCTTTCGCCTGGCGGCCCACCGGGTCGGCTACGCTGTTGCCCAGCCCGAACTGATCAATGCCCTCGAAAAAGTGCGCCTGCCCTACAACTTGCCAAGTTTTTCCCAGGCCGTGGCCCTCGCTGCCCTAGCCCACCGAGCATCACTGTTGGCCGCCGTGGATACCACCATCACCGAGCGTCGCCAGATGGCCACCTGGTTGGGGGGCCAGGCTGCGATCGCAGCCTGGCCCAGCGCGGCAAACTTTATCTACTGTCGCCTCAGCGATAAGGGACTGGCCCAGTGGGGTACATCCCAGGCAGAGGGACTCAACCACATCTTTAGCAGCCTGCGTCAGCAAGGCACCCTGATCCGCTACACCGGAGGCGGACTGCGCATCAGCCTGGGCACCCCTGAGGAGAATCGGCGCACAAGGACTCATTTGGCAGCTACCGTTCTGGCAGACACCGTTGGCGGGTTGCCCTAGCGCCCTAGACGAACCCGCCGCACGGTTTGGGGCAAAACACCTACCATCAAAGCAAAGGCTTCATTGGGAACATCATCAATGGTGCCCTTGTCAAAATAGGTCTTGAACTGATCTAGGATCATCTGGGCTCGATCGGACGAGCGGGGTTGGTCGGTAAAATTTTGGGTGAGGCGAATCCACTGCAAACGGATTTTAAGGGCCTTTTGCTGGTCTTCGTGATTATCAGGTTCAATCAGTGACAGGTTGCCCAGGGGAATAATTTTGTGGCAGCCCTGGTCAAAATCTCCGCCGACAGCAGCGCCCGGGCCAGCGAACTCGGCATAAAATTCGCGAAAAATGATCAGACCGTTGCGACGACGGCTATTGACGATTAGCAGATCGCCACGGTTTATCTTTTTGAGCAAACTATCAACAGCTAAGGTTTCATTCACAGGCACGCTAGAACTAGAGCCGAGAGGCTGCTTGGCTCGCTCAGCCCACCACTTTACAGTACTATCCTCTACCTGCATAGCATTACCCAGCGATGATGTAGCTGGCACGGTGAACATATGAGGACGCTTGCGACCAGATTTCTTAGCCGGGGGCAAATAGCGCGGAAAGGGCTTGGATTGAGCATCCATCATTTTAGAGTGTCTACCTAGGGTGCAGGTAATCCAGACTAGTTACTCCTTATTTGATATGAATACGATGTTATTCGCGCCATAAATCAATAGAGTTTTATCTAGTCTTTGATAGTTACCCAGTCCTCCTCATAATCACTACATAAAAAATAATATTTATCAGGAGAATATGGATACTTTTACGGGGTGTAGGGTGGCAGACACTGTATCTAAAGTGCGTTGAAACACCTGGCACTACCTAGCTATCGCGGCCATAGCACTGGTTCCAATAGTTGAGTCAGTCTCAATTATGGGTCCCTGGGAGCTGATAAAAATAGCTCTTTAACCATCATTTGCCGCCGCCGCCAGGGCACCCCCTGGTCGTAAATCTGATAGCCAATTTTGCGATATAGGGCGATGGCCGATGGGTTGTCGGTGGCCACATGCAGGTAAAGTTGCCTGACTCCCCAGTCTTGGCCAATGGACTCACAGGCTAAGAGCATCTGCTGGGCCAGACCGAGCCGCCGGTGATAGGGCTCAATGGCCACGTTGGCAATATACGGACGGCGAGGCTGCAGCGGCTGCCAAAACTGCGATCGCAACGAGATCTCCACCGTCCCCACAATTTTAGGACCGGCCGCCGCTGGACGATGGACAACAACCAGGCAGCCATAGCGATGGGATGAACTGATGAGGCGGCGCTTAATATCCTCTTGAATCGCCATGCGCATTAACGGATATAGCCAACGGTTAATGCGATTTGTCGGATAAAAACTTGCCAGTAGAAGCTCAACTAGCTGCCTGAGATCGTCGGAGCGGGCAGGTCGGAGTCGATAGCCCTGGGGCAGAGTAAGGATGCTATCCCAGTTGGTTCTGGACATGGTGGGCAGCTTACTAGCAGGGGCACTCTTCAAATAAGACCATTCTCAGGTAATAACCCCATCGTAATCGATGGCCGCCTGAGCGACCCCCCAGAGAAGGCTATGGTCCCAGTCGGGTGCACCAATTTTTTACAGTCTATTCCCACAGTTGGTTAATAAAAAAAATAGTGTGCATGGCAAGCCGAACGCACGGCCAATGGGGGGCTTCTAAGCCCAAGATTTTGGTTGTCGACGACGAACCTGACAATTTAGACCTGCTCTATCGCACCTTCCGGCAAGAATTTTGGGTGCTGCGGGCTGAGTGTGGGCAAGCCGCCTTAGATCGATTGACCCAACATCCCGATACGGCAGCCATCATTTCAGACCAGCGCATGCCTGACATGAGCGGGACAGATTTGCTCAAGCAGGTGGCCCAAGCCTATCCCAATACCATTCGGATTATGGTGACCGGCTACACCGAGGTTGACCACCTGGTCGATGCCATTAACACGGGCAGCGTGTTTAAGTATGTCACCAAACCCTGGACCCAGGAGGCCCTTAGGAAAGTGGTCCATCAGGCCGTAGACACCCATGCAGTTCTGACATCACGCACCCGGGAACTGGATCGTATCCTGGGGCAAAAAAACCTACTCAACGACATCACCCGCATCATTCGCAGCGCCGAAACCTCCCAGGAGATGATGCAGGTGATCGTCCGTACCCTGGGAACAACGTTTGGGGCCGATCACTGTGTGCTACGTCCCCTCTACGATGCCCGGCAGACCGAAAGCTGCTGGACCCAGGGAACAGCCGTCGATGCATCCACCCTGGCCGCCACCGCCATCCCCACGGATCGCCTCCAGATCCTGACGGCCCCAGCCAACGACTATCCGACCTATCAAACCCTGGCACCGCATACCAGCGCCCTCGTACCGCTGATCAGCAAACATGAGTCCCTAGCCATCTTGGCCCTACACCACTGCCAACGGCCCAAGCAATGGGCGAGAGAAGACCTGGAGTTGCTTAAAACCTTAGTGGATCAGGCAGCTCTGGCTTTAGACCAAAGTCGCACCTATGAACAGGTCCAGGCCCTAGCCCAAAGAGAAGTTTTAATCAATACCATCACCCAGGCGATCCACAGCAGTTTAGAGCCCAAACAGGTTTTTTCCACCATTACCCAACAGCTAGGGCAGGCCCTGCAAACCGATGGCTGTGCCATTTCCCTATGGACTGAGGAGGACGACTATGTAGACTGTGTGGGGCTATACGATGCTAGCCAGGACATAGCTCCAACACCGCCTGACTCCCAGGTCAAAATTAGTGAAAACCCGATTTTGCAGGAGCTGTTGGCTAGCCGATCGCCAGCGGTGTTTGATGACTTGTCTGCCATGGCCACCTACACACCGAGGCACCTGCCGTTTCACTCGCCGACGGTGGCGCTATTGGTAGTCCCGCTGATCACCGACGGTCAGATTATCGGTAGCATCAGCCTGCGTCAGACCCAGGCCCCCCGCCACTGGCACATGGAGGAAGTTAACCTGGTCCAAGCGGTGGCTAACCAAGCCGCCATTGCCGTGCAGCAGGCTCGGCTGTATCAAACCACCCGCCAGCAGGCCGAACAGCTACTCACCCTAGACAGACAAAAGACTACTTTTTTCCAGAATATTTCCCACGAGTTTCGCACCCCCCTCACCCTCACCATTAGCCCCCTGGAGACAGCCGTAGAACAGGGCACGGGGCTGTCCCTGGAGCAGTCGATAATCGCGCTGCGCAATTCACGTCGGTTGCTGCGGCTCGTCAACCAGCTACTCGATCTGCAGCGGCTCGATGCTGGACACATGCAGGCCACCTTTTATCCCTGCGACTTTGCCCAGGTGGTCACTACGATTGCCGAGTCGTTTGAGGATGTTTGCGATCGCAAACGCATTACCCTAACTACCCAAATTCAGCCCTGTGTGCTCTATCTCGATCTCGAAAAGTTCGATAAGGTGCTGTATAACATGCTCTCAAACGCTGTGAAATTTACGGCTGCAGGGGGCTCTATTCATATCAACCTCAACACCTTTGAACAGCGCTGCTACCTGGAAATTGAGGATACCGGGATGGGGATCTTGCCGACGCAGCTACCCCACATTTTTGAGCGATTTCGCCAGGCCGACGGCTCCACTAGCCGCACCCACGAAGGCACCGGTCTAGGTCTAGCCCTCGTCAAAGAACTGGTGGAACTCCATGGCGGGGATATTCGAGTTTCGTCAAGCTATGGCAGCGGCACCCTGTTTACCGTTGAGCTACCCATGGGGGCCGATCATTTGCCAGCGGAGCAAATCCATCAAACGCTACGTACCCTTGAGCCGCAGAGGGCCGCCGTAGAGCTAGCCGGACTGCACCAGCCAGCGCCCCTGATCGCCCCCAAGGGGAACGGCGGGGGCGATATCCTCGTTGTCGATGACAACCCAGATGTACGTGCCTATGTAGCCGCTATTTTGCAGCGCCAGGGATATGGCATCAGCACGGCCCACAATGGCGCCGCCGGTCTAGAGATGGCCCGCAATCATCCACCTCAGCTGATTATTACTGACCTGATGATGCCCCAGGTATCTGGGCTAGAGCTGATTCAACAGGTGCGGCTGGAGCCCAGGCTCCAGGGCATTCCCATTATTTTGCTCACCGCTAAGGTCGATGATGACACCCGCCTAGAGGGGACTGAACAAGGGGCAGACGCCTACCTATCTAAACCCTTTAAGGAACGGGAGCTGACGGCGGCGGTGCGTAACTTGTTAGCCCTCAAAGCAAATGAGCGTAAGGTGAGCGATCTCAATCGATATCTGACCGAGTCGGTGCTCAAACGGTTTTTACCCGCTGCATTGGTTGAGAAGGCCGCCCGCGGCACCCTGCAGCTGCAGCTACAGCCGGAACCCCGGCTGGTGACGGTGCTATTTAGCGACATTGTCGGGTTTACCCAGCTATCAAACAGGCTGCGATCGCAGCGGGTGGCCGAACTGCTCAACGACTATTTCAATGCCATGGCCCAGGCTATCTTTGCAAACGGAGGGACCATCGATAAATTTATGGGGGATGCGGTGCTGGCCCTGTTTGGGGCTCCCGAAACCCTGGGCCCTGATGAACAGGTGCGGCGAGCCATCGCCGCCGCCCGTCAAATGTACAGATCGCTCGAAACCCTCAACCACCAGTGGAATCAGCAGGGCGTGCCGTCCGTAAAATTTCGCTGTGGTATCCATCAGGGCTCCGCTGTGGTCGGCCTGTTTGGTAGCGCCGAGCGAGCCGACTATACCGCCATTGGCCCCAGCGTTAATATGGCCGCTCGCCTGCAGGAAGCCGCCGACGGCGAGACTATTTTGGTGTCAGCTGCGATCGCTGACTACCTGGATACCCAGGACATCATTCAGTGTAGGTCCCTACAGCTCAAGGGCATTGATGAAACGGTCCTAGCATTTGATATCAGAACAAACGTATTAGACAACCTTTCAGGTGTCTATCCCGTCGGTAGTCCATAGCTGTGCATGATGTGACGCATGCGCTTTTTAGCCCGCGACACCCGCTTGCGCAGGGTGGCCTGGGTGGGCACGTTGGTTTCCCCCAGCTCGGTCAGCCGGGTGGTAATTTGCTCCCATGACAGCCGCTCGATGGTACGCCACACAAGCAGCTGGGCCGTGTGATCGTCCTCGCGGGACAGGGCTCTGAGCGCTTTGTATAGCAAATCAATTTCATGGCGCAGATCGATGTCTTCTAGCACATATTCCGGCTCTGCACTAATCCGATACTCGATATCCTCGTAACTTTGGGATGCCTGTCGCCGAGCCTGACGGCTTTTCTCACGGACAATATTAAAGGCGGTGCGTTTGAGCCAGGCATGGGGATTGTAAATGACTTCCCCGTTGCGCTGCCGAGTTTTGCCCCGCAAATAGGCTTCAAATAAAATTTCATAGGGTTCGAACTGGTGTATCAGCCGAAACTGATAGAGATGGCGGCGTACCGTGGCCAGGGTGGGGTAGGCGTAGGAATTGCCACGACCTAAAATTTCTGAAAGGGCAAGATCCAAAACATCCAATAAGGGCAAATCAGGTTGGGCAGCCATACCAATGAACCGAGTGATTCTCTTAATAGTGGCGTTCAGTGTGCACCTGTGACATTCCGCACGGTTTAAAGTTTGATGTCACAGACAAAGAGCTAGTGCCACTAACCCCTTAGCGCTATCAATCAGCCCATATCACCCCAGGTGCCCCTATGTTTAGCCACCAAAACCCCAACAATTTGGATATTAGCAACTATGCCCAGCCCTATCGTGAGCTGATCCAAACCTACTGCCAGCTCTCAGTGCAGCCCACCCTCAACGATGTGGACACCGAGCATCTCGACAGCATCCTGGCAACGGCTGAAACAGACCCGCTGGTGAGCTTTTTGATCGATGAAGCTGACCACATGCTGGCTCACCTGTATATCGACGATATTGATGTCACCCAACAGCAGCAAAAACTCCAGAACTGCCTGAGTGAGGCCTGGCTTGAGCAGGCGTTCCAGGACCTGACCCACCGTCTCCAAACCTTCCAGTGCAAGCACCTGCAGCAGTATCTCAAAGAGCAGGGCTTTTATAGCGGGGCCATCGACGGGGTAATGGGGAAATCCACCCAGACCGCCATGGAGCACTACTGTGATCAGCAGGGTGAACTGCCACAGCCGTTGCCCATCCACACCCCCGATGTGGTGAATTGACAAAACCTGCTGCAACCCTCTCTAGCCATACCGTAGAGTCTATTACAAGAGACGCTCGCCACTGACCCAGTCAAGGTATTGACCACTACATCCGCCGTCACAAATCTACGGATGCCATCACTAATAGTAGTAGCAGTGATCCTTTGGAGCCAGAAGAAAGAGTACTATGCAATCCAACCTTCAGCGTTTAATT
>JBCDJC010000061.1:0-24502 GCA_038748225.1 Cyanobacteria bacterium P01_H01_bin.26 | reverse complement strand
CCGCAGGTAGGGTCAGCCCCACGGTAAGTCCCATAGGCGCTGCGCCCATGGCGGCCAGATCGGACAGATTAACTGCTGCTGCTCGCCAGCCTAGGGCCAGGGGCGGCAGGGTGCGATCGCAAAAATGAACATCCTCCACCAGCACATCGGTGGTCACAACGAGCTGTTCACCCGTAGGCAGGGACTTGACAGCACCGTCATCACCCACTACAGGCGCACAAAACCGGTGTAATCGCCTGAGTACTTCATGTTCACCCAGATCGGCAACGGTCGGTCCGCTGGGGCTCATGCCTTTGGCGCTACCCAATTATCTAAACCATCAGCTACCTTAGCCGAGATGATTTTGCCCCCCTGACGACCCATCTTATCGAGGGCTTCCTGGCCTTCAATGGTGTAGCCAAACACAGCATAGCGACCATCCAGCAGATTTAACCCCGCCGGTGTCAGCTCTGGCTCAAACAAAAAGAAGAATATCTGGGATGACCCGCCATCTGGTTCAGATTCGGGGCGAGCCATGGCCAGAGCCCCAAATGAATTGAAGGGCAGCACCGGTTTTTCCAAAAATCGTCCCAACTCTTCTAAGGTGGCACCGTAGGTGGGAGCGGCGTCGCCTTCTACCAAAATCTCCAGGGGGATAGCCCGGTACTCCTGGGTTTTAGGATCGATAAACCCGGTATCAGGACCTTCTGGATCCCCCGTTTGCAACACGTAGTTTTCCTCGGCTCGATCAAAGGTCATACCGTCATAAAAACCCCGCTGAATCAGGTCCACAAAGTTGCCTGCTGTCACCGGAGCGCTGTAGCCATCCACCACCACCGTGACCGGACCCTCATTGGTGGTAATCTCAACGGTGGCGCGGCCCTTGAGCTGGGCTAGGTGATCATAGGTTTCGGGTACCTCATAGGGAAATCCCTCTACCATCAAATACTCCAAATCCCCAAGGGTGCCCAGTACCTGCCGTCGCCCGGTCCAAAGCGCTTCTAGATCCTTGGTCTGCCCAGCCATCTGCATGGCCTCCAGCTGAATGTTAGCTTGCTCAAACAGCGGTTCAGCCTCGGAGCGACGCCCCTCTGGAATGGTCTCTAAGATGGCCGAGCGCTTACGATTGAGTAACTTTGCTGACCTATTAATTTCTCGCTTAGCCCGTCCCCACTGTTTGGTGCGTAGGGCGTAGTTAAGACCCTCTAGCTGGTCTTGAACCTTACGAATCTCTGGACTATCGATGGGCAGGGCGTACCGCAGCAGCGCCCTAGGATCAGTAATCGCATCGCCAGGGGGCAGATAGGCCACGGGTAAAGCCGTTGATAGCATCGGTGCTGCTTGGGCCGATGGGATGCCAACACCACCAAAGCTGAGAGCGAAACTAAGACTGACGCCCAAGAACCCCGCAAGGGCGGCTTGAAAGCTGGATTGAAAACGAGCCATAGTTGGAGATTAACGACAACGGTATGACAGACCCTCTCGATCTTGCCATAGTGTGGCTCGTCTTGTGATGCCAGTAAATGGCCACTGCGCTGTACAATAAGGGCCGACTGTTGACCGCTGACTACTAAATTACTGTTTGCCAGCACCATGATTTCTAGTAACGATTTTCGCACCGGCACTAGTATTGAGCTTGATGGTTCCGTGTGGCGAGTAGTAGAGTTTCTCCACGTGAAACCTGGGAAAGGAGCGGCATTTGTACGGACTAAGTTAAAAAACGTACAGTCGGGCAGCGTTGTAGAGCGCACATTTCGCGCTGGCGAAACCCTGCCACAAGCCATTCTGGAAAAGAGCGTCATGCAGCATACCTATCGCGACGGCGAGCAGTATGTATTTATGGATATGGAAACCTATGACGAGGCCCAGCTTTCAGCAGACCAGATTGGGCCGCAGGTGAAATATCTCAAAGAGGAAATGGAAGTCACTGTCCTCCGCTGGAATGGTCAAGTTTTAGAGGTTGACCTACCCAACTCAGTGGTTTTAGAAATTACGGAAACCGACCCCGGTGTAAAGGGAGATACCGCCACCGGAGGCACAAAGCCAGCCACCGTTGAAACAGGTGCCCAGGTAATGGTTCCTTTGTTTATCTCAATCGGTGAAAGAATAAAAATCGATACACGTAACGATTCTTATCTCGGTCGAGAGTAGGTTTTTTTGCTCTGCTCACGCGCTTGCGGTCGGATTTTGTGCGGTCTTGCCCATCCAAGAAACTGCTCCAATCTGGCTCTATCGGCTTAGGTGTCTCCCATTGTTCGTTTGGAGTTGTAGATAGTGGATTTGGATTTTAATGAGCTTCGTCAGCTAGTGGCAGCTTTGGATCAAACCGATATTGCCGAGCTGACGCTTAAAAATCCTCAGTTTGAGCTTATCCTGCGCAAAGCGACGGCTCCTAGCCAAGCCGTGGTGTTAACCTCGGAGACTTCTGTACCCGCTGCTGCCATACCCCCCGCCGCTCCGGCGACGGTGCCATCAGCTGCCTCTACCACAGCCCCGGAACCATCCTCTCCCCCCGCAGCTAGTGTGTCGGATCTATACGAAATTACCTCTCCAATGGTGGGAACGTTTTATCGGTCTCCATCTCCCGATGAATCCCCTTTTGTCGATGCGGGCGATCGGATTAAAACTGGGCAGACCGTATGCATTATCGAAGCAATGAAGCTAATGAATGAACTAGAGGCTGAGGTGTCTGGTGAGATTGTGGAGATCTTAGTCCAAAATGCTGAACCCGTTGAGTTTGGTCAGCCTCTGATGCGAGTAAAGCAGAGTTAACTGGGCCTGCTTAATGTCCGCCAGGATTTAAGTTATTGCTGGCAATGCTGCCAACAATTCAGTCAGGGTTTGTGGGCAAGTCTTCCGAAGGGCACAGCTACTCGTCTAGATGGGTATGATGTAGACTACCTAGAAAGGTTGAGTCTTTGGCAAGCGTGGGTATTCTTCAGCAGAAGCGCGCATTGTCATAGGGATTTAGCATCTGCCATGGGCAAACATCCCACCCGACTCCAACCCAATGATTTTGTTTAACATTCAAATAGGAGGTACCCCTTCGGTAGAGATATGCCAGATGTCCAGCTTTGAAACCATCTGCTTTATAGGTGCAACAACTGATGTGCAACAAGCAGGTGGCATTGTGTACGGCATTGTGTATTGACCAAAAGGAGAGAAGCATGCAAGATACCCCTCGACCGCTCATTCAGCATAAATCAGAGTCCCACGCCTGCAAAGCTCCAAGACAAACACGGCTCTACAAGCGTTTAGAAGAAGCCCTTCATACCGGTAGCGAAGTGTGGTTTAGGATGCCGGGAACAAGACTTGTCGGTATTCCTATCCACCTAGATAGTGACTATGTAGAAGTGGTAGACGTGGATGTTGCAGAAGGCTATGAGGATGATGAACTACCGGATGATCCTTACCAGAGAACGGTATGGCTGATTCGGCTAGCTGAAATTAGTGCTATTTCCTATGCCACGGATCGATGGTCGAAGGATCGGTTTGAGCGCCTGCTAGATCAGGGTGAATCTGATAACAGTTCTAGAAGCGCTTAGACCTGCTCTAAATGCCCTCCCAGATAGGGAGGGCCAAGGCCCTTGCCGAATTTGATTTTTCTTGGGTTTTAGGATGGTTTTAGAATATTGCGACAGGCTAGGCCGACGATGAAGCCGTTGGCGACTGGGCGTCGACCGGCTGATTTAGGGTGCGGAAGTAGCGGCTACCGATGACAAGCCAGAATAGGCCATAGGCTAAAAGCTGAACCAGATAGATGCGATCGCGATAGCCAAACAGCACCTTAAGGATGACCCCTGGCAGTTGCTTCTCAGGCAAACGTTGGCTGATATCCCATACCAGGGGGCCCAGCACACAGGATTGCCCCAATCCAAGGCACAGGTCGACCGATGAGCTCAGCTGACTAAAGACCGTAAGGGTAATGTCTATATTGCGGCAGACCGAAACGACCAAACCCGAAACGATCAGCAGCAGCAGTATCCCCATCACCTGAAAAAACAGCTTTAGGTTGATACCTATTCCCCATCTAAATAATCCAAACCCAATCAACACTGCCCCCAGCAGCCCTGCCGGTACCCCCAGCACGCTACCGGCCTGGGGTGGTTGGGTAAATAAAAACAAAACCGTCTCAAATCCTTCCCTAAGGACAGCAATGCAAACCAGACTAAAAATGCTGAGACCGGCAGATTCATTGCCTAGCGCATTGGACACGGTCTGGTTAATTTCAGCTTTAAGGGAGCGCGCTTGGCGGGTCATCCACAGCAGCATCCAACTCAGCATGACAATGGCAACGCTGCCAAATAAAATACCCAGTATCGGTTTTAAGAGCCTTTGAGCATTGGGCATAACATACTGCAGCTGCTGTAGGCCCAACCCCAAAAATGAACCGATCAAGACGCTGCCCACCAGACCAGCGGCTACTCCCCCCAGCACCCATCGATTGAGATGACTTTGACCGGCCCTATTGAGACAGGCTGACACAATTCCCACCACCAGCGCTGCTTCCACGCCTTCTCGCAGGGTCACAATGGCAGTGGGTAAAGCGGCAGCAATATTCATAGGTCAAAAATACTTATGGCATCCATTATGCCGTGTTATGGCGGTGTTATGGCCGCTAATTGGTACAGGCTTTATGCTAGGCCAATCTCTTGAAGTCGCTGCTGTAAATAGCGTTGAGCTGTTTGAACTGGAAACTTAGGCTGCCCGCCCGTACGCTCCACACAGCGGGGTAAGGGCGTCAGGTCAAAGGTGGGACGAGGGTGCATAAAAAAGGGCAGGGCAAATCGCCGGGGACAGGCACCATCGGCATTGATAACCCGGTGGGTGGTGCTCTTGAAAATGCCATTGGTGAGGGCCTGCAGCATATCCCCCGTATCCACAACAATTTGCTCGGGTAGGGTATCAACCGCTAGCCAGCTACCGTCCGTTTGCAGCAGCTCCAGACCGGGGCCCGTGGCCCCGCACAGGAGGGTAATTAGGTTAATATCCTCATGGGGAGCGGCCCTTAATCCCTTTATGGATTGGGACTCTGCCAGAGGTGGATAGTGCAGCACCCGCAGAATACTTTTACCCTGGGCGGCCTCTGCCTCAAAGAATGTTTCAGGCAGGTCGAGATAAAGGGCACAGGCCCTGAGTAGATGGGCCGCACACTGCTCCAACTGCCCATATAAAGCTGACATTGCCAGCTGAAACTGGGGAACCTCCTGGGGCCACGGGTTGACCAGTTCCTCCTCCCGACCTACATGCCAAAACTCTTTTAAGTCAGGGACCTTGCTGTCTTTGGCATGTTCTTGGGCAAACCTTGTAAAACCCCGCTGACCATTCATATCTGGCTGCTCATATCCCTTTTTGATAGCGTCTGGCAGCTTAAAAAAATCAGCTGCCGTACCATAGGCCGATTGGATCAAATCAGGGACAATACCGTGATTTTCTAAGGCAAAAAAGCCTATGGTTTCTAGCCCATGGCCCAGGGTGTTCACAAACTGCTGCTGGTGGATAGACGAGCCGTGGAGAAAAGCCTGTAGGTCTAAAACGGGGATAGAAGAGGAAGCCATGGAGAACAACGAGTTGAATTACAAGTTTTTAAGGGTTGCCATCACGGTTGGGAAATAGGCTCCTAGGGAGTGAAGTTAACGGGAGTGAACCGTACTGGCAGCCTGCCTTTCTACTAAAAGCCAAGAGAGCCTAACTATGAAACAGTCAAGAAACCTAGCCGGCCTATGGGATACGAGTCTATGGGTTACCAGCCTGTTGGGGGTAAGTTTATCAGTGGCTCTGCCGGTCAGTGCCCAGACGGTTCTGCGGATTGAGCCAGACACGTCATCGTTTGAAAATATAGAGCTAACCCGTGGCAATGTGGGGGTGCGCGTTAGTTATACCCACTACCAGGAGCTCGCCGAGACGAATGACAATAACCTTAGCTATCAGCTTGTTTACCAGGGTGAGGTTCAAGAAACGATCAATGACCTGACCTGGCTGTTTGCCGAGTTTGAGCTGTGGGACCTAGACAGCAACGGTACACAAGAGGTCGTTGTGCGGAACTTTTCAGGAGGTGCCCACTGCTGTACCAACACTACCATCTACAGCTGGACCACAGCCGGGTTTACGACTACTGAAACCGGCTATATAGACGGTATGGGAGCAGTTTTAGAGGACATTGACGGGGACGGCGCGGCGGAAGTGCTGATCCCCGATCAGGCTTTCCTATATCGATTTGGCAGCTACGTAGAGTCGTTTCCTCCGATGACTATTTCCGCCTATCGGGGGGGCGAGCTGGTTGATATTACCCGTCAGTTTCCCGATCGGATTCGGGACCAGGCAGAAACTGCTCGGGAAACTTTTCTAGAGGTTCAAGCTGACCACGGCCTGACATCCAACAGCATGTTGGCTAGCTATGTTGCTCAGCAGGCCCTTTTAGATGAAGACTTTGAAGCCGCATGGCAGTTTATGCTCGATAGCTACAATCAAGAATCTACCTGGGGTCTAGAAATCCATGAAGACGGAGAAAAGGTTGGCCACCACGCTGATTTCCCGGCGGCGCTACGGGCATTTTTGATTGAAACAGGCTATCTGAATAGGGACGGCCAGCCGATTGGCCGGAGCGAAACCTAGACCTGATCGAGTTTAGAACCTAGGGTCAAGAAATTGCCCGCAAAGATAGATCTCGCATCTGATTTGCCCGGGGGGCAGCTAGCCGCTTTTGTGTTTATTTCCGATTGATCATCCAGCCATACCCATAGGGAGCTTTGCCCTTGGGGCCAGATTAGACTGTCCCATTTGAATTTAATACAGCCATAACGATGGGCGTGCATTTGGCTTTTTTGCCCTGGCACAGTTTTCGGCCCATGCTTAGACTGGGGAAAATGACGGGGAACAGGCGATGGTGCAGCTAAAGCGATGGCAATGGGGCCTATTGGCACTGCCGCCAGTGGCGGTCGTAGGCTTTATCGTAGTGGCTGCCGCCGTGCAGCTGCGTAGCTGGGGTATCACCTGGGTTTGGGCAATCATTGTATTAGTATTCGTAGGCTGGCGCTGGCTGCTGGTGCACTGGACCAAACCCCGTGAGATCGAGCAGATCGTGACGGCTGTACAAACAGAGCTACAGTCACAGTCTGTGACCCCCAGTGGAGCACACGAAGAATCGTTGGAAGCCGCCCTGCAGCCAACCTTGCTTGCCGCCCGAGAGGATCCCCCCGTGTGGGACGACTGGTTTGCTTTTTGGCAGCGGTGTCAGACTGTGGTGGCAACGGTCGCCCATCACTATCATCCCGATGTCAAACGCCCGCTGCTTAATATCTATGTACCCCAAGCCTATGGATTGATTCGGGGGACGGTGGATGACATGGACCGGGCCATGACCCAGCTGGCTCCGGTGCTGAATCAGGTGAGTGTGGGCCAGGCCTACGAGGCCTACGAAATCTATCGCCGCCTAGAGCCATCTATGGGCAAGCTATGGCGAGCGTGGAGCTGGGCCCAGTGGCTGCTCAACCCGGCGGCAGCTGTGGCCAAAGTAGCCAGCCAAAAAAGCACCGACCAGGCCAATCAGCAGCTCTTGGTAAACCTGAGTCTGCTGCTGCGGGAAACGGCCCTGCGCAACCTGGCACAGCAAACCGCCGCTTTGTACGGTGGCGATAGGCTACCGCCAATCTTTGAGTCAGACCGGGCAGATGCGCCAGACACTGTCACCAAAACCGCCACGCTGCGCTCAATTTTAGACACGGCCACTCCAGCTGAAGCCGTTGAGCAAAGGCCAGTTTCACTGATGCTGGTGGGGCGTACCGGGGCCGGTAAAAGCAGCCTGATCAATACGCTGTTCAAAACCGACCTGGCGGAGGTGGACGTACTGCCTAGTACGGATAAAGTCCGCCAGTATAGCTGGCAGCTAGATACGGGAGAGACGCTGAATTTAATCGATTCCCCCGGCTATGAACAAATCAAGCGGGAGGATTTTTATGGGTTGGTTCTTGCCCAGGCTGCCGATGCCGATCTTTTAGTCTTGGCCACACCGGCCCTGGACCCGGCCTTACAAAGTGACCAAAGCTTTTTGCACGATCTCAAAACATCCGAACGGCAGCCGCCCACCGTGGTGGCGCTCACCCAGGTAGATCGACTGAGACCTGTGCGAGAATGGCAGCCACCCTACGATTGGCAAACCGGACAGCGCCCTAAGGAGAGCGCCATCCGCGATGCCGTAGCCTATCGGGTTGAAACACTGAACCAGCCGTCTGAAGCGGTGGTCCCAATAGTGACCTACGACACCAACAGAACTGCCTGGAATGATGAAACCCTGGCGCTAAGGCTGGTGGAAACTCTAGGTAAAGCAAAGCAGTATCGTTTGGCCCGGTTTTTAATCAATCAGACCGCATTGGCAAAGGCAGCCGCCAAACTGATTGACCAGTACACTTTTCAAATGACGACCACCCAGGGGGTGACTGAGCTGCTCAAGAGTCCGATTTTACGCTACATCTCACGGATGATGACAGGTTCAGATCTGTTGGCGACGGCACTAATGGAGAAAATTCCGGTGGAGCAGACTCCGGTGGTAATCGGTAAGCTGCAGCTGGCCTATGAGCTATTTAATCTGCTAGCTCCAGATGAGAGCACCTTTGACCTGGCTGCCCTGTGGCCAACGCTGTTGGATAACAGTGCCCCCCCGGAACAAAATGCCTGGGCGTTTGGGCATGGGCTGACAGCCTACTGGCTGGGTGAAACAACTCGGTTAGATAGTGCCTTTGAAAAGTACCTAGGAGATTATACGTGTCGGTAGCCCTGAACATGCAAACGTGAGATATGCACAAAATTTGGGCAATCTGAATTTGGTGATTTTCCCGTGGGTGATGCTCTGGCTATAGGATTTGAGGCAGGTGAAAGTGCTTTAATAATGCTCTGATCAGCCCATTAAGTAGGAGAGTTTTATCCTAGTAGCAGCGGGTATGTTGCATGTCTTCAGGTGTATCTTCGAGCGCTTACTTTTTGGGGGTTTGATATATAAGAACTCATTAGAGTTAAGGGATCTGCCAAAAAAAATTCTCGGAGTAGCGTGGGGAAGGGTTAAAGGGAAAGGGAAAAAGAGCTATTGGCGGGTACCTTATTTACCAGCAAGTCCCTAACTGCTCAACTATTTTAATTTACAAAATTCTCTTTGTCTTCTTGAAGAGAATAAAAATCTCCATATCTCTCCTGCATTAGAAATGTCCTGGGGCGACGGCACTGTGGCGATTTCTCTAGATCGGCCTATTGAAATGGTTTCTGGCACCGTGGCGGATTCTGTTTTAACTGTCCGTTGATCTGATTTTCTTAACAAGTACCGATGGTATCAATTTCACGTAATCAATGGCGGCAGCGGATTCGCGAATACAAAAATAGCTGGGTGCAGAACTATTTTAACTATCGTATCGAATCAACAAAGCAGCCGTATTGCGTAGCATTTCGACCTACGCCGTACCGGTTTTTGTTAGTACTTAGTCATATGCGTTCCGGGTCCTCTTTGTTGACCCACCTGCTGACTACCAACCCTGAGGTGATTGGCTACGGCGAAATTCATACGGACTATGCCAGCGCCCAAGACTTTAAAAAATTACTCAAAATGGTGTACTGGCAAGGGCAGGACTTTTATCGGCTGAGCGATCTGCGAAACTTGCGTATGCACCATCGATATGTGCTGAACAAGGTATTACACAACAAAAAATTTCTTAATCACGACTTTCTTCAATCTGAGCAAATATACGCCATCTTTTTATTGCGGGAGCCGGAACGGAGTCTGGCGAGTATTGCGGACCTCAAACCCCATTGGAATCAGCAGGATGCCATTGAATACTACTGTGAACGCATGGCCATGCTGGTGGAGTACGCGCAGCTGATCAACAATCCCCAGCGTACTTTAGTACTCACCTATGAGCAGATGTTGGACCATACGCCCCAGATGCTGGCAATGCTGCAACAGTTTTTACAGACTCAGACTCCTTTTGAAGAAAAGTATAAAATACTCAAAACAACTGGCATGCGGGGTGTTGGTGACTCAAAAGGAAGGATAAAAGCGGGGGAGATTGTGCGATCGCAACGGCAGCTTACCCAGACATTCTCACCCCAGTTCCTGGAGCAGGCTAGACAGGTTTATCAGCACTGTCACCATCAGCTGGTCAATCTGTGTCAGTCATGTACAGCATTATGAACGATAAAAGATATTTTTTTCTAGGGTTGATGGCAGCGCTGCTGTTGGGGCTGTGGAGTCCGGGCGTCTGGGCCCACGACCCCCATGATGTGGCACAGCAGGTGGAGCTGTCGCCTAACTATAAACAGGACCAGTCCGTGTATGCGCTGGTGCGGGGTAATTTTCTCAAATCTACCGACGGCGGTACCACCTGGCAGCGCCAGGTGCGGGGTTTGGATCACAAAAGACCGCTGGTGGCCTTTGCCATTGCCCCCACATCCCCCAGTCACCTTTATCTCACCACCGCAGGGGACGGTCTGTATGAGTCGGAAGATAGCGGCGAGACATGGCGTCGAAGCAATCAGGGACTACCCGAACTCTCCCTAGACCAGGTGGCTGTATCCGCTGCCGGTGTGGTCTTTGTGGCGGGCCATGATGGCAATCTCTACCGACGGCGAGGAGAGAATAACTGGACGTTAGCCCTATCCACGACAACGCCCGTAAGTGCGATCGCAACTACTCCTGATTTCGTCGTCATCGGCGATCGGCAGGGACAACTCTACAGCTCCACCGATGGGGGCAAAACCTGGTCTGGCCTGGCCACCGCCGCCAGTGCCATCACTAGTATCAGTCTGCCCGACACCAACGCCACCCAACAATTTTGGATTGGGACTGCAGGCCACGGCATCCTACAAACCCTGGACGGCGGTAAAACCCTCAGGGATGCCAGTCGGGGTCTGCCCGAAACGGCGGTTCAAGACGTGGTCAGCGCCACCTCCAACAGTCAGGTTATTCTCTATACTTCCACAGCCAGTCAGGGCGTCTTTTACTCGGACGACGGCGATACCTGGCAGCCCATGGATAGCGGTCTAACAACGACGCCCCAGGCGGACAAAATGGGCCATCCCCACTTTAGCGATCTGGCCCTATCCCCTGACTTTGACACAGATGGTACGGTGCTTGCCAGTGGGTTTGATGGTCTATTTAAGACCACTGACCGAGGCGATTCCTGGACTCAGCTGGATACGCTGCCCGGTGATATTGTTGTGGCCTTAGCCCTGTCCCCCAACTACGCCAGCGATCAAACGCTAGTGGCACTCACCTATGTAGGTGAAGCCTATATCAGCAGGACCGATGGCAATAGCTGGAGCCCGATGGCAAAGGGGCTGGAGCTGCCCTATTTTACAGATACATTTGCTCCAATTCCCCGCAACGACGATCCGCGACGGTTTCAGTCTCTAGCATTTTCACCCAACTACGCCCAGGACAACACCCTGTTTGCCACCATTTTGAATAACGGCGTGCTGAGCTACTCTGACAGGCAGGGTTGGCGGCTGCGACGATTTGAAGCATGGGAACGGGCCGCTGCGATCGCGCCATCCCCCAATTTTGCCGAGGATAATACCCTGTTTGTGAGTACCCAGGCAGGCAATATTTATCGCTCCAGTGGCAAAACCTTTAATAAGATTAGCGCCATCGACCGGCAGCGAGGAAATGAATCGCCCTTTATGGTGGTTTCTCCAGACTATGGTCGAGACCAGACTGTGTTTGTCACTGGGCCGGCTGGCGTATATAAAACCACCGATTCGGGACTATCCTGGCGAGTCATGACCGCTGAGGTCGAGTTGCAGGACCGACTTAAGCTCAAGCTGGCGATTTCACCGGGTTATGCCCAGGATCGCACCCTGTGGCTAGGCACCAGTAACGGTCTCCTGCAAACCCAGGACGGCGGCGAGACCTGGACCGAAGTAGCGACCCTTGGCGATACCCCGTATATCGAGGCGGTTGCGGTTTCACCCAGCTACAAAGACGACCAAACTCTCATGGTAAGCATACGGGGCCAAAGAGTTTTTAAGAGTACGGACGGTGGCCGTACGTTTGTAGCCATAGGTGAGACCGCGCCGCCTTTAGCCATTGTCAACAACTTTGAGTACGGGGCAATGCCGCTGGTATTTTCACCTAACTATGCCCAGGACCAAATACTCTGGGGATTTGGCGCTGTTAAGGGAGAACTCTTTAAGTCTAGCGACGGAGGACAAACCTGGCGGACAATAGCTTTGCCTGATGCGGAAATTTTTGACAACCATAGCGACCATCGCTATTCGCTTCTCAGCCAGGTGCTATTTTTCTTTCATATCTATCGCATGCCCTTACTCAAGCTATCTTTGGCCTGCGTAGCCGGAATTATTTGCTACGCTCTGTTGAGCATTGCATCTGGATATCTAAAGATATTACGGTTAAGGCTGCCGATGCAAATAGGAGCCGCCGTTGTGATGACGGGGGTTGCGATCGCAGCGCTATTTATCTAGGGAAAAACCAGCTTGTCCAGGCAAGTTCAACAGATTTCATAGCAGCAGGTCAAGTATAGCAGCAGGTCAAGTTCTGTGAATAGGGTTGTTAGCATCTTCCTAGATTAAGATCCAGATGTACAAATGGTAGAAAACAGACATTGGTGTGTACTGAAAAAGTATCTCTGGGGGTCTGCCAAAAAATAAAATCCCCGGAGTAGAGTGGGGAAGGGATAAAGGTAAAGGGGAAAGGAGAGAGGAGCTATTGGTGGGTACCTTATTTACCAGAAAGTCTCTTGTCTGATAACACCTTTTCTCTTTCAAGCGTGGCGTGCTGTCGTTCAAAGCCTAAGTTGGGCTTCTATAGAAATTAAGACTTTATAAATGAATTTGGGTGAGTGGAGTAGAAAATGTTAGAAACAAAGTTAGGTCAAAATTAATTTTTTGCTGTATGTCTACCCAGTTTGACCCGAATATTCACCCTAGGCCCCTCAACTCAGAAGTCAAAGAATTACGGAATATTTTTCGGCGTCTCAATCAGACAATGCAGCGGGATGAAGTGGTACAGGGTACCACCGATGACCTCCTGGGCTTTTTGAAGGTTGATCGGGTGGTGCTCTACTACTTCTATCGACAATGGGAAGGCCAGGTTACCTTTGAATCCCTGAGCGAGCCGCGATTTTCCATTTATGGTTCCACAGGGCCAGATCAGTGTTTTAACGATGATTACGCAGCCCTGTATTTGGCGGGACGGGTACGCGCCATTGCTGATGTCGAAACTGAGCCCATTGAGGCCTGTCACCGTGACTTTTTGCGCTACCTTCAGGTACGGGCCAATCTGGTGGTGCCAATTTTAACCTCAGGTAGACTGTGGGGCTTGCTAGCCGCCCATAGCTGCCAGGGCGTAAAAACGTGGTCAGAGGCTGACATTGAGCGGATGCAGGCAGGTGCTTTGACCCTGGCTTCTTCTCCGTCTATTCGAGATGACTAGGCGACCACTGGCTGCTGCTGGTAGATGAGCTGATAAATTTCATAGGCATTGAGGGCTGCGCCTCGCAGCAGCTGATCGCCGCTGATAAACAGGTTGAGACCGTGCTCACCATGGACCAGGCTGTGGCGGATGCGACCCACTTCTACCGCATGTTTGTAGGTAGAGGTGACCGGCATCGGGTACAGGTTGCTGGAGGTGTCGTCACACAGCTCGACGTTGACATCGGTAGCTAGCAGAGTGCGAGCGTCCGCTAAAGAGGTGACGGGCTGGGTAAATTTGATTGAGATACTCTCTGCATGGGAGCGCAGGGCCGGTACTCGCACCGCTGTGGCATCGATGGGCAGCTCGGGTACTTCTAGCACTTTCCGAATTTCCCACACCATTTTCATTTCCTCCTTGGTGTAGAGGTTGTCTTGAAACTTATCGACCTGAGGCACGACGTTGTAGGCCAAATCGTGAAAGAAATAGTCGCTGGAGAAGGTGCGATCGTAGTCTTTAAATTCTTTGGTGCGGGCGAGCAGCTCGTCCATGGCAGGCTTGCCAGCGCCACTAGCAGCCTGATAGGTGGAAATTGTGAGATGTTCAATACCGTACTTTTTGTGGAGCGGTGCCAGTACTACCAAAGCAATGGCAGATGAACAGTTGGGATTTGCAATGAGCGTCTGCCCTGTAAAGTTGTGGGGGTTAACCGGTGGCACAATCAGGGGCACATCATCTGCGTAGCGAAAGGCAGATGAGTTGTCAATGACGTAGCTGTTTTTGGCTAGGAGCGGACCATACTCTAGGGAGAAACCTCCTGAAACGCATAAAAATACGGCGTCACAGCTGGCGGCATGGTCCACAGAAAATGCCTGTAGTTCGAACGTCTGCCCCTGACAGGTGATGGTTTTACCAGCGGATCTAGCGGAGGCGTAGCAAACAATATCGACCGGGTCTTGATGGCTGAGAAACAGGTCTAAAAGTGTAGTGCCCACCGCACCCGTTGCCCCAGCAATGCCAATCCGTAACTTGCCCATGGTTACCCCATCGATAGAAAAGCGTGTAGTTCGGCCTTTACTATACCAAGCGGCACGCCTGACGCAGCTAAATGCTCGGTCTGTTTATCTTGGCGCTGTCCATATGCCTATTCACGACTGCGGCAGCCAAACTTTGATGGCCGATGCGGTTTTACTAGCGGTGACGATTTGTCCCGAGGGTGACACCACCACCCGGTCAACCAGCATGTGAAACCCACTCAAGACCTGTTCGGTGGCCCCGGTTTCGACATTCCAGATGCGGACGGTCTTGTCCGCACTGCCGGTGCTCAGGGTGAGGCCATCTCGACTAAAGACCATATCGTTGACATAGCTGGTATGACCCGATAAGGTTCGCAATAGCTCACCGGTATCAAGCTGCCACTGGCGGATGGTGCCATCGGCACTGGCGCTAAACAAAAACCGACCGTCTGGGCTGATGATCAGGGCGTTGACAAAGCTTTCATGTCTGTCTAACGTCCGCTCCAGCTGACCGGTGGTGATGTCCCAGAGCTTGACCGTGCGATCGCTACCGCCGCTAATAATGTGCCGACCGTCGGAGGTCACCACCAGACTGTTGATGGCTCCCTGCTCGGTGGCAAATGAGTCCACCGCTTTGCCCGTGCTGGCTTCCCAGATGTTAATGTTCCCATCGGCGCCGCCGCTAACCAGCAGCTGGCCATCGGGGGTGCGCCCCACCGTATTAATGGGGCTGTTGTGGGCGGCTTTCTTTTGCCAGAGTAGCGTCCCGCTAGCAACCGTCCATCCCTGCAGGGTGCCGTCGGCATTACCGCTGTAGAGGCGGGTTTCATCGGGGCTGAGCAGCACCGTATTGACAAAGCTAGTTTGATTGCTCCAGGTTTGCAGCAGTTCGCCAGAGGTCAGATCCCAGAGACGAATGGTTTTATCCGCGCTGGCACTGACCATGTGGACGCCGTCGGCGAACAGCAGCAGGTCGTTGATAAAGCCGCTGTGGGCTGATAGGCTCCGCTGGAGCTGTACAGGGGTTTGGCTGGGCAGCTGGACGGATGGGGAGAGAGTGACCCGCTGATGGATTGCGATCGCGCCGCCACCCACTACCACCAAACCGGCCAGGGTGGCCACTGCCCAGAGCCAGGGGCGTCGTCTCCGGGGCAGGGTTATTTGCGGCAGGGTTTGCCAGGACGGAGTGGTGATCCCCAGCTGCAGAGCCGTTTCCGGATTGGTTGGAGCGGGGGGAGGACTGCCCGGCAATGTGGTTTCAGGCAGGGCTACGGGCTGCGGTTGAGGCCGCAGGGCCAGCTGCTGCAGCTGAGCTAAGATTGCCTGGGCGCTGGCAGGACGATCCACTACGCGCGGGGCAATCATACTGTCGAGTAAATCCGCCAGTCCTGCGGAAATCTGGGGGGCATGGGAGCGCCATTCAAAGCGATTTTGGAAGGGATTATAAAGGGCGCTATCCGTGGGGGGCTTGGTCGTCAGCAGATAGATCAAGGTGCGTCCCAGGGCATAGAAATCCGACTGGAGCACCGCCTGCCCCTGCTCCTGTTCCGGGGGGGTATAACCCGCCGAGCTAATGGCGGTTGCCACCCCCCCCCGGCTGACATCAGCCAAATAGGTCTGGGTCATTTCACGGGCGGCCCCAAAATCGACCAGGGCTAGCCGACCGCTGGTGCGAATCATCACATTTTCAGGCTTGATGTCACGGTGAGAGTAGCTGTTTTCATGAATCTGGTGCAAAATCTGGACCAGCTGGGTTAGCCACTCCACAGCCTGCTGCTCACGAATGGGATGATTGCCCTGCTGCTGCATCCACTGGGTTAGGTTGAGGCCATCAATTTTTTCCATGACGATGCAGTGTAGGGGCATCACTGTCCCAGGCGGCGTCACAACGAAATAGCCTGTTTCTTCGACAAATGGCACCCCAGGATGGCGTAGACGGCTGAGTACCGCCGCCTCATGCTGGAACATGGCTAAGACCTTGGGGATCTGAGTGTGCTCGCGGCGCAGCACCTTTAAAATTTTGGGGCGGTCCCGTTCGTAGGCTTCATAAACCACGCCAAATCCGCTTTGGCTACTGAGCAGCCGCATGACGCGGTAGCGCCCCTGTAAAATCAGGACTGTTCCACAGGCTTGACAGCTGGTCGCCTCACCATTGCCCGGATGATCGGGCCGAGGACAGTCGGGATTAATGCATAAACTCATCGGCCACCCTGAAAAACGATCCCGGTAGCCCAGGCAGGCCCAGCGCTGGCGCAGAGCCTGGAGCCCCAGAGAACGTAAACTCACTTCCCCATGCTTAAGCAAGACGAAGAAGTGCTTTAACTATTGACGCTCAACTTTGATAATGTACCATCCACTACTGAGAAACCTCGAATTTGAAGAGTTTATTCACGATAACAGAGGCTAAAGCAGCGGAGGTATAGCATTGTGTTGGCCTATCGTCACTTGTCAAAATGCTCCAAAAAATAGCAATTTGTTCCCTTAAAGCCGTCGTTCCATCGATCATCCCATCCCTGGCGCTGCTGGTGTCCATAGCCGCACCGGCGCGCGCCGATGTGATTCTCCACGCTTTTGATTGGAGCTATGCCACCGTGACAGACCGAGCATCGGAGATTGCTGAGACTGGCTATCGAGCTGTTTTGGTCACCCCACCCTTAAAGTCTCCCATTACGCCTGGATGTCACTGGTATCAGCGCTATCAGCCCCAAGATTTTCGGGTAATCAACAACTGTGATGGCAATAGGGAGAGTTTTGTCGCGATGGTTGAGGCCCTAGCTGAGGTCGGCGTACTCACCTATGCCGATGTAGTAGTTAACCACATGGCGAACGAACGCCGGGGGGCGACTACCTTTCCAGGCGCATCAACCCTGGTCGAGTATGCCAGCCAGCCCGACTATTGGGCGCAGCAGCGACTATACGGCGTTCTAGATGAGGGATTGTTTAGCCCCCAGGATTTTCATCCCGCTCGCTGTATTCGCGACTATGGTAATCGCCCTGAGGTGATCAATGGTCGTATCTGTGGTGCAGGAGACGACCCTGGCCTACCGGATTTAAGGGATACACTACCGGGTGAGGGCTGGGTCTTGGAGCAGCGAAGACACTATGTTCAAGCACTCTATGACCTGGGGGTGCGGGGCTTTCGCCTAGATGCGGCTAAGCACATGCCCAATGACGCGATTCGGTATTTTGTTCCAGATCACATTGCCAACACCGCTCATATTTTTGCAGAGATTATTACCACCGGCGGTGTTGGGGATAGTGAGTATACTCTGTTTTTGGAACCCTATTTACGTGAGCTACCGGCTACGTTTGGTGCCTATGATTTTCCCCTGCTAAATGTGATTAGGCAGGCCTTTAGCTTGGGCAGTTCCCTTTCTGATCTGGCCCAGCCCTATGGCACCGGCAATGCCCTAGAGAATCGTCGTGCTGTCACGGTGGTCATTACCCATGATATCCCCTACAACCAGCCGTTTCGCTATCTGATCATGGATCCGATAGATGAGGATCTGGCCTACGCCTATATTATGGGTCGTGATGGTGGTACGCCCCTGGTTTTTGACGATGGGACCACCGCTGAGCCTCCCTTTGGTAAAACCGATAATGGCCGCTGGCAGAACGTTTGGCAACGCGATCGCATGGCGCGGATGATCGATTTTCACAATCGGATGCAGGGAACTCCCATGGAAGTCCTCCATGCGGATGAATGCAGCCTGCTTTGGCGGCGTCAGGAAAAGGGAATTGTTGCCATCAACAAATGTGGGGAACCTCGTCAGATTACGGTGGATACTCGCTTTAAGTTTAAATGGCATCACCCCTATCAGGATAGCCTGACCGATGGGCCACCGATTGAGATTGACGGCCCTATGTTCACATTTGACTTGGCTGGACGCAGCGCTCAGATGTGGTTTGCGCTCTAGTTGTTACAGGGGCTCTTGTATGGAAGCCCCACCTAGCACTTCGCCCGCCAGCTGCTGCTTTAACAGGATGAGAATCAGACTGGCTACAACGCCTCCGGTGATGAGATATAGCCACAGACTGGTGCCGACCGTATGGGGATGGTCAAGGGACCAGCCGCCGATGGCTGGGCCAATGGTGAAACCGATGGACCAGCATTGGGATTCTAGGGAAAAGTAGATGCCGCGCAGGTTATCTGGGGACATTTCGCCGATGAGGGAGATACCGGCTGGGGAGTATAAAATCTCGGCGAGGGCAATGAGGCTAAAGGCACCAATGGTGAAAAATAGGGCATTGGTGGGGGTGATGCCGATGATCCACAGAAGGAAAAAGCCTGCGCTCCAAAGGGTGAGGGAAACTAGCAAAATTGAGACCTGGTTGATGGCTTTGACCAGGCGGGTGATGGGGAGCTGTAGAACAACTTTTAGAACGACCTGTAGGACAAAAAAGTAGCTGATCCATTGTTCTGAGAAGCCGGTGTCCGTGTTGCCGTTGGGGATAAAGTTGGCCAGGTACAAAGGCAAGGTACTAGTGTGCTGGGCCGCGTAGAGGGTAAAAATGAGGTTACCGCCAAGAAAGGTGAGGAGGTTGCGATCGCGCAGCGCCTGCCACCAGTCCTGCCACAGGTTGCGATCGCCGGTTTGGGGCTGTCGGGTTTCCCCAATGGCTGCAAAAATGACCCCTGCAAATAGGAGATAGGTCAGCCCCTTGAGGATAAACAAAAGGCTGTAGCTGCCGGCCATGGCTACATATTGCCCCGCCAAGAGTGCCCCCAAGGCCAGGCCCAGATTATCCACCAGCCGCGTCAGGGCAAAAGCCTCCGCCCGATTTTCCACCGTCGTCAAATCCGTTGTCACAGCCAAATTTGCAGGCCAGTACACACTCACCCCCAGCCCCAACAAAAAATTACCCATCACCAACAGCCCAAAGGTGTTGGCAAAGGCTAAACAAAAACAGGCAAAAGCCGTCACAATTGCCGATAGCATCAGGGTGCCCCGACGACCCCAGGCATCAGAATCGATTGCGTAGCCTGACCAAAATCGTCCGGCAACCCCAGCCAAGCCGCTACCGCCGAGGGCCAGCCCCACCTGGGTGGGCGAAAAGCCTAGGTCATTAACAAAGTAAATCGACGCATAGACTAAGGTAAAGCCCTGGCCAATGTACAACAGCAGTTGGCCGGTTGCCAGAATCCATATTTCACGTCTGAGTTGAGGTAGCCAGCCTAGCAAATTAATATTGCTCCAACGGATCTATCTCTATTTTCCTAGGCACTCAAAGGTTTGTAAACAAACTTGTAGAGAAACCAAGGATTAGCAAGAGCCTTTGAGAAATAACCCGTACAGGTGAATTGGGATTCTTAGTCGCTATACTGCCCTAGCGATCAGTTGTAGTGCGGAGTACCTCCATGGATAAATCCACCCTAGCTCGGGCTCAAAAATGGTGGGAAGAGGGGGTTATCTATCAGATTTATCCGCTCACCTACGCTGACGGTAATCAAGACGGTACTGGCGACCTACGCGGCATTATTAAACGGCTGGACTATCTTAACGATGGTGATCCAAATAGTTCTACATCCCTGGGTATAGACGCCATTTGGCTCTCCCCAATTAATAAATCTCCCATGGTGGACAATGGGTATGATATCGCTGACTATCAGGATATTTGCCCCACATTTGGCAGCTTAGAAGACTTTGATGAGCTGCTCCATAAAGCGCATCAGCGAGGGATTAAAATTATTTTAGATCTGGTGGTGAACCACACCTCTAATCAACATCCTTGGTTTTTAGAGTCCTGCTCCAGTCAAGATAATCCCAAAGCTGATTGGTATCTTTGGCAAACGCCGTTTGAGGGGCAAGCGTTACCCAACAACTGGCAGTCCTATTTTGGGGGCACCGGTTGGACCTATTGTGAACCCCGCCAGCAGTTTTACTATCACACCTTTAATGAAAACCAGCCTGACCTCAATTGGAAAAATCCCGATGTACGAGCGGCTGTATACAACATTGTGCGGTTTTGGCTAGATCGCGGCGTTGATGGCTTTCGTCTGGATGCTTCTAGTGTCTATAGCAAGGATCCATACTTCCGTGATAATCCGCTTAAGTATGAGGCAACAGACAAAAATAACTATAACAATTATCATCATCTCTATGATAAAAATTTGCCCGCGAACCATCAAATTATTCAAGAAATTCGCTCGGTTTTAGAGGAATACGACGACCGGCTTTTAATTGGCGAAACCTTTATCGACAATCGTATTTACGACTCTGTGATTTTTCACGGTGTCAACAATGATGAATTGCATCTGGCAATCACCTTTGAATTTCCCTTTAGCCCTTGGTATCCGGGCTATCTGCAGCGGGAAATTGAGAAAAATGAGATTGTCACACAGCCTAGGGCCTGGCCCTGTTACTTTCTGGATAACCATGACATTCCTCGGCATCTTTCCCGTTGGATTGAGTGCAGTTTGTGTGTTGACTCTGAGGCCATTGCCAAGGCAGCGGCAACACTGTTGCTAACGGTTCGCGGTACGCCACTGCTCTACTATGGTCAAGAATTAGGCATGGTGGACAATACAGATATTCCTGAGGATAAGCGACAAGACCACGCCGTAGTCCAAAGTACAACTGAAGAAACTCCCTCTTCACGGGATGGGGCTCGCACTCCTATGCAGTGGGATGACTCTCCCCAGGCAGGATTTAGCTTTGGCAAGGATATCGAACCCTGGCTACCGGTAAATGAAAACTATCTAGATTTAAATGTACAAGCAGCCCTACAAAAACCGGATTCAATTCTCAACTTTTATCGGCGGCTGTTACGGGTACGAAAACAAAGCGAGGCACTTCGCCGGGGGAAATGGCGCTCCTTAGTTCATTATCCCCACGAACATATGGTTTATTTGCGAGAAACGGAAACAGAGACAGTCTTGATTGCGATTAATTTTTCCTACGAACAGCCGTTTGCAAGGGATATTGACATTGATCGTGAAAGTTGGACAGTCCTCCTATCCACAGACTATGAACCAGGAAAAGTGATTGACCTAGCTGAGACCTTACAGCCGTTTGAGGTGTCAATTCTACAAAAGATCAAACAATTGTCGATCTAGGCCGCTGTACTAGCAATGCGGCTGCAACGCGGTTCTGCTACGAACCAAGCTTTGAGCGTTCATTGCAATTTGCTAGAGCAGCGGATACTGCCCCTGTATTGGGCTATGGTTTACAGGCATTCAAGAAAAAGCGAACAGCTCCATCCACATGACGGTCGATTTGCTCAGTGCTGTAGGGTTGTCCAATACCCAGCCGTGCTTGGCGCTGAAATTCGCCTAGGATCAAACTGAAAAACTGCATCGATGCAACTTCCGGATCGGTGAGCTGCAAAGTTCCTTTTTGTTGCTGACGTGTCAAATATTTAGTAATTGCTACGATGGCTTGCTTTGGTGCATTGTTATAAAACTGATTGGCCAGTTCAGGAAAGCGGCTGGCCTCGCCAATGACGATACGCTCTAGGTTGATAGACTCGGGTGCAAGAACTACAGCCAACAGCTCGTGGGCAAACCTTGTGAGCACCTGTTCAATGGGGTCAGTTGTTTTTTCGATCTCAGGGAACAAGGTATATAGCGAGTTAATGCGGTGACGAACGACCGCGCCGAATAGCTGCTCCTTGTCACCAAAGTGCTGATAGATGGTGCGCTTGGCCACGTGGGCTTTGCGGGCAATCAGATCCATACTGGTTGAGCCATAGCCATGCTGCACAAACACCTGGGTTGAGTCTTCGAGTAGCTGCTCTAGACGCTGTTCAAGGGTCCCACTGGCAGGACGACCGCCTTTAGAGACTTTCTTGCTAGCGCGTTTTTGAGAAGAGCCTCGTTTAGAGGATGCTGTATTGGCCATGGCGTATTCTAGATCGGTACCTTTACGTGTCATCATCGACTGCTTGAAACGGCATTGGTGTTGATTGTAACGAACCCGTTTCGTTTCTAATTTTAACATTTTAGTATAAATTTCACCGATCCGTACGACTGATTGTGGGATGAACAAAGCCATAGACGCCCCACTGCAGCGGTCAACTGCTGCAGTGGGGCCTTGTCCTTAAAGAACCAGTCTTCGACCGTTGCTGCTGGAAACGGCTGTTCGAGTTCTGCTTTTTAAGTGGGGGTTAGAGGCCGCTTGTTTCACTGAGCACGGTTTTAATTTTATCTAAAACCACTGCTTCTTCTGGAGAAACCCGTTGATTATCGAATGGCTTGCTTCCTGCGGCTTGAGCAACGCGATCGCAACAGCCATAAAGCAGCTCTTTATATTCGCGCAATTCTTCTGGAGTAGATTTCTCTGTTAAAAGAGCAATTGCCTCGCCAATATAGGTTACGGCTTGTTCTAATAGGTCACCCGAACGTTTACGGATGACATTGGCGTGATCCATCGCCATCTTACGCTTGGCCTGATGGCCGAAGAGGGCATGAATTATCCGATTTGAGGGGTATTTGTCTGTTGCACCTGCCAATTCCTGCCTGAGAGTTGCCACCTCTAGGAGATCGGCTAGAGGGTTGGTTTCCGCCCTGGATACCGCCAATGTACCCAGGGTAACAGCATTACTGAGAGTAATTAGCTCGTCTACTTCATAGCCTGCGGTGTAGTCAATAGCGTGATACTCGCTGGAATAAAGCTGAAACACGTCGTCTTTAATCCAATCCAGCGTGGTTCTGACATTGTGAGCAGGTGTAGGAGTTAGCCCCAGGTACATTACCTGCCGAATCTTCTGTCCCACGGGCCCGACGATCTCGTAGCGATCAAACACATTGGCGACACTGCTCCCCATCCCCAGCTTCATCATAGTGCCGCGAAAGCCTATGCTAGAGGTGGGTAAGGATTCTAGATGATTAGCCTTGGCTATCAGAGCCGCAGCGATAGCTTCTCCCTGCTGGTAAGCTACCTGAGCTGTAGCGGGTAGTGGCTTACCATCGACACTATCGGACTGGATAACGGCACAGTCCCCTGCGGCGAAGACATCAGGATACGCCAACAGCTGCAGGGTCGGCTTTACCAGGAGCTGTCCCCGTTTAGCCCGCTCACTCGCTGGAATTGGCAGTGACTGGATGAGGGGATGAACCTTAGTCCCAGCCGTCCAGACAACCGTACCTGCCGCCAAAGATTCATGTTTATCATTGCGAGTAAACCCTACCCCATCGAGATGTACAGCCGTCACCGAAGCGCCTAATATCAGCTCTGGGCGAACAGCACGATTTTCCATTGCCTGCATCGCGGTATCCCGAAGACGGCTGTTGACGTCACCAGTGAGAATATCACCCCGGTTCAGCAAAACGATGCGAATGTCTTCTGGACTGCCGTCCATTGTCTCGTACCACCAGGGCAGTAGGTCCCCTAGGGTCAGAGCTAGTTCTACCCCGACCGGCCCCCCGCCAACAATCGCCACCGTTAGCAGCGATCGCCGTTCCTCAATAGACGGACAGTGCACTGCCGCCTCTAGCCGTGTCATCAGATGCTGTTTGAGGGCATCTGCGTCGGCTTTATCTTGAAATGTTAAGGCGTGGTCAGCGGCCCCCTCAGCGAAAAACGCCGGAACGCTACCCGTTGCCAGCACTAGGTTTCCATAGTCTAAAGTCGCACCCTGCGAGAGATGGATGCGGCGAGTAGCCAAATCAACCTGGGCTACTGTACCTTTAACAAACGAGATGTCGCGACCGTGGAGTAACTCGACGTAAAGAGGATGGATTTGATAAGACTCCATCTCCCCGCTCATATAGTCATACAGAAGGGGTTTAAAGCAAAAACGATCGGTGCGGTCAATCAGCGTGATGGAATGGGGATAGCGTTGATTAGTCAGGTGCAGTGCCGTAAATAGGCCTGCAAAACCAGCACCAATAATAATGGTTGGAGAGTTTTGTGAATTCATCGAAAGTTTGTGAGGGAGTTAAATGAGTGGGTAAGGGATCTGCCAAAAAATAAAATCCCTGGAGTAGAGCGGGGAAGGGTTAAAGGGAAAGGGGAAAGGAGTTATTGGCGGGTTCCTTATTTATGAGCAAGTCACTAAGGGAATTTTTTCACCCAAGGTCGAGATATACATATCTTGCTATATTCCTCTCTGTTAGAGGGATATAGCCAAATCTAGAGAGATTTAGGCTGCTGCT
>JBCDJC010000060.1:0-24660 GCA_038748225.1 Cyanobacteria bacterium P01_H01_bin.26 | reverse complement strand
TTTTCCCCCAGCCACGGACTGGAACCAGCGGCTGCTGACGCTACATAAAGAGCTCATTGCCCTGCGGCGTCAGCACCCGGTGCTCTGTACCGGTGCCTATCAGACCGTATTGACCGCCGGGGATCTGTATGCCTTTGCTAGGAGTAATGACCAGGAAACAGTTATCGTGCTGGTCAATACGGCTGAGCAGGCCGCCCAGGCTACCGTACCGATGCTGCAGGAACAGGCGGTGGTGCTATGGGGAGAGGGAACCATCGCCGGAGACCCGCAGCAGGTCTCGGTGCCCCCCCGCTCAGGTTTGATCCTAGGGGTATAGACAAACCGAGGGTCCCAGCTGGAGAAACCATACCCCCAGCTGGAGCCCTGTCAGCCGTTGTTAATAGATGGGCTAACCCCTATCCAACGGCTTTATAGTTTTTTACCCGCTCCTCTGTCCCCACCCCTAGGATCTTGGCTAGCCACGGAGGGGGTGACGTGGAAAGCACGTTTTGTAGGTCGGCTAGAATTTCCCTAATGGCTCCACCGGCTTCAACTTTCATCGGGTAGATATTAGCCTGGATAATCTTTGCCGCCGCCGGTCCCCCCACAGAAACCACATAGACAATGGGACAGTCTTTGATCAAATTGACTCGAAACGCATTTTTACTGTCACTCAAATCGGCTTCTAGGGCTGAGCGCACATCAATCAGTCTGATTTCATCCGTCGATAGCTGGTAGATCAAATAGCGGTGGCAGGACCCAAAGTGTCCGTCTAACTGCTCGGCCGTATTAGACGCGACGGCGATTCTAACGGAGTTGGGCATATCCCCCGCTTGGTAGGGTTTAATCGGTAGGGGCTGCTCACACTGTTCCTGCTCTCCCCACAGGATGCGGACGGCGTCTTTAAAGGCGGCAATGTCTTCATTATTGGCGTCTTCGCCCTCCCATTCGCCCTCGTCAACGTCATAAATATTGCCAAAGGACTTTTTTAACTGGGTGACGGTCAGGGTGCTGAGGTTTTCCTCTGTGATTTTGCCATCCAGATTGGTCTGTAGCGCTTCAATTAAATCCCCCACCGATAGGTCGGGTAGGGCTCTGGCGGCCAGGGCGATCCTCAGGGCGACTTCATTGGAAACAGGTTGCTCGGTCATATTGTTCTCCATTTACTGGATACCTAAGGTTTGGTGCAAACGGGCATGGTCTTCGGCATTGAGGCTAAATCGACCATTTTCGATATCGCGTACCCAGCTCTGACTTTTCCCAAGGCGTTTGGCCAGGGCGCGCTGGGTCACGTTTTGACGCTGGCGGGCCGCCTTAATAGCACTACCGGAGAGCTTTTCTAACCGGGTGGTTTGGGACTGTTTGCGGCGGCGCTTGGTGGTCCGGCGAGGGATGGTTTGTTGCCATTCTTCTGAGAGTTCAAATCCCGACAGCCGAGCGTTGAGCAGCCGTCGCCATTTGTCTCGGGGCGCTGCATCCGTAAGACTACGGCTCTGGTGGGCGTCATTTACCCAAAAATCGAGGGCCGCATCAACATCGTTGGGAATATCAGCGGTTTTAGCCCACAGGGGCTGAATATCAGGGGGATAGGTCTCTGGATCAAACAAGGGTTTGAGACCGTAGTAGTAAATGGTTTCGAGATCGCTCTCAAAGGTCTTGAGCAGGCGTTTATGGGCCCCTCGTATGGTGGTTGCTTCCCGCAGCCTCTCTTCACCATAGGCGATGCGTAGCAGGGTGCGTACGGTCAGCCGGTGGTCACCCCCTAGCCGTAGCTTAAACAATAGCCACAGCAGCAGCCGAACGGCCCCTTCGTGCTGTTGCCAGTTGCTCATGATCTCCGTCAGCAAGGATTGGGACAGGGTACTGTACTGATAGAAAGCCGTCTGCTGGCGATATTCTTGCCGGTTGAGAAAGTGTCGAGACCAGATACCTGCCTGTAGCGTAAAGCTTAGACCGATGAGATGGCGACCTCCTTGGGCATCTTCTTCAAAGTAATATTGGGTGTCGAGTAGCTGCCAAACTGGGTGTTCGCTAAGGCTAAAGGCGCAGACTTTACCCTGGCGGGGCCATTCGAGGCTCACAAGCAGCTGGCAAGATTGGTACACCAGGTCCTTGATCAGGCTGAGCTTGTCCAGTTTGGTCAGGTCTTTGCGCTTGTCGAGACCCAGGTATTGCTCGATGTGCTGATCGTTGAGGACAAAGGGCTCTTCCCAGGGACGATCCACGGTGATCGCATAGGCGGCAAAGATCAGGTGAAGACAGGTGGCACGAATGTCAAATTGAGCGATGGCGGCGGTTGCGATATCTCTGCCCATCGGTGTCGGGGTATCGCTTTCCGGGTCCGCCGCCAGGCGAAATCGCATTTCCCCTCGACCGCGGTGGACGGGGCGATGGTAGCAAAGCTGGCCGTCGGCATCGGTCTGCCAGGGCAGATGCTGACGTTGGGCCAGTACGTTGCAGGCTTCCCAGATCACCATGGCAGAGGCAAAGGGAGTGGTTTTGCCGCTGAGGAAAATGTCGGCAATGGCAGCGGGCAGCAGGGTGCTTTTACGCCGTCCTTTTTTGGGGATCAAGGGAGAGAGGGAGCCAACACTGCAGGAATTTAAGCAGCGGGGACTCTCTAACTCTTTGCAGTCGTTGCAAAGGGTGGGATCAATCCAGTAGCCTTCCCACTCAGCTTCGGTTTTAATGGCCCCGGTCGGACATTGGGGGCGACAGCTATCGCAGGAGATACAACCGTCTTTGATCGTGTAAGCCATGGTCACGGTGTGCCTGTCAAACAGTCTGACAGGGATGATTTATATCGACTGTATTCCCCCAGGGATAACAACCTGAGGTTGGGTATTTTATGTCACCTGATACGGTTTAAGGATTTCTTTATGAGTGGCCAGAAAGAATGTTCACGCTGGACTAACGGGGGCAAAATTATGTTACCTAAGTAACGGTTATCTGGAATACATATGGGCAATCCCTAAAATTGTTGCAATGCCGTTGCCAAGGATGGGAAAGTCTATTTTTGTTTTTGTTTTGTTACATGGGACCCATTAAAAAAGCTGGGTGCGATCGCAGCCCATCAATAATCTTGTCAACAGTCCCGTCGATAGCCAGGACCAGCGATGCCGTCAGTCATTTTTAGCGATTGGGTACTGAATTATACGGAATATTCGTAGCAAATCTTCGGTAATAAACAATGGAGAGAGTGCAGGCGTGACCCGTCGGCCAATCAACAGCCCTGGGCCAAAAAACATAAAGGAGACCATCATAGAGGAGACCATAAACCATGATGACCCTGTCAACAGCCGAGGCCACTACACTGGCGATGAATTTTTTAATGGATGATTTAGAAATTCCCCATGGGGATCAGGAATTTTTTTCTGTCCTCTCTACCCGAGCCGCTGGCAGCGAATGGTACGTTGTCGAGATCGGCGTTGAAGGACTTCCCGACAAATGGGTCCTGCAGGTTTTTGACACCGGTCGGTGCGATCCTTGCTATACCTTTACCTCCCCCATGCCTGCGGCGGCAGATGCTGATTTAGAGGCGTTTCCTGAGCAGATTGCCAAGGTCGTGACGATGGAACGCGCTGGGAATGGTAGCTAATGTATCCTAGTGTTTAAGCGCTAGTCCTAAAAATCAGCCTAAATCGGGATCTTAAACTTGAATTGGGTCCGCCGCCTGGTAAGGCCCCTTAACATTGAGCCCTTTGGTTGATACCTGCAACTGATACTTGCAACGACGTCCCTTCTAAAAACGCATCCACAATGTCCCAGTCACTCCCCTTTGCAGATCGGCCACCAGAAACAACGACGGATCTAGATCGGGGGCTGCAACGACAGTTAGAGATGTCCATCAGCCGACATTTCTTTGAAGTCTGTGCCGGTCCCAGTCAATCGCTGCTGATGGAGTGTGGATGGACTATTCAAGTGGCGGAGACGCTGATTTTGGTCATCCACTGCTCCGACCCAGAAAAAAACTGGCGTGTGTTGAATCACATGGCAGCGTTTGCGGAACGGCTGTCCCAGCTGAGCCCCCAGGCAAAAATCCGGGTGTATCCCCCTTCAGACACCGGGGAACCGTTTGATATGCGAGTGGATGAGCGCTCAACCTACCAGGAGCCTTTTTAGGCCTTTAGGGCCAAGGATTCGCAGAGGTGTTCCATGGACGTCTGTACCTTCAGCCTAATGGAACGCCTGTACGGCGAGCGCCGTCTATACCTTAAAAAGGCCGATCCTCGGTCCGTAGCCTTGATCGGCATCCTCTAAGAGCTGGCAAAGAGCTGGCAGTGGCCCGCTGCGATGGTGCTGTGTGCTTTGAGGTATTCGCTGTAGTCGGCTAGATTGTCTAGCCCCACATAGCTCAGAAAAACCTCAGCCGCGAACCAGACAAACAGCTTGAGCAAAAGTTGGCGATATCTAACCTTCATGGCACCTTCTGGATACTTTTCCCTTGGATAGCAGGGTCAGGCGCAGGCCAACTGTAACCTGCGCATATGATTAAATAGCTGCCAGCAGTAATGCTCTGGCAGTTTACATGTGGTTGCTCCCCGCAGCACAACGTTGAAATACCAGTCGTCGGGAGGAATCTCAACCGGTGTTTTTTGGATAACCGTGTAGGTTCTCACCTGGGTGTAGTAGCGACCGGCATGGTGGATAGAAATATATTCATGGCGGTAGTCCCCCTGACGCACCCGCTCTCGCCGATCTAAACGCCTGCTAAGCCGCCAGGGCAGGCGATAGAGCACTCCCTGTACCCGAGATGTGGGGTCGGGTACGATATCCAGGGCCCCACCCTGACGTTTGGATGAGTAGTAGTGAAAGCCCAGCCGATAGCCTGTCAGGGTCGCTGTACCCACCACATAGGCATGGGTGTTTTCCCCCAGGGAACGTTTTAGATCGACCGGACACATGCAAGAACCGTAGGCAAAATAGTAAAAAAAGGGTTCTGGGGCCCCAGGCTGATCGGGAGCCTCAGGCAGGTCAAGAGCAGATAGGTCAGTGTCCGGTATCCACATGGTGGGGGTGGGGCTTAGTACGGCCAGTTTCAGGGATAGGAAAATGTTTTTTGATCAGGGTGGGTAAGTCTTTAAAGCTCAGCCGGTCGTAGCGATATCGACCGGGCATAATGGTTACCGTAGGTGCCTTTGAGCAGCGCTTTTGGCAGCCGGTATATTGGATCTCCACCTGTCCATGGAGCTGATATTCCTGCAGCACCGTTTCCAGGGTTGAAGTTAGCTGACGTCCACCGCGTTTTTGGCAGCCCGATTTACGACATACCAAAATCTTGCCCCGCTTTTTGGAGCTGGTGGAGGCCAAGGTGTTCCCCTGGCTGACGGTAGTGGTAACTACTTTTGGAGCCGCGGCGGTTAGGGGGAAAAGGTGATAGGCCTTGAGGCTGATCACTTTTTCCTCAAAGTCGACCCGGCTGCGGCCAATACAGCGGATGCGACTGCCGGGCTGGAGATTGTATTCTCCCAGGGTTGCCCGCAGCTCCTTGGGGAGCTGAATGACAAGCTGTTCTTGCTCAACTTCCAACACAATAGAATTTACTTTTGTTGGTTTTTTGCCAAGACATCCCAGAAATATTCCGTCTAAAGTAAACATGTAAGGCGGTTGTTTGGCATCCAACATGGAAAATCTCCTGGATCAATGGGGTTAGTCAGTTGGGGCGAGCGGGGCAATCGCTCCTAATTTATTCGTTTAGCCTGAACTGTTTTGGGTGTTTTGATGGGGTCGTCTAGTCCTGTTACTGACAGTTCCCAACCGTTGGCTAGGGTGAAAATTTGGGCATCGTCGATTTGGGTTTGTTTGACGACCTCTTCTTCGAGATCTTTTTTGGCGACGTAGACCATTAGTTTGCCAGCGCGGCTGGTGTGTAGCATGACTTTCATGGTGGGGTTTGGAGAGAGGGGGAAGGGGAAAGGAGGAAAGGGAAAAAGGAGAAAAGGGAAAGGGGAAAGGGGGAAGGGGAAAGGGGGGGAAGACTGGGTTATGAGACGAGGGCGAGGAGTTCGTCGACGGTGAGGCTGCGTTTGAGCTGGGTGGCGCGATCGCGAACGGCGTTGAGCAGCGACTGGCTGTCCGTATCGTCTAGCTGGACGCCGTAGGTGTTTAGAATCTGGTTGAGCAGGTGCCGACCGGAATGTTTGCCGACGACAAACCGACGCTGCCAGCCAACTTCTTTGGGGTCAAAGGGTTCGTAGGTGCTGGGGTTTTGTAACACGCCGTGGGCGTGGATGCCGGATTCGTGGGCAAAGGTGTTGGCGCCGACGATGGCTTTCCAGGGGGGCACCGGACAGTTGACGGTTTTGGCGACAAACCGGGAAAGGGGAAGCAGCTGTCGGGTTTGAATATTGGTTTTGAGACCGTAAATTTGTCGTAGGGCCATGACCGCTTCTTCTAGGGCGGCGTTTCCGGCTCTTTCCCCTAGACCGTTGACGGTGGTATTGATGGAGGTGGCCCCGGCCCGGACACCAGCCAGGGCGTTGGCGGTGGCCAGCCCCAGGTCGTTGTGGGTGTGCATTTCTACCGAAATGTCAAGGGCGGTGACCAGCTTTTGTACTTTCTCAAAGGTGGTAAACGGATCGAGAATCCCGACCGTGTCACAAAAGCGAAAGCGAAAGGCTCCCCATTCTTGGGCAAACTGGGCGACGTCGAGCAAAAATGTTTCGTCGGCGCGGGAGCTATCTTCACCACCGATGCTGACCTCAAGACCATGGTCACGGGCAAAGTTGATGGCATTGCGTAGCTGTTCGAGCATCCGCGCCCACTGGCCTTGAAACTTGACTTGAATTTGGATGTCGGAGACCGGAATTGAAATGTGAACGCGTTTGAGACCGCAGTGGATGGATGCTTGAATGTCGGAGAGCACAGCCCGGTTCCAGCCGAGCAGATGGGCGTTTAGCCCCAGGTTGGCGATGGTTCGGATGGATTTGGCTTCGCCACACCCCATGGCGGGGATGCCGACTTCCATTTCCTGGACGCCGATGTCGTCTAGAAATTTTGCGATCGCAACCTTCTCGTCCAAACTAAAGGCGACGCCTGCTGCCTGTTCGCCATCCCTCAGGGTCGTATCGTTGATATAAATCTCGGGTGGGGTTGTCATCATAGCCTCTAAATAGATAGCAAAAGATAGCAAATGATAAAAAGTCAGGGGATAAGTCCAGGCTTATCCCCTGGGGTGCGGGCTAGCCCGCTAGGGAAGGGTCTTCAGCCGGGTTAGACTGGGGGCGATTAAAGGATTGAACATCGTCTGCAATGAGATGATTGAGACAATATTGCAGAATCCAGGCAAATAGAATAAACGGTCCAACCATGGCGAATGTGGTCATCATGGGAAAGTTCTCCTTACTTGATTAGAACTAAGTTCAAAATCTAGAGGCTGCCACTATCTTAGAAACGCAAAGGTAAGGCTGTCTTCAGCCAGGAAGTGATCGAGGTGGATGGCACGCTCTTCTGTTGTCAACAGAATTTGCTCGTAGAGATAGCGGGTGGCCCGGTCGCCAATACTCTCTGCCTGGGTGGCCAGACGGCGAAGTAGGGCAATCACGGCCTGCTCGCTAACTAAATCATTCTCAATCATCTGTCGGCAAGTGTAGGCCCCCTCCGACTCGGGGGTAAAACAGCACAGCTCGGCCAGGGTGGCAAAGGTGCCAGCGGGGATACCACCGAGACCGTTGAGCCGCTCAGCAACATCGTGGGCATGTTCCTGGGTGGCTTCATAACTCTCTTGAAAAAACTCATGGACAGAGAGAAATTCTGCCCCTTCTACGACAAAGTGGTGTTTTTGATACTGTACATACAGGGCCTGAAAACTAGCGTAGGCCAGATTGAGACCTTCGCATACGGTAATGGTGACATCCTTTTCAAGGCTGACGGGGTTTTCACCCACTTCACCAAAGGCACGTACAAGGGTTTGAGTGTTACTAGTCATGTTGATGGCTCCAGAAGATAATAAAACAGACGAAAACAAACAGGGAAAAGCGACCTTAATGGTTGGTGACGCAGGTAACTTGAGTGCCCCAACAGCGCTCTAGCCAGGCGGTGCTGACCTGACGGGACACCGTAAACTGTCTCACCACACTGTGGACCTGCATTAGGTCCACCGCATGGTTGACATCGACTCGAAGGGTGCCGTCGGCTGGACACTCACAGGGAATGTTGAGCTCCTTGAGACGACGGCTGATGGACCAGCGATCGCCGCGGGGTACGGAGACAATTTGGCCCCAGTCGGGGGATGCGGACTTATCCATAGGATTGATACTCCAGTGGGGATGGGCAGGTGAGACTTTGTAGCTGGTTTTCTAGTGCTTCGATGCGAAGCAAGAGTCGCTGTAGCGTAGTGGCTTCAACATCGGGCAGCTGGCCATGCTCTAGGGGGGTGACGGTGGTGTTGCACTCGCAGACGTTGCGGCTGGGGATACCAACGGCGGTGCAGTCGGCGGGCACGCTCCGTAATACAACAGAGCCCGCTCCAATGCGGGCATGGTCACCGATATGAATACTGCCAAGGATTTTAGCGCCGCTGCCAATCACCACCTGGCAACCGATGGTGGGATGGCGTTTGCCCGTTTCCTTGCCGGTGCCGCCCAGGGTGACCCCCTGGTAAATCAGGGTGTAGTCGCCGATAACGGCTGTTTCTCCAACAACCACACCCATGCCATGGTCAATAAAAATACCCTTGCCCAGGGTGGCTCCAGGGTGAATTTCAATCCCTGTAAAAAAGCGGGCCAGGTGGGAAATAAACCGGGGAAAAAAGGGAACCTCGCGCCGATATAGCCAGTGGGCCAGACGGTGGGCTGCGATCGCATGGAGGCCAGGATAGCAGCATAGCACCTCTAGCCAGCTGCGGGCGGCCGGATCGCGCTCAAAGATAATGGCAAAGTCGGCCCAAAGAGAAACGTTCTGAAATCGCTGGGTCCAGGGTGACAGAGGCTGGGCAGAGGAACAGGGCGAGGGTGGGGACATGGCTCTGGGTGGCTGTGTTTTTCTGCTTATAGCAATCGCTATTTGGGGGGTGCGATTGCAGCGACCCAATCCAGATTTACTAGAACTATTAGCCCTGTACTCAAGGGGAAAACTGCTTATCTCTGAGGGGTTTCGAATTCTTTTGGGGGCGGGGTACAGGTATTTTAGACCCGAGGGGTGAGTATTTTTGAGGTCGGGTACAGGTATTTTGTACTCAAGGGAAGTCCTTGGTATATAACGATTAGACACCTATTTATAGGGCTATATAAAAACAGGGAACCATGCACTCAACACGGTTGTTTTTTGGGTCCAGTCCACGGTTTTACAGGAGAAACGGTAACAAAGGATGCATAACTCCCCTCGATAAATTCAGCAATCCTTAACAACTGCCAAATAACAGTCTTGGGGGACTGTTATTTCCCTAAATTGCTTTCTCTGCTTTCTCTATATTCTTTAAACCCGCTGCTGGGGTAAGCCACACTTTTACATTATTTAATAGAGAAGCGTAAGCATTGTTACCAAAAAAAAGGCGAGACCGGAAAATCTGATACAGACATCGATTTTGTCCCCTTGAAAGGGTAGTCTGTTTTGTATCTAATTTAGCCAAAGAGACTTATTTGAGTACTCAGGTAAATCCTCTTCCCGGTTGGGCCAAAATGGTATCAACGCCTTGTCAGATAGATGATTGAGCTGAGTACAGTAATCATCGAACGGGGGTGGCAAAATGCTAGTCCGCTGGTCAGAAAATACCAGTACCCCGATCTAAAAGTTTTTTTTCTCCTTTGATTCACAGGGGTTGTAGCCCCTGAGTACAGCCCTAATCATTCAATAAATCCTATCGGGGCCTGGCTTCGCGATAGTTCAAACGCTATTGCTATAACTCTTTCAACGCCGGACACCTAATCCCACACCCGGATGAAATGGATGACGTCAATGGCATACGGTCCAGAGTAAGGTTCTCTTCTCGGTACGGTGTCTTTTGAGGTTCAACGGTTTTATCCGCTACGACTAGACCGATTTCAGGTGTATTCACCCTGTTGGGCTGCCCTCACTGCTAAATGCAAGCGAGCGCTTCCCCCTATCCCCGCACCTGGAAATTGCTGATCGTTTTGGATTGGGTCCTCGGTCCCTCCCTCGCTCTCTGGCGCTGCTGGGCTAGCAACCTTGGTTCTCCGGACTGACCGCGTAGAACAACCCCCCTATAGCCAAGGCAGCGCCACCCTTTTTACCCACCCACATCCTTTAAACCCATGACGCCTCCGCCACCTACTGCCCTCGCCCCCGCGCCCACAGCGACGCCCGAGCTGGACATTACCTTGACCAAAACCAAAACAAAGGTCAAGAAGTCTGGCGGTGGCTGCGGCTGCAGCACCAAAAACGATAGCCCAAAAGGTATGAGTGCCTCTTTAAAAGAGCGCATTGAAAAGCATCCCTGCTATAGCGAAGAAGCCCACCACCACTATGCTCGTATGCACGTTGCAGTGGCCCCTGCCTGCAATATTCAGTGCAACTACTGCAACCGTAAATATGACTGTGCTAATGAAAGCCGTCCCGGTGTTGTTAGCGAGCTACTAACCCCCGAAGAGGCCGCCCACAAGGTTTTGGTGGTGGCTGGAAAAATTCCCCAGATGACGGTGCTGGGAATTGCTGGCCCCGGTGACCCCCTGGCCAACCCGGAAAAAACATTCCGTACCTTTGAACTGATTGCCGACAAGGCCCCCGATATAAAACTTTGTCTTTCGACCAACGGGCTGATGCTGCCCGACCATGTGGAGCGCATCAAACAGCTCAATGTGGATCATGTCACCATCACTATTAATATGGTGGACCCCAAGGTAGGCGAGAAAATCTACCCCTGGGTGCACTACCGCCGCCGTCGCTATCGCGGCATTGAAGGGGTGAAAATCCTACACGAGCGTCAGATGGAAGGTCTGCAGGCATTGCAAGAGGCTGACATTCTCTGTAAGGTAAATTCGGTGCTAATTCCCGGTGTCAATGACGAGCACCTGCCGACGGTCAACCAGGCGATTCGCGATCGCGGCGCGTTTTTACACAATATTATGCCGCTGATCTCGGCCCCCGAGCACGGCACCTACTACGGTCTCAACGGTCAGCGCGGCCCCAACCCCAAAGAGCTAAAGCAGGTTCAAGATAACTGCTCTGGCAACATGAAAATGATGCGTCACTGTCGCCAGTGCCGGGCTGATGCGGTGGGTCTGCTAGGAGAAGACCGCAGTCAGGAATTCACCAAAGAGAAGTTTATGGATATGTCGTCGGACTACAGCCTGGAGCAGCGCCAGGCGGTTCACCTCGGCATTGAGCAGACCAAGGCTGCCGTCGCCCAGAAAAAACAGGCCGCTGTGAGCCGTCGTCGGGCCGCGTCCACCGCCGTGTCCACCAAGGTGCTAGTGGCGGTTGCCACCAAGGGCGGGGGTCTGGTTAACCAACACTTTGGCCATGCCAAGGAGTTCATGATCTACGAAGTGGATGCCACTGAGGCCAAGTTTATTGGCCACCGTAAGGTTGCTGACTACTGCCAGGGGGGCTACGGCGAAGAGGCCGCCCTAGAAGGCATTATCGGTACGGTGGCTGACTGTAAAGCTGTGCTGGCCTCCAAGGTTGGTCCCTGCCCCCAAAAGGAGCTGAAAAAAGCCGGTCTGACCGTGGTCGAAGCCTATGACGTGATTGAGACTGTTGCCAGGCAGTTTTATGACGAACATATTTTAGAGAGTTAAAAAATGGGGCAGGGAAGAAGAGATTAAAGCTCTCTCTTTTTTCTAACCCCTTCTGCCCAACCACAACAGCGAGGACCCTAGCCATGACTTACACCATTACTAACAACTGTATTAGCTGTCAGCGTTGTCTAGTCGAGTGCCCCACCAGCGCTATTCAGACCGATGGCTCCAGTCTTTGGATTGACGCTAATCGCTGTAATCAGTGTCAGGGCTCCCACGGTGTTGCCCAGTGTTGGGCAGTATGCCCCACCAACGAGGGCTGTGTGCCCCTCTCTACAGCCACCACGGCGGTGTCCCTCAACTTTGAGTCCTCAACCGACTATTGGAATACCTGGTTTGAAACCTATACCCGCATGGTTGACCGTCTCAAGGCGACCAAACAGTCGGGCTACTGGTACCAGTGGTTCGATACCTATGCCCAAACGTTGCAAACATTGCGCCCTCAGCAAGACACCAGTACCCCCTTGATGTTTTAGGGGCGTCCCGGCTCGATTGCTCGTCCCATTGCCCACCTATCCTACTTGCCCTTTTAGCGGAGACAACGTAATGGTCATTTATTTAGATAACAACGCGACCACCCAGGTTGATCCTGATGTGTTGGACGCAATGCTGCCCTACTTAAGCGATCTTTACGGCAATCCATCGTCGATGCACAGCTTTGGCGGCCAGGTGGGGGCGGCGGTTCAATCGGCCAGGGTCCAGGTGGCCAACCTCTTGGGTGCAGAAGATACTGAAATTATCTTTAATAGCTGCGGCAGCGAGGGTAACAATACGGCAATCCATGCGGCCCTGGCGGCCCAGCTAGAGAAACGCCACATTGTTACCACGGCGGTGGAGCACCCGGCCATTCTCAATGTGTGCAAGCATCTTGAAAAGAAAGGCTACACCGTTACCTATCTGTCGGTGGACAGTCGGGGGCAGCTGGACCTGATGGAGGTGGAGGCCGCCATGACCGGGGGTACGGCTCTGGTGACCACCATGTATGCCAACAATGAAACCGGGGTGATTTTCCCGGTGGAGCAAATTGGTGCGATCGCAAAGGAATACGGGGCCACCTTCCATGTGGATGCGGTCCAGGCCGTGGGCAAAGTCCCCATTGACCTCGGCAATAGCACCATCGACCTGCTGACCCTTTCCGGTCACAAGCTCCATGCCCCCAAAGGTATCGGCGCGCTCTACGTGCGTCGTGGGTTCCGTTTTCGCCCCTTTATCATCGGCGGGCATCAGGAGCGGGGTCGGCGAGCTGGCACCCAAAACGTGCCTAGCATCATCGCCCTGGGGAAAGCGGCCGAGCTGGCTAGCCAGCAGCTCTCAGAGGTGAGCCGAGAGGCCCGGCTCAGGGATCTCCTGGAGACCCAGCTGTTGGCGCTAATCCCCGACTGCGCGGTCAACGGCGGTGGTACCCCCCGGCTGCCCAACACCACCAACATCGGCTTTAAATATATCGAAGGCGAAGCCATCTTGTTTATGCTCAACCAGCACGGCATCTGTGCCTCCTCTGGTTCGGCCTGTACCTCGGGCTCCCTCGATCCCTCCCATGTCCTCACCGCCATGGGGCTACCCTATACAATTTTGCACGGCTCCATTCGCTTTAGTCTCTCCCGGTTTACCACCGCCGCTGACGTCCAGCAGGTATTAGATGTAATGCCTGGCATTGTTGAGAAACTGCGAGCCATCTCCCCCTTTAACAATGACCAGTCTGACTGGCTCCAGGGCCGTGATTTGGTCCATAGCGCGTAGAAAAGATTCTTGTTTGGGCGGGCATGAGGCCAGCCCCCTATCGTCTCTCTCCTCCTCACCGTTTACCCTAGAAACCGCCATGTGGGACTATTCTGAAAAAGTACTTGAACTGTTCTATAACCCCATTAACCAGGGAGCGATCGCAGATCCCCAAGAGCCCGATGTGGCCGTGGTCTATGGTGAAGTGGGCAGTATCGCCTGCGGTGACGCCCTGCGGCTGCATCTTAAAATCCAAGAATCCACCGATACGATTTTGGACTCTCAGTTTCAAACCTTTGGCTGCACCAGTGCGATCGCATCGTCTTCGGCCCTAACCGAAATCGTCAAGGGCAAAACCCTTGACGCAGCCCTCAACGTTAGTAACCAGGACATTGCCGACTATTTGGGGGGGCTACCCGAGGCCAAGATGCACTGTTCTGTTATGGGGCAAGAAGCCCTAGAAGCCGCTATCTATAAATATCGTGGCATTGAAGTGGAGCACCATGATGACGATGAAGGCACGCTGATCTGCTCCTGTTTTGGTATTACCGAGCCCCGGGTGCGCCGGGTCATCATTGAAAATGACCTAACCAGCGTGGAACAGGTCACCAACTATGTCAAAGCCGGTGGCGGCTGTGGCTCCTGTTTAGCTGGAATAGAAGACATTCTACTCGAGGTTCAACAGGAGAGAACCAGTCTGTCCGCCAGGGTAGAAGCCGAAGTCTCCGCCACACCGCTCACCCCGATCCAAAAGATTAATCTAATCCAACAGGTGCTGACAGAAGAAGTTCGCCCCATGCTAATCGCCGATGGCGGCGACGTTGAACTCTACGACGTCAGCGGCGACGTTGTCCAGGTCCAGCTCAAGGGGGCCTGCGGCTCCTGTGACAGCAGTACCGCCACCCTCAAAGGCGCGATTGAAACCCGCCTGCAGGCCAATGTTTCTCCTGAACTAACTGTTGTGGCTGTCTAGCCTCAACCCGTCTTTTATTCACCCCCATTGAACCCATGAAGACTCTCCACCACCCTTTTAGGGTCGAGCGTTCCCCTCCATCTACAGAGGCCAGAGCCTCTGATCGATCCTCGACAAGACCCACTGCTCTGCGTTACCCAATCTAGATTCAGCATTCAACACCCCAAGGAGAATTTGATTCATGAGACAGATTGCATTTTACGGAAAAGGTGGAATCGGTAAATCCACCACATCCCAGAACACTATTGCAGGCCTAGCTGATACCCAGCGCATCATGATTGTAGGCTGCGATCCCAAAGCAGACTCCACCCGTCTGATGCTCCATAGTAAAGCCCAAACCACTATTTTGCACCTGGCGGCTGAGCGCGGCGCGGTAGAGGACCTCGAGCTTGATGAAGTCCTGCTCACGGGCTATAAAAACGTTAAGTGTGTTGAATCCGGTGGTCCTGAGCCTGGTGTTGGCTGTGCCGGTCGAGGCATCATCACCGCCATTAACTTCCTTGAAGAAGAAGGCGCTTACGAAGATCTCGACTTTGTCTCCTACGACGTACTGGGCGACGTAGTTTGCGGCGGTTTTGCCATGCCCATTCGAGAAGGCAAAGCCCAGGAAATCTACATCGTCACCTCCGGTGAAATGATGGCCATGTATGCGGCTAACAACATCGCCCGAGGCATTCTTAAGTATGCCCACTCCGGCGGTGTGCGCCTCGGTGGTCTCATCTGCAACAGCCGTAACGTTGACCGGGAAATCGAGCTGATCGAAACCCTGGCCGAACGCCTCGGCACCCACATGATTCACTATGTGCCCCGCGACAATATTGTTCAGCACGCTGAACTGCGCCGCATGACTGTGATTGAGTACGCACCCGATAGCAACCAGGCAAACGAATACCGCACATTGGCTAAAAAAATCGAGGAGAACAAGAACCTCGTAATTCCCACCCCCATCTCCATGGATGAGCTAGAGGAACTCCTGGTTGAGTTCGGTCTCTTGGGTGGTGATGAAGAGTATCAGAAAGTGCTTGAGGCAGACAAAGCAACCGCTGCTGTCTAGCTTTATCTCCTGACTGCCTGATCTGGGTCGGCACGGGTCAAATCACTTGCGAGTAAGCCCCTAGGGCCCTCCCGTACTCAGCTCAGGCATAGCCGGAAAATACCCCCTACAGCAAACAGAGAGGACACCATGACCACTGTAGAAGATAGAAAAGATCTTATCCAGGAAGTGCTGGATGCCTATCCCGATAAGGCTAAAAAGAGACGTTCCAAGCACCTCAACGTTACAGAAGAAGGCGCTTCTGACTGCGGCGTTAAATCCAATAAAAAATCCGTTCCCGGTGTCATGACAACTCGTGGCTGTGCCTATGCAGGAGCCAAGGGTGTGGTCTGGGGGCCGGTAAAGGATATGATCCACGTCAGCCATGGTCCGGTTGGTTGCGGCTACTATTCCTGGTCCGGTCGCCGCAACTACTATGTCGGTACCACGGGTGTAGACACCTTTGGCACCATGCAGTTCACCTCCGACTTTCAGGAACGCGACATTGTCTTTGGCGGTGACAAAAAACTTGATAAGCTGATTGATGAACTAGAAGAACTCTTCCCCCTCAGCAAAGGCACCACGATTGAATCAGAATGTCCGGTGGGACTGATTGGGGACGATATCGAAGCCGTTGCCAGAAAACAGGCTGAGAAAACAGGGAAACCTGTGGTTCCTGTGCGTTGTGAGGGGTTCCGGGGTGTTTCCCAGTCCCTGGGTCACCACATTGCCAACGATACTGTCCGTGATTGGGTGCTACCCAAGGCCGATGACTACCGGCAGCTACCCGAAGGGTTTGAGTCTACCCCCTATGATGTCAACATTATCGGTGACTACAACATCGGTGGTGATGCCTGGCCCAGCCGTCTGCTGCTTGAGGCCATGGGTCTGCGGGTAATCTGCCAGTTCTCTGGGGATGGTACCTTTAACGAAGTTGTCATGACCCCCCTGGCCAAGCTAAATCTGATCCACTGCTATCGGTCGATGAACTACATCTGCCGCTTTATGGAAGAGAAGTATGGCATTGGCTGGCTAGAGTACAACTTCTTTGGTCCCAGCCAGATTGCCAAGTCCCTGCGGAAGATTGCTGAGCAGTTTGACGACACTATCCAGGCCAAAGCCGAAGCCGTCATCGCTGAAAACCAGGCTCGCATGGATGCCATTATCGCCAAGTATCGTCCTCGGTTAGAAGGCAAAACCGTGATGATGATGGTAGGTGGTCTGCGCCCTCGCCACGTTATCCCCGCCTTTGAGGATCTGGGTATGAATGTCATTGGCACTGGCTATGAATTTGGCCATGGGGATGACTATAAGCGCACTGCCGACTATGTCAAGGAAGGCACCGTTATCTACGACGATGTCAGCGGTTACGAATTTGAGGAACTGGCCAAACAGCTCAACCCCGACCTGATTGCCGCTGGTATCAAAGAGAAATATGTCTTCCAGAAGATGGCCCTGCCCTTCCGCCAGATGCACTCCTGGGATTACTCGGGTCCCTACCACGGTTACGAGGGCTTTGAGGTCTTTGCCCGTGATATGGATTTAGCAATCAACAATCCCACCTGGGGCTTAATCAACGCCCCATGGTTGCAAGCTGTCTAGGACGTAGGGGAGAGCTGGGATCCCTTTATCCTCCGTTCCCGCCTACATTTTCTCCTCTCTCCCCTGCCCCTGTCTTATTCCCCTAACCCCTCCCCCACCTTCCCAAGGAGAACACCATGACTGAGAACACCAATCCCCAAGTGCCGGAGAACACTCCAGATCCTGGCAAGATTCAAGACCACTTTGACCTATTTAAAACAGATACCTACCAGGATCTGTTTGAATACAAGCGTCAGTTTGAAGGAGCCCACAGCCACGATACAGTTGCTGAAGTGGCAGAATGGACCAAGTCCTGGGAATATCGAGAAAAGAACTTTGAGCGCAAGGCCCTCACCGTCAACCCAGCTAAAGCCTGCCAGCCCCTAGGCTCTCTTTTTGTGGCTTCTGGCTTTGAGGGAACCCTGCCCTACAGCCACGGTTCCCAGGGCTGCGTCGCCTATTTCCGCACCCACCTTACCCGTAACTATAAAGAGCCTTTCCAGGCGGTGTCCTCGTCGATGACAGAAGATGCGGCGGTGTTTGGCGGGCTTAACAACCTCAAACAGGGTCTAGAAAACTCCTACAAGCTCTACAATCCCAAGATGATCGCCCTGTGCACCACCTGCATGGCTGAGGTGATTGGCGATGACATCGGAGCCTTTATTCAGACGGCTAAAAATGAGGATTTAATTCCACAAGATCTGCCGGTGCCGTCAGCTCACACCCCCAGCTTTGTTGGCTCCCACATCACTGGCTATGACAATATGCTCAAGAGTATATTGGCGACATTGACCGAAGGGAAAAAAGCAGACACCACCAACGGTAAGTTTAACTTTAACCTGGGCTTTGACCCGTACATCGGCAACCTGCGTGAATTAAAGCGAATTCTAGGACTGTTTGGTGTCGACTACACGATTTTGTCCGACAACTCCGATACGTTTGATTCCCCCAATACGGGCGAATTCAAAATGTATAACGGGCTGACCACATTAGAAGACGCGGCTGATTCGATTAATGCTGAGGGTACTTTCTTCTTCCAGAAGTACACCACGCTCAAAACCCAGGAACTAGTTACCAAAGAGTGGGACCAGAAGACCTACAACTTCCGTCCCTTTGGCATTAAGGGCACAGACGAGTTCTTGATGAATCTGTCTGCCATTACCGGCAAGCCCATTCCCCTGGAGCTACAGCAGGAGCGGGGACGCGCGGTGGATGCGCTGACCGATTCTCAAGCCTGGATTCATGGTAAGCGCGTCGCTCTTTATGGTGACCCCGACCACGTATTTGGCCTCACTCAGTTTCTGTTAGAAATGGGTGCTGAACCGGTACACATCGTTGTCACCAACTCCAACAATGATTTTGAAGCGGAACTGCGTGAGGTGCTGACTAACAGCCCCTACGGACAGGAGGCGACTGTGTGGGGTAAGAAGGACCTGTGGCACTTGCGATCGCTAATGTTCACTGAGCCCGTTGACCTGCTCATCGGTAACTCCTACGGCAAGTATCTGTGGCGTGACACCGGTACTCCGCTAGTGCGCATCGGCTATCCCATCTTTGATCGTCACCACATGCACCGCTACGCCACCCTTGGCTACCAGGGTGCCATCAACCAGTTCAACTGGATCATCAACACCATTCTAGATGAGCTCGATCGCCAGACCATCGTACCTGCAAAAACGGATATCTCCTTTGACCTAATCCGCTAATGCCACAGAAAGTAAGAGAGTTGAGGGGCAAGAGCCCAGGTCCCTCAACTCTTCCCTTTTCCCTTACCCTTCTGCTCTGCCATGAAACTCAGCGAAGAAATTGAAATTGACTCCCCGCCTTTTTTCGACATGGGCGATCGCGTCCAGGTTCGCAAGGTTATCCGCAATGACGGTACCTTCCCCGGTAAGGACATTGGTTTTCATCTCGCCAAAAAAGGTGATATCGGCTACATCGTTGGGATTGGTACCTATCTACAGCGGGCCTACATCTATTCGGTACATTTCCTCGAAACCAACTATGTAGTGGGCTGTCTCAAAAAAGAATTAGACCTAGCGGAAGATCGTCCTCCCCTGATTGAACAACCCGATTGGTAACAGCTGATGGCTACCCTATCCTCCCAAACGTCTTTCCCGTCTTGTCCCATTAACCTGCCTAAGCGTCGGTTCCCTGGGTTTGACATTTTCAAACCCCTCCGCCGCAGGATTGATGATATCCAAGTGAGAAATCATCGACTGGCCCATCTCATTTGTCAGGTGATTCCCTGCCGTTGTCCCTTTGAGCGAGATATTTCGTTATTTGGTTACAGCCTGCATATCCCGGCGCTGTGTAAGCTCAACCCGGTTTATAACGAACTGGTCAGCCTGAGACTTCGTGCCCTTTCATACCTGTCAGATGTCTTTGGAGAAGACATTACCCAATACATTTGTTGATTGGTCTCAGTTAATCCCAGCGGTGGGCGATGCCCATCCTGCCCATGCCCCTTTCGGTCCTCGCCCCTCTACTCCCTGATCGCCATGAAAATGACCTCTGGCAAAATCAACGAACTCCTCACCCAGCCAGGCTGTGAGCACAACCATAAAAAAAGTGCCAAGAAAAAAGCCTGTCAGCAGCAGGCCCAGCCTGGTGCCGCCCAGGGAGGATGCGCGTTTGACGGGGCCAGCATTGCCCTGGTGCCGATTACCGATGTGGCCCATTTGGTCCATGGCCCCATTGCCTGCTCAGGTAACTCCTGGGGCAGTCGCGGCAGTCTGTCGTCGGGGCCGATGATCTACAAGATGGGGTTTACCACCGACCTGAGCGAAAACGATATTATCTTTGGCGGTGAAAAGAAGCTTTATAAAGCGATCCACGATGTCAAGGAGCGCTACAGTCCGGCGGCTGTTTTTGTTTATCTCACCTGTGTCACCGCGCTAATTGGTGACGACATAGAAGCCGTCTGTCAGACCGCCAGTGAAAAATTTGATATCCCCGTTGTCCCTGTAACCTCCCCTGGTTTTGTCGGTAGTAAAAATCTAGGCAATCGCATCGGTGGCGAAGCCCTGTTGGAGCATGTTGTCGGCACCCGAGAGCCTGACTACACCACCCCCTACGACATTAACCTCATTGGCGAATACAACATTGCCGGAGAGATGTGGGGGATGCTGCCACTGTTAGAGAAACTGGGGATCCGCGTATTGGCCAAAATTACCGGTGACGCTCGCTACCACGACGTGGCCTGTGCCCATCGGGCCAAACTCAACGTCATGATCTGCTCCAAGGCCCTGATCAACATGGCCCACAAGATGGAGGAGCGCTACGGCATTCCCTACATCGAAGAATCCATCTATGGCGTCGAGGACATGAACCGGCTGCTGCGAGATGTGGCCGCTAATTTGGGAGACGCCGACCTGCAGGCTCGAGTGGAAACCCTGATCCAAACTGAAACCCGCAAGCTAGACGAGGCCCTTGCCCCCTACCGTCAGCGGCTTAAGGGCAAGCGGGTTGTGCTCTACACAGGCGGTGTCAAAAGCTGGTCGATTATCTCGGCGGCTAAGGATTTGGGCATTGATGTTGTGGCCACCAGTACTAAAAAGAGTACTGAAGAAGACAAGGCCCGCATCAAAACCCTGCTGGGTAAAGACGGCATCATGATGCAAAAGGGTAACGCCCAGGAACTGCTGAAGGTAATTGCTAAGACCAATGCCGACATGCTGATAGCAGGCGGTCGTAACCAGTATACGGCGCTCAAGGCCAAGGTTCCCTTTCTCGATATTAACCAGGAACGTCACCATCCCTATGCGGGCTACCTGGGCATGATCGAGATGGCTAAAGAGCTAGATGAAGCCCTGCATAGTCCGATTTGGGAACAGGTTCGACGCGAGGCACCCTGGGAACTAGCGGAGAGTGAGCCTCAAGGCGATGGTGAAATGCTCTCCTGTCCACTGCCACCGCTGCCCGTCTTTCCCATGGCCACCACTAAAGTACTCTCCCGTAGAAAACCCGTCGCTGTTAATCCGCTCAAACAGAGCCAGCCCCTGGGTGCGGCCCTCGCCTATCTGGGCATCAAGGGGATTATGCCGCTGTTCCATGGCTCCCAGGGCTGTACCGCCTTTGCAAAAGTCATGCTGGTGCGCCACTTCAGGGAGGCGGTTCCCCTAGCCACCACCGCCATGACGGAGGTAACTACCATTTTAGGGGGGGAGGAAAATGTGGAAAAGGCAATCCTCACCCTTGTAGAGAAATCTAACCCAGAGATTGTTGGGTTGTGCACCACCGGTCTTACCGAAACCCGGGGGGATGATATGCAGGGAATCTTAAAGGATCTGCGTCAGCGCAACCCTAAGCTGGCCTCCCTGCCCATTGCCTTTGCTTCAACGCCTGACTTTAAGGGGGCGCTGCAGGATGGCTATGCCGCCGCCGTCGAGGCACTGGTGCGCGATATTCCAGGTCAGGGGGGGCAGCCAGATAACAATGCGTCATTCTATCCCTATGCCACGCCGGGACTGCCCTCCCAGGTAACGGTCCTGGCCGGACCCTCCCTGGCCCCAGGAGATGTGCAGGCGTTAAAAGATATGGTGACAGCTTTTGGTTTAAACCCTGTGCTGGTGCCGGATCTTTCCACCTCCCTGGATGGCCATCTGTCCGATGGCTACACGGGTCTGACCAGCGGTGGCACCACCCTCAACCAGCTCAAGTCGCTGGACTACTCGGTCTTTACCCTGGCGGTGGGCCACAGCATGAAGCTGGCGGCTGAGATTTTACAACAGCGGTTTGGTACCGAGTTTAGACTGTTTGACAGCCTTACCGGTTTAGGGGCCGTCGATAGCTTTCTACAAACCCTCTCAGAGCTAAGCGGACGCCCCGTTCCAGAAAAATTCCGTCACCAGCGGCGACAGCTACAGGATGCCATTCTAGATACCCACTTTTTCTTTGGTCGTAAACGGGTGGCCCTGGCCCTAGAGCCAGACCTACTCCATACGGTGGCCTGGTGGTTAACCACCACCGGAGCTGAAGTCCATGGGGCGATCACGACCACCAAGTCTAAGCTGCTCAAAAATCTCCCCTTTGATACCGTTACCATCGGCGATCTAGAAGACTTTGAAGCGATCGCCCCAGGTGCCGATCTGTTGATTGCTAACTCCAATGCCAAAACCCTGGCAAAACGGTTAGATATTCCCCTCTATCGGCTTGGGTTTCCGGTGTTTGATCGCCTGGGCAATGGCCAGCGCTGCACGATTGGCTATGGGGGGACAACCCAGCTTTTGTTTGATATCGGCAACATTTTCCTAGAGGCCGATGAACACGCGGCCCATGCCCAGGTCCACGGCTGGCGCGAAGGTGGCCTGTAGCGACATATTTGCGACTTTGCATAAACGGAGACAGCCCATGAAAATTGCTTTCACCACCCAGGATTCGATACACATCAATGCCCATTTTGGTTGGGCAAGTCAGATTGATGTGTATGAAGTTGATACGACAGGTTATACCTTTTTCAAATCAATCAAGTTCTATGGCGATCTCAAAGAAGACGGCAATGAAGACAAGCTTGCACCCAAGGTAAAAGCCCTTCAAGATTGCTCCCTGGTCTATGTTTCAGCCATTGGGGGCAGTGCCGCTGCTCGATTAATTGGCCGCAACATTACCCCCATCAGGGGGCAAACCGAGGCCGATGCCATTGAGGATGTGCTGGCCCAGCTGGTGCAGTCTCTCAGGGACAGCCCGCCGCCGTGGCTGCGCAAGGCTCTTTTACAGGGCCGCCCTGTTCCAACGTTTGAAGATGAATTTGAAACTATCGAAGAGGAAGTAATCGTATGAGTCCCACTGCTACAACCGATCTAAATACACCTGACCTGACGACCGCTTTAACCGTCGACAGCTCCCCTTTTCTCAAGGCCATTATCCAACAGATTCGGGCTAATGACCCCTATGGCACCTACCGTAACTGGGCCGATGAGATTTTGCTTAAGCCCTACCTAATTTCTAAAAAGAAACGTCGGGAGATCTCGGTGGAAGGTGAGGTAGACCCGATTACCCTGGCGCGGATTTCAGCGTTTTATCGTGCGATCGCAGCTCGAATTGAAGAAGAAACCGGCCAGCTATCCCAGGTGGTCGTTGATCTTAGCCACGAAGGATTTGGCTGGGCGCTGATCTTTTCCGGTCGCCTCATCCTGGTTTCAAAAACCCTGCGCGATGCCCACCGCTTTGGTTTTGACTCCCTAGAGAAGCTCAACGCCGAGGGGGAAAAGCTAGTGAAAAAGGGAATTGATCTAGCGGAGCGGTTTCCAGCTGTCTGCAACCTGTAGACCGGCCATCAGAGGAGGTACAAACGCCTCACCCTGTCCTTTACCGTCTTCCCCTTTCCTATGGCTCAAACGACTACTAACCCCACCGCTCTAGACGACCTCAAAAAGCAAATTAGAAAGCTCAACAGCAAGGCCGGTCAGATGAAAATGGATCTGCACGACATTGCCGAGGGCCTGCCCACCGATTTAGAGCAGCTGCCCGATGCGGCTGCCCGCACCTACGACATCTACCGCCAGCTCGGTGAGCTGAAACAACAACTCAAAACCCTGGAGGCCGCCCAATGATGACTTTACCTAAAACCCTGGTCCAATTTAATCAGCTTAAGGATGCTGAAGACTATTTTCAGTTCTTTGGGTTGGCCTATGACCCAAAAGTAGTCAATGTCAATCGTTTGCACATCCTACGAAAGTTCTCCCAGCTGGTGCAGGATGAGGATAAATCCCAGCCCGACGAACAGCTTCTAGCGGCCTATCGTCGGGCGTTGCAAACCGCCTACGATTTGTTTTTGACCTCCTCTTCTGTAGAACAAAAGCTGTTTAAGGTTTTCCAAGATCAGCCCAACAACGTCGTTAAACTATCCGATATCGTTGTCGAATAAGGTGATTATGCTGCCATCCCTCACCCCTACTGAAGTTGAACGCTACCGCCGCCAGATCATGCTGCCGGGTCTGGGCGAATCGGGACAGCGCCAGTTAAAAAACACCACGGCGCTGGTCACGGGCGTCGGTGGGCTGGGCGGCACGGTGGCTCTCTATCTGGCTGTCGCTGGCGTGGGCAAGCTCATTTTGGTGCGGGGTGGCAACCTGCAGCGAGATGACCTCAACCGGCAGGTGCTGATGACCGATGACTGGGTGGGGCAGCCCCGGGTATTTAAGGCCCGTGAAACCCTGGCTAAACTCAACCCGGATATTGAGATTGAAGCGGTGTGCGAATACGTCAGCGCCGACAACATTGACCCCCTTGTACAGCAGGCCGACATTGCGCTGGACTGTGCCTTTGATTTTAAAGAACGAGACCTGTTGAACACTGCCTGCGTACACTGGGACACCCCCATGGTGGAGGCGGCCATGAACAACATGGAAGCCTATCTCACCACCATCGTGCCGGGGAAAACCCCCTGTCTCACCTGTCTCTTCCCTGAAAAACCAGACTGGGATCGCTGGGGATTTGGGGTACTTGGAGCCGTGTCAGGCACCCTGGCCTGTCTGGCCGCCCTAGAGGCGATCAAGCTCATCACCGGTTTGGGAGAACCGCTGCTGGGGCAGCTACTAACCATGGATTTGGCCCGTGCCGAATTCGCCAAACGTCGTTCTTACCACGATCCCAACTGTTTCACCTGTGGCCATAGCATCCAGCGATCGGACTCTTTGGCGGCCGCCCCCGTTTCCATCTGTTGACCCCTATCTTGA
>JBCDJC010000059.1:0-24996 GCA_038748225.1 Cyanobacteria bacterium P01_H01_bin.26 | reverse complement strand
GCGCCCTGCGTGGAATTGATCAACATAGCTCTGATCTCCTTCAGATATAGGTTAGGAAACCAGAGCTCAATCATAGCTACCCCGTCGTTGTATGCAATCCGGGGTAGCGGCAGGTACGATAAACCTGCGCTCCCAGGCTGCTCATTCAGCCGGGGGGTGTAGCCGCCGTCAGGTGTTGTCAGCGCCTGGCGGTGGTGCTAATTATGAGCTCTGTGGTTGGGCCAGCGAGGGCCGTAGAGTTCAGAGTATACATTAGGGATCTGCTTAGTCAAGAGGGCAGATAAATTGGCCTGTCTAGAAATTGTGACCGGTTTGCTCGCGGATGCGATCTCGTTGCTAGTCTTTAAGTGCAGGCGTCCTCGTTGACCACTGTCAGCGGTCTGAGGTGCTGACAGTGGCTGAGCAGCTGCGGGATGTGGTGGTGCCGCTTTAGGGGTGGAGAGTTGCGATAGCGCCAGCGCTGACTTGTCAGTTCGCAATCCTGTGTGGGTCGTTGAATAGTTGCGTCGCGGGGACAACTACTCAATGGGAAATTCTCAATGGGAAATTAACGCCGCGTTCACCGGCTCGTCCGGTGCAACGCTTTGTTATGCAAATAGCGCATTTACGGCAAGCAATTTCTTGCCCTTAGCTTCGATCGTAGATGAATTTTCGCGGATATAAGCGATATCTCCCAGAAACGATACTTCCTGCTGAGCAGGGATTCTAATTCTTACTACCGACAGACCTTTATATTCGACGCAATCTACCTGTGAGAGAACCTGATTTTTTAAATTATCACTTAAATCGGAGCCACGTATAAACGCTAGGATTCGTTCTACATATGACTCACTATCACATTTTAATAAAGAAAACTCGCGCTCAATGCCCACCACATGTCTTGTGCCAACCGATGCGTAGTTAACGTTATCGAGCATTTTTACTCGATCAGCATCATTCTTGCTATCTGCTACTCCTACAAAAATAAAACCATCCGCGTCGGGCCCCAGATTGGCAATACCACAAATAGTTTCCAATATTTTGTTTGGAAGGTTTCTATCCTCTGATCTACTCTGTGACAAATCCACAAAGCCTTGTTTGCATTCGTATCTACCGGTCTCAACTTTTGATCGACGCAGAGAGTTTTCCAAATCTAGAGCCAAACCAGCTCCATGACGCAACATTGGTGGATCTTTTTTTACGAAGTATCTCGAAATAAGCCCTTTAGTCTTATCTATATTTTTTATTCTGTCTTCAGTTTTAGAGTATTTGGCAGTAGTTTTGATGTCAGCTTGAAGATTTTTAAGTGCACCCATTATTTTCGAGCTGTCATCAGGTGATAATTCTTCAACTATCACAAGCTGGTGCATCGCCATGAAAAGCGTAATGAAAGCAGTTTTGATAGGGTTTGTAGAGCCTGGATTTATAACCGAACGAAGAGCGTTATTCTCGGTGCTAAATTCATCAATAACTTCTCTAAGAACTGATAATGTAACTTTTATTTCTTCATAGAGTCGCTCAACACCGTACGAAGCTAATGAACGCCTCAAGCTTTCATAATCTTGAGTGTTAACATCATAGAAATTATCCAAAAGTTCTTTACTTCTTGCAATTGGTTGGCCTAAGACAATTGAAGCGCATATATCAGAAATAATTTCTTCATCTTCGCTTTCTCTTAATTGTCTGGTCCACATCACACCTTGTTTACACCAAAAGATTTCTTCAGCTTTTAACTCATAGCCCATATCGGCTCGAACCGAATCAATACTGATTTCTGGCATATCTGATAGGGGCAAAATTTCTCTAGAGGTATCCCCCCTAATTTCTGACGCTAGCTTCCTGACTAACATAGAAAAGTCGTCGACCATTCCAGCTTGGCGCCTTTCCTGCAAGCTTAGTTGTCGTCCGCCTGAGTTTATACGACCAAAAACATCTGTCGTTTTATCTTCACCACCGGATGGAAAAACAGTTACTGCAAGTTGATAATCTAGAAAGTCTGCGACTTCACTAGGGCTCAAGAATAAATTCGTTCCTCTATCTACTGATTGAAACACTCCATCGCTAGCCAGCTGCTTAGCTCTAGAGAATTCATCAGTGTCAAAGTATCTACCCTCGACTGAAAAGTGATTCTCTATGAAAGCGAATATGGCATTTAGCCTTTGCATGCCGTCCATAATTTCATACGAATTTACAGAGGAATCTTCTGCTAGTAGTATTAAAGGGATTGGATAGTCTTTCATAATGCTATCAACTAGTGATTGCTTCTCAGAAAGACTCCAGACCAATTTCCGCTGATACTTCCTATTAACTATCAGCTTTCCATCGCGGTAATTTCGATAAGCTTCTTGGACGCTCATACCTCTAGGAGTAATGCTCATAAAATTTCCTTTTTCTATAGATCTGCATAACTATGCGTTATCCAGACTTTGTCTGGATAAATATCTCTCAGTCGGAGTTATCCAGAAAGTTTCTGTATAAACACTCTATAAGCAAATAACCCAGAAACTTTCTGGATAATACCCCTGAACATTGGAGTTATCCAGAAAGCGTTAGCGTAACTGGTTCAAATTCAATGCCCCGCATGTGTCAGTTGCCCAATTCCATTGGACTAGGTTTGGCCTGGAAAATTGCCCTGAGGTATGTGCCAGTTACCCACACCTCTGATTCTACCGTTCCTCCTTAACCTTCTGGACTAATCGCTAAAATCCCTTTCAAAATTGCGGTATAGGCAAAAAATGCTGCAAGAATAGTTGCCTACTTGAGCAGCGATTCAAAGCCTTCTAGAATTTGCGATCGCAACCCACGTCAACCACCTAAAACAGCAGCCCGTGGAGTCCCATCGGCTGCTACCTCGTCTTTTTTAATGGCTTAGGACATATGGTGCAAATACATATCCGCTGCTCTGTGCTAGCATCCAGCGTATTCAACCGCTCCATATAAGAAGCCCCTAGGGGCGCTAAGGCTCATGGGGGCTTCGGTTTAGTATAGGATGCGAAATTGATAAAGCGTTCTGTATATGGCTCAAGTGTAAGCCAGGGAAATTCACGTAGAAACCCTGGGTGAATACGCCCATCGTCTCCTTACATGACTATCAATCTTTCTTGGTTTGTGCCTGTGATCACAGCGTAGTACGCGGCTGGGGCTAAGGGCCTAATTGGTGGGGTGCGATCGCACTCAATCCACCAACTAGAACCAAGGCTGTCGCTTAGTCCCTTTTTTATGCTCGGGCTCTCTAAATACTCTCGGCTATTGAAACGATAGCTACACCACACAGGATCACAAACCCACCCTGGCCAAACAAAAGTAGCCCCCTTTTCAGCAGATCGTATGTAACGTCTGCTCCCATAAAAAGAGTAAGCAAAATACACCCTATCAGGAAGCCATAAAAGGCGATGCAAAAAAACTGAATGGCTACCCCCAGCAGTTTATATACGATAGTATGTCCGTTGTTTCTTTTCATAGATGCTTCTTCCCATTTTGGATTGAGCTACCCCTATGGGGAGTGAAGCGTGTATCCCAATCGTGGTGACGAATACGCGCTATCGGAATCCCATAGGAATTTCTGTTTTTGTATCGCCAGATGAGACCTGTGACAGAGGCTAGATCGGTCAAAACAGGTTTCTGGCCCTGATCTGATGAGACCCTGATCCTCTCTTCTAGGCTCCTGCAGGAGAAACATACAAGGTTAGTCCTTTTCGATGAGAGATACTAACCGTTTGACCCATGGAAATTGTCTGACTCGATAAACTGTTTATTGCTTTTGCCTTCCAGTAGACACCATGCATTACAACCTTGCCAACAGAGTGTGGCTGAATATCATTAACCACGATGGCGGTGTCTAGTACGCAGGTTAGACTCTGGGACGATGGCCGATGTTTGAAGGTGCTCAAAGCAGCAATATTCTTGATGACAGAAGCGAGTAACATGCCGTTGCCCCCCCTAATAGGTGTAGTGAATCGGTTATAAGCGCTAGAACTTTGCTTGTATACAGATACTTATAGCTTGAGTATATCAATTTATGCAAGTATTAACTAAATTAGAAATAATCGCTTTTTAACTATTTCATCTAAAAAAGGTATTTCAAGTTGAAATAGTACGTGCTACTTTAAGAGATGCGTTATTCGTCAGAACCCCATCTATAGCTACTCGCAAACCCGTAGGTCCATGGCAAAGAACACTGGTGACGGCTCAATTGTTCTCTCTGCGCTGGAGGAAGATCTGCTGACGCTGATACAGCATCATACAGATGGCATGTATGGATTAGAGGTGTTGAATAGGCTGAATGAAGCCAATCAGCAGGTCAAGAGGAGAAAAATTGGCATAGGTAGTCTTTATCCAGCCCTTAAGCGCATGGAGCAACAGGGTCTTTTGCTTGGCAAGTGGGGCGAAGAGGGGAGCACTTCTGGCGGTGCACGCCGACGCTACTACTGTGTTACTGGTTTAGGCCACCAAGCGCTAACGGATACATGGCGCTATCGCCAAGCGATAGGAGCCCCTTTAGTATTTTCCTGATAGGTAGCGTTCAAATTCTGTTGCGGTTGGCTACATAAGGGATCTGCCAAAAAAAATCCCCGGAGTAGAGTGGGGAAGGGTTAAAGGGAAAGGGGCAAGGAGCTATTGGTGGGTGCCTTATTTACCCGCAATTCCCTAACTTCGGTAGTGGGGGTTTAAACCCGAGGTGCTTAAAGTTGGTCTAGCGAAAAATAGCCATGGTGATGTTTCCATGGTGGGCTATTATCCTCTAAGCCTGGGGAAATAATGGCCTCAAAAAACATCGGGCTTCGGGATAAGTTGTTTGGGAAAAGAAAGTTTTAAGTGATCGTGCATAGTCTTACAGACATTCACTTTGGTGCTTTGACTTTTATTTTTTCTTGAAAGTTTGTTGGTTCATACATGAGCTTATTTTTTCTTACAAAAGTGCGAAGTTAGTATTAGTAATAAAATGGAACATATGTCTTACTAAATACTCTCGTTTGGGGATGGCCGCTGTATAATTCCGGTAACTCATGGGGGCATCCAGATGAGCAGGCCACGCAGGCGAACAGGACGAGTAGCAAGTAAGCTAGCCGGAAAGGCATACAGAGACTATGTCAGAGCTAGTAGGTCAAGTAGGGAAAATTGTTTTTCTGACAGTGCTGTTGCGTTGTTATCTGGGTTTTGTGTTGCCTTACTCATTATTCCAACGACGCTCTTACTAGCCACTATTCTACGGGTGGTTCTAGTAATATGCTTTTTGTTGTATAAGGGACTCAAAGCCTCGAGTTCAAAGGAGTTATTGCAGAAAATTACCCTTTTATGTTTGGGGCAGACAAGAGGTGTTAGCGTCTGTAATGCGTTTGAAATTCATTGTGAGGAGTTGCGTGGCTATCTAGATGACCAGGTTACAATCTGGGAAGCGGAAGGCTACCCCGTATGGCGGATTCGCTTGCGAAAGGCTTGTTTTTCTGCAGAGGCAGCCTTTGGGATTTTGCTTGTAGTATTACGTTCCTTACTGAGTTCCAAGCGGATCCTTTGAGGGTTGTTTGGCGCTGTTTTGTAGGTAAGTCTTTAACTGCGACCTTTATGGCCATACCACTGCAGTCGCTGATTGAATCCTTCAGCGGCGATTTCAGCTGTTGTTCTCAATACTTGAGCTGTCATGCCGTCGCGAGCGCTGCCGGAGAGACCTACTAAAATCATCACAACGTAGTCTGTTAAAGCAGCTACCTCAGCCTCCGTGAGATCGGCGGTGGATGTCGTAATGCGATCGCAAATCAGCTGGCGGGTAGCTTGATAAAATCCTGCCGTTAGCGCCTTGGCTTGGTCATCGGTGCAGTTACGCGTACCATCGATGACCAAGCATCCAGGGCGCTTAGGATTCGCCGTGTAAACTTCAGTGGCTTGCACCAACAGGTTAGCAATAGACGCCTCTAGGCTATCCCCTACGGCCAAAGCCGCTGGGAGCCAGCCGCCCTCCGATTGAGCGTAGTGCACAAGCGCCCGCTCGAACAGCTGACACTTACTACCAAAAGCTGCGTAGAGACTGGGAGCCGTAATGCCAATTGTCTTACTCAGCTCTGCCACACCCACACCGTCATAGCCATAGCGATGAAAAAGTTTCATCGCTACAGAGACGGCTACCTCCAGGTCAAACCCCCTAGGTCGACCGCGCCCGTTTATTTTTTTAGTGGTCACTAGCTTATTCTCGATTTCCTTGTTATGTTGTTTTCATAGTAGTCGATATAGAAATAAGGAAACCTTAATTATGGCCACACTCACGGATAAAAACGCGTTAGTCCTCGGGGGCAGTCGTGGCATCGGGGCTGCCATTGTGAAACGGTTAGCGGCAGAGGGGGCGACAACCACCTTTACCTATGGCAGTGCAGCCGACGCCGCCCAGGCACTGTCTGCTCAAACCGGTACGACGGCCGTTCAAGCAGACAGTGCAGATCGCGTCGCTGTTGGCCAGGTGATCGCCGACCAAGGACCGCTGGATATCTTGGTGATCAATGCAGGTATTGCGGTACTGGGTGACCCTTTAGACCTAGATCCAGCAGACGTAGATCGCATGATCGACATCAATGTGCGTGGACCATACCATGCGGCTGTTGATGCAGCGCGGCAGATGAATACCGGTGGACGCATCGTGATCATTGGCTCGGTCAATGGCGATCGCATGCCCTTTGCCGGTGGTGCCGCCTATGGGTTGACCAAGGCCGCGGTACAGGGAATGGTGCGAGGGCTAGCCAGGGACTTCGGTGGGCGCGGTATCACCATTAATAATGTTCAGCCCGGTCCAGTGGATACCGATCTCAATCCGGAGGACGGCCCGATGAAGGACATGATGCATTCGTTTATGGCCATTAAACGTCACGCTCAGCCAGAGGAGATTGCCGGAATGGTGGCCTACCTCGTCGGACCAGAGGCATCCATTATTACCGGCGCACAGCACACAATAGATGGAGGCTTTGGTGCTTAAACCCCGCCTACGGATGAATCTGATTAAGAATCATCCGTAGGCGGTCATAGTCATCCTTTAACAGAGTCCCCACCGTCCGCCCGGCCTGCACCAGCCACTCCCGCTCAAACTGTCGCAGCTGATACACTTCACGAATTGCGGCTGCCACCAAACTCTCACTCGGCACGCTGCTCACCTGCAGCAGCGTGCGCAAAAAATCCAGCTCCTCCGTAAACTTGATCACCTCATCCGAGTTGCAGCGATACACCGCCTGATGCACCTGCGGCGGGCGTGGCGGTAAGTGCTGATAGCAGCGTCCGTCTATTTCCCTGCGGGTCTCAGACTCCACCGTCTGAAATCCGACAATCGCTACCCGAAACTCTGTCTTCAACATGGCAAAAATCTGGGGTTGCTGTTGGCGTAGCTCCTCCAGCGACATCCCCAGCGCCCTTGCTCGATGCACCGAGTCAATTGGGCTAGTGGTGGCATGGTACACCACGCCATAGATCTGGTTACTGGCTTCTTCGTCAAATGACTTTACCCAGCTGCCAAAGGGCGGCATCACTGGAAAACTCAGGTCCTCAGGTTCAAGGCATTGGGCCAAAAATTCGACAGTGGCCGTTTCAATTACCTCTGCAATATGGGCTGGGTGACGTTTGCTAGAGGTCGGCTGGGGTAAAGGCAGGCGCATGATCTATGGCAGGGTACCAATCAGTACATTAGCACCATGACTAAAAAATAGCACCGTCCGCCCAGGCCCGCCGCTACTTCTTACCACGCTTGGACTGCACCAGCTCAATCTCAGACATTTGAAAGGTCACCAGCTTATCCCAGTTACCACCTTCAAACAAAACAGCCACCTTACCATCGGTTATCCGCTGTACTAACCCTTGAAACCCATAGTATGTATCGTTTGTGTTGATTACCTTTACGGGGGAGCCAGGCAAGATCATCATGGGCTGTCATTTAGTTAGAGCTTCAAATACTAGTTTAGTACTCAGTCAGAGGTAAATTTTGACGATCGGTGTCCTTAAAACTTGAGGCGATGCTGATAGTTGGCCACCGACTCCACAATACCAATGGCAATAAAGTTTGTGAGCAGCGATGAGCGGCCATAGCTCATCCAGGGCAATGGAATACCCGTGATCGGGGCAAGACCAATGGTCATACCAATATTGACCACTACCTGGAATACAATCATCGACAGGACACCAATGGCCAACAGCGAGCCAAAATTATCCTTGGCGTTTTGGGCAATGATAATTAGCCGCAGACAGATAAACCAAAAGGCTATGACCATGGCCAAGGCCCCCATAAACCCTAGCTCCTCGCCCAGGGCTGAAAAGATAAAGTCCGTATGCTGTTCTGGGATAAAGCTCAGCTGGGTTTGGGTGCCGTGGAATAGTCCCCGTCCCCAGAGCTGACCTGAGCCGATGGCAATACGCGATTGGATCAGGTGATAGCCGCCGCCCAGGGGGTCCTTTTCAGGATGTAAAAACAGGGTAAGACGCTCCCGCTGATACTCCTGTAGTACTCCCCACAGCAGCTCACCGATCTTGCCCGCAATGGAGTTAGTGACAACCAGGAGCAACGTGCTATACCAGCGTAGCGGCATCGTCATCCAGGCAATAACCCCAACCACAGCGACCCAGCCAATCCAAATGGGAATTGATAGGCTAAAGATAATCGCCGCGACTATGGGTGAGACCAATAGCACCAGCCAGCCTGGGTTCATATTGCTCCAGTAGAGCATCCCTAACACGATGGCTCCAAACACCAGCGAGGTTCCCAAATCAGGCTGTAAAAAGACCAGCGCCCACGGCACGCCGGTAATCGCCAGGGCCTTGATCAGACCGACAAGGGTGGTTGATTCGCGATCCTTGAGCGCCGCCGCCAGGGTGATAATCAGTCCAATCTTGGCAAATTCCGAGGGCTGAATGTTAAACCCGCCAATGCTGATCCAGCTTTGGGCACCGTTGCCGACGGTGCCGATCAGCATGACGGCGATCAGGGACACGTTGGTCGCTAGATAGATAACCCAGCGCCACTCCAGCAAAAACTCATAGCGGCTGCGGGCCAGCCACAGACACAGGGCAACCCCCACCGCGCCCATGACAACGTGATTCCAGGCCAGATTGGTTTCCCCGGTATACAACCGTGTGCTGGCAATCAACAGACTAGAAAAAAGCGTGATCCCAATCGGCAAGATCAGCAGCAGCCAATCAATGCCGCGCCAGGGATATAACGAGCGATTAAACCACTTGCCTACAAATGTGGTTTGAGCCATATCAGCAAACCCAATTGAAATCTATATATTTTGCAGAGGCGCCGTCATCTCTACACAGTGGCTAAATATCTATTAAATACCTATGTGAGCGCCGCAACTGAAATCCTAGCTGCGACCTGTTGGGAAATTTTGGTGAGGGCATCGGCGGCCGCCGATGCGGGCTGAGCTATCACGATCGGTTTACCCAGATCGCCACCTGCTCGAACCGGCATTTCCAAGGGTACACAGCCCAGTAGGGGTACGCCTAATGTTTCAGCGGCCTTAGCACCACCTCCGGAGCCAAAGATGTCGTAGCTCTTTTCAGGCATGTCCGGGGGGATAAAGTAGCTCATGTTTTCCACAATGCCGAGGATGCGCACATTCAGCTGCTCAAACATTTTTAACCCCCGTCGGGCGTCGGAGAGGGCCACATCTTGGGGGGTGGTAACAATCACCACGCCTGCCATGGGTACTGCCTGGGCCATGGTCAGCTGGGCATCACCTGTACCGGGGGGCATATCTACAATCAAATAGTCTAGCTGGCCCCATTGCACCTGGTACAAAAACTGGCGAATGATGCCATTGAGCATGGGTCCCCGCCAGACCACCGGCTGATCGGGGTCAATTAAAAACCCCATGGACACCAGCTTGACCCCGTGGTTAAAAGCAGGCTCTAACTCTTGTTGGCCATTGGCTCCATCCCTGACGACAACGTTGCCCTCTTTTACTCCCATCATGATCGGGGCATTGGGGCCATAGATATCAGCATCGAGCAGGCCAACTTTAGCGCCTGCTTTGGCCAGGGATACCGCTAGATTGACGGCGACGGTGCTCTTGCCGACGCCGCCTTTACCACTGGAAACTGCCAGAATATTTTTGACCTGGTCAATACCCTGCTGGTCGGGTAGCGATTTTTGCTGGGGGGTCTCAGCGGTTACGTCTACGGCTACCGACCCCACACCTGGTAGGGCCTTAACGGCTTTTTCACAGTCTTCGACAATAAATTCTTTGAGGGGACAGGCTGGAGTGGTCAACACCAGGGTAAAGCTCACATGGCCGCTGTCTACGGTCACATTACGAATCATGTTGAGCTCCACCAAGCTCTTCTGTAGCTCGGGGTCTTGAACGGGGCGCAGAGCGTCCAGAATGGCCTCAGTTGTCGGCGTCATGTTTGTGAAAGACAAGAATGGACGGGCGAATAGGTACTAGGACTATTCTAAGGCGTCATGTCCAACGCCATGGCAGCGCGGTTTTTAATGGTTTAGCTAAAGATATCTCGATATTGATTTGGCATGATGCTGGCGGTGGTGGCCTGCTCTGCCGCCTGGGCTAGGGCGGCTGCAACCCTGGCGGCATAGGGGCGCAGAAATGACCATGCCACCGGTGATAGCCAGCCCTTGAGTTCAATAGAGTAGGAGATCCGAGTACCGCATAGGGCGGACTCAAGCCGATAGACCGCCCGCTCTTCTAGCCCTGGCACGGGGAAAATACGCAGGCTGATGTAATATTCACCGGGCAGCACACTCTCCACAAAAATTTTTATGGGGACCGGGACCCAGCGGGCAAAAACGCGATAAATTAGACCGGGTTTGGCTTGCTGACCGTTGGGGGCATTGGTTGCTGTAATGAGTGGATGCCAGGATGCCAGATCGGCCAAATCGTTTATTTTTTGCCAAAGCGCTTCCACCGAGGCAGTGCTGCTGACCTGATAATGTTTTTCCATGTCTGCACCCCCTGGTTCGATCTAGAAAAATGTTGGTACCTGCTATGGGTTAGATAGTTGGATTCATCAACTGGAGATTGCTTTTTTGTATCTTGAGAGGCATTTTAACCCTGGGTTAACATTCAGCCCACGGGCTGCTTCAATGATAACGGCGCAAATAGCTCTCTCACATAGCTTTGAGCTTTTGTCAAGGATTGTCACACTGTGTTTCAACTTAGGTCAAAAAGGAACGAAACATGGTTCATTATGGTTAGTGGCTACGGTTACAGGCTTGTCTCCAGGGGCTCACGGCTCGGGAGTGAGCAGAGGGTTCAGGTTTATTCCTGGGCACCGTTGGTTAGCTTAGCTTTGTTAAATTCGTTTTTTTAACCCCACAGATCGCCATGGTCATCGCTTCTACGCAGGATTCTACGCAGAAGGTCTCCAGCCCGGTTGCTCCTCCCAAAGATTCACGCGAGCGAGTGAGTCAAGGGTTCAAGGGACTGCAGGATCGTATTTGTCAGAAGCTGGCTGAGGTGGATGGCAAGGGCCAGTTTCTAGAAGACCAGTGGACCCGCCCTGACGGCGGTGGCGGTCGCTCCCGGGTGATGAAGCAGGGGGATGTGTTTGAACAGGGCGGGGTCAACTTTTCAGAGGTTTGGGGTGATCGTCTGCCTCCATCAATTTTGATGCAGCGCCCTGAGGCTGAAGGCCACGGCTTCTATGCGACGGGGACGTCCATGGTGCTGCACCCCCGTAGCCCTTATATTCCAACGGTTCACCTAAATTATCGCTACTTTGAGGCGGGGCCTGTTTGGTGGTTTGGGGGAGGGATTGATCTGACGCCCTACTATCCTTTTGAGGAGGATGTGGTGCAGTTCCACCGCACCCTAAAGGAGGCTTGCGATCGCAGCCATCCCGAGTACTACAACACCTTCAAGCTCTGGTGTGACGAATATTTTTATCTCAAGCATCGTCAGGAAACCCGTGGCGTCGGTGGCGTGTTTTTTGACTATCAAGACGGTACTAAAGAGCTGTATCGTGGTCCGAACCCAGAGGGGCTGGCCGCACAGCACAGTAAAAAAGTGGGTGAGCCTGCCCAGCGTGGCTGGGAAGATTTGTTTAAGTTTGCTATTGACTGCGGCGATGCGTTTTTGCCCTCCTATGTGCCCATCGTCGAAAAGCGCCGCAACACTGAATACGGCGAGCACCAGCGTAACTTCCAGCTCTATCGCCGGGGCCGCTATGTTGAATTTAATCTGGTCTATGATCGCGGCACTATCTTTGGCCTGCAGACCAACGGTCGGACTGAATCCATCCTAATGTCCCTACCTCCCATGGTGCGTTGGGAGTACAGCTATACCCCCGAACCAGGGACGCCCGAAGCAGAGCTGTACGAGATTTTTCTAAAACCTCAAGACTGGATTGGTCGGGCCTCCTAGAGCCTATTTTTCAACAATTTCCTCGATTCTTTGAAACAAATAGCCCTTGGGCACGTCTTAAATTACATAGAAAAATGTAATGAAACGCATAAATTTATACATCGGGATAGTACATCCAACTATCCTGATGTAGCACGTTATGCTGCGCATACTAGTCTGAGTGCTGCCCTGGCTATGCTGTATTTACGTACATTGTGTGGGCTGAATGTCAGTAAAACTCCGCAATTTGTCGTAAGCATTGACTATTCCGCTTTCTTTCCATAGTCACGGGCATCATAATTGGATACGGGCGCAAGTTCTCAATTACGCCCGTTAAACGTCAGACATTAGAGATGAAGGGCTAGACACCATGGAGCAAAGACTCGTCACTCCCCCGGATAGCAACACCAACATTGTTGTCTTTTCACCCCAGGGACGTTTGGACATCACGACAGCTTGGCAGTTTCGGCTCAAGCTGCAGGAGTGCATCACAAATACTAGTCCTCACATTGTTGTTAATCTTAGCCAGGTTAACTTTATTGACAGCTCAGGATTGACATCTCTGGTGGCCGGTATGCGAGATACCGACAAGGCCCAGGGAAGCTTTAAGCTCTGTAATGTTCACCCAGAGTCAAAGCTGGTATTTGAGGTGACCATGATGGACTCGGTGTTTGCTATCTACGACAGCGAAGACGAAGCTATTAATGCCTCACCTGAGCCAATGGTGTTTTAGCTCTATCAAAATTTCACCCATGCTAGAAAGGGAATGACCCCTGACCCTGGTGCCCATTCCCGACCAATGATGGCTAACTTCGCTAAGGTGGTAGAGGCATCCCTAGAAAGTTTGCCAGTCTGACCAGACCTATGCAGATTCTTGGCAAAAGGTCGTTGGCAGTAGAAAATAGTGTCTAGCATTTTATTATTCCCACCTGTGACTAACCTCCGTACGGTTTCCGATACCAAGCGAGCTTTTTATACGCATCATTCCCGGCCGATTAATTCTCTCTACCGGCGCGTGGTTGAGGAGCTTATGGTGGAGATGCATCTGCTTTCAGTCAATGCCGACTTTGTCTACAACCCTCTCTATGCGCTAGGTGTTGTCACTAGCTTTGATCGGTTTATGGCAGGGTACGAGCCGGAACAGGACAAGGAGTCGATCTTTGCTGCTATTTGTCGGTCGGTGGAAGGGGACCCGCAGCAATATCGTCACGACGCCGAGACCATCAAACAGGGGCTTGCCGATCTATCGGTAAGTGGGCTGAATACTCAGCTTAGTGATGCCAAGACTACCGGCGGCGACGGTTTGCAGGGCAAGCTTCACATGGTCGCTACCCAGGCTAGCGCTAAGTACACTCGACTCATGGCTGTGGGTCTTTATACTCTTTTTGAAACCGTTGATGCCTCAGCATTAGAGGATAAGGACAAGCGGGAGGAAATGCTGAAGACCGCAGCCGATCTGCTGGCTCTGCCCGTTGATAAGGTGGACAAGGATCTGGAGCTGTATCGCAGCAACCTGGATAAAATGGCCCAGGCCCAAGAAGTGATGAAGGATATACTGGCAGCCGAGCGAAAGAAACGCGAGCAGCGGGCCCAGGCCAAGAAGGAAACGGTTGCTGAGACTAGCGACACTACTCCCGATGCCGCCCCCGATGCGCCTGAATCTTAGATAGGACCTTAGGTAGGATCAGCCGGGGTTACCCAGTAAAGATAATATTCCTCATTCTGCCAGGCTTTGGTAAATTCCTCGATGGGCTCGATGGCTAGTTCGGGGGTGGGCGCTTCGAGTTTTCCGGTTAGCACTAACAGGATCTTTGGATGTTGGTTCAAAAGCTGGGTAACCTGCTGAATAACCTCCGGCTGACTGACTTCGCGGCGACTGCCTTTAAAGAATAGGGTGTAGCTGCCGATGGCCTGACGTTCTGGAAAATAAAACGGCCGGTTAAAATATCCGCTTAGGGAGGCCATTTGGGCATCGCGGCTAGCCACAATAAATTCATCCTGGAGGTTGGCCTGACGCATGTAGGCAGCGGTGGCACGACTGGCGGAATAGGGGATAAAAAATTCCATTGTAAATAGAAATACTCCCCCCACCAGGTGCGCTACTAAAATGGCGGCAAATGTTCGGTTAAACCAGCGTTGGACAGAGGGCTGCCACCGTTCAACCCTGGGAATATGCTGGGTGATAGCTGATGATGGGGCGTAGTGGTGGGCCAGCCACAGTGCTGCCATTAGCACTAGGTAAAAGTTGCCAAAGTGCCGAATGGAGTTGGGCATAAACTTGGCGTAGGTAAAGCCCAATATAATGCCGTTACCCAGCAGATAAAAGCCAAGGGCATAGGGCTTTTTGAGCAGCTTGAAGCCCACTAATCCGCAGGAGCCCAGGGTAATGGCCCCGCAGACTATTAGGTCTAAGTAGCGCTTACTGTTGGGGATGATGACGTAGTATGCCCCAAATATGCGGCCAACGGCCCTGAGCAGGTGGCGTATGTCTAGCCCCGTCACGTACTCGCCTAGGGCCTGCTCGGCCACATCGCTGGGGGGCAAGATGAAATATAGGGCCATAGCACAGCCGGCTACAACTAAAACTCCGCTACACAGCATATCGAGCCAGCTGTGCCGCAGCCGTGGTTCAAACAGAAGTTCTATGGCTAGGGTGAGGGCCAGTGCGATCGCAATCAGCAGCCCATAGACGTTGCTATTGGCCAGCAGCACTAGTAGCCCCGCCAACGGCCAGTAGGCGCGCTGTCGCTGGGGCCATAGGGTACAGAGGGTAAATAGCAGCAGCATCGCCACCGCATAGTTACGGGCAATCACCAGATGCTCATAAAACGGCAGATAGCCAAAGGTAAACAGCCATTTTTGCCAATGGCTAAACGGGCTGTACCGCCAGATCAGCAGCACCGACCCCAGCGCCAGCAGCCAGTGAAATACCTGCATAGCAATGGGATGCCCAAACAGGTGATATAGTGCCGCCACCAGCAGATGCCAAAGCCCTGGATGGGCCCGATCGTAGTGAATATTTTCTACAAAGTCTTCCCAGGACGGACTGTCTCGAGCAATTAGCCACACATTCATCTCATCGCGCCACATGCTGTGGTTGAGGGCACCGATGAGACCCAGCACCGCGACCAAAATGACAGCGGTCCAACGCGATTTATAGAGGGTAACTAGCCAGTGGGGCAAACGCAGCGGCATGGAGCAATAGACTTGGGGGCGCACCGATCATACTGCGAACTGCGGCGGCTAATGTGGGCTGGCCGCCTGTTTGTCGAGCAGGCAAGGGGTAGATGCTAGCCAAAATCTGTCCGTTTCGACCACTGAGCAATGGTTCACCCGGGTTTGCAGCAGACCGACCTGGCCCCTATTAATCTGCTCAATGGCGGTTTGGGTGAGCGTCGGATAGTTGTAGAGCCAGTAGTCATGGTGGCTCAAGTAGCCAGGCTCAAAGGCGGCTTTATGCACCAGCCAAAAATCTACACCATAGCGCTCTACAAAGGTTTTGAGGGCGGCCCGATTGGTGGTGTAGTGGGTCCTTAGTAGGTCCCTTCCCCGCTGGCGAATCTGCCGGTAGTAGCCCAGGTGAAACGGCGTGGCATATTCAGGGGCGATCAGGGTGGAGCGCTTGGCAAATACAGGGATATGGTCGGCCTCATAGTCCAGGGAGGCGACCAAAGCCGTCTGGGGCTGGGTTTGCAAATAGTTGTAAATGGGGGCCTCGCGACCGGTCATGTAGAGGGTCTTAGGAAAATTTTTAAGCAGCAGCGGGTAGTAGAAAAATAGCGGTACAGCGATGAGCAATACGGCGAGGGCGGCTATGGATTTATTCTCCCGCCGACAGATAGCCCCCAGCACCAACGTCCAGGCAATGGCCGCCAGGACGGGCATTGCTAGCAGAATGCAGTGGCTGGTGTAGCGCCCCGGCATGTGTAATTTGAAGGCTACAGCATAGGCTATGACAAACCACACCAGGCTCACCGCTGTGAGTTTGGTAAAGACATGGATGCTAGGGCGCACGGCTCGCAAATCGGGGAAAGTGTTGTGGCCAAACCACCGCATCGGTGGCAATAGCAAGGCTCCAGCCAGGGTGACCGGTGTAAAAATGGTCCGTTTGAGAATCGCCCCATGGCCGCCAAATATGACCAGCCAATAGCGGGATATGCCCTCCCTAAAAAATGAATGGCGACCCGTCGGTTGAAACTCCGGTAGGGTACGGGCCTGGTCCATGGTGACCACCGGACCAAACTGCTGGGCGAAGAGATAGGTGGGTAAAATGCACAGGGCTGCCAGCAGGATGGCTGCGATCGCAATCCGAAAATGCGATCGCCGAATTACGACCCACGGACGGTTCCACTTAGCTTCCAGTGCTGGCCAGTCCACAGCATTGACGGCATATAGCGTTGTCGCCACCGCTGCCAAAGGTGGGTAAAACAGAGCCAGCAAACCCAAACATACCAGGCTCAGCCCCCACCGCTGCTCCACAAAATAAAACAGCAGCGCAATCAGCAGCGGATAGATAAATGCCCGTGGAGTGGCGGATACCACATCATCGGTAGACCACAGGTGCTGACTGAGCATCACCGAGGCCATCACCCCAGCGACGGGCACCGGAAAGAGTCTCAACGTCAGGCCGTAGTAATAGCCAGCTGCCACCAGCCCCAGAACCACCGGTAAAACCTTGGCAAACTGCTCGGGCTGAATATGACAGTAGCTGGCGATGCGGTACAGCAGTTTATAACCGACCGGTGTAATAGATTGTAAATAGTCAGCCATCAGGTCCTGGGGAAACGCATTGGCATCCCGAAAGCGCTCCATCCAAAAAAGATAGTGACGGGCATCATCCTGGACCACATAGTCTGCCGAAAATCCCTTTTGCATCGCCAAAGAACCATAGGCAAAAGCAAATATCAGGCTCAACCCAAGACCAATGCCCCATTGAAGTCGCCATTGACGGCGAGAATACTGCTGGGGAACAAACAACCTAGCCAGCATGGAGCAATCGTTGTAAAAACAGATGAAACATCGCGTTCGAAAGAAAAACTGCAAACTCTGTGGACAGGCCTCGGAGGTGCTGTACCGGGTAAAATACCAGCCAGCCAATCCCTGGTGGTTTGTTTGTCCCCTGTGCTGGCCCTCCCTGAAGCAAGGCAACCGTCATTACATGTACGGCGGCACCTGGAAAGCTAAAAAACGCCATTAGGTACCCCCCTCGCAGGTGAGCCCTATAGGGTTCACCCAGGACTTGTAAACACAAAGGTTTTTACGTCAGCAAATAGATGAATTGACATACCAATATTTCTAAGCGGCAGGTCTCAAATCCTTATGCTTTTGCAGCGTACTAGCAGACTGGCTCCTACTAAGGAAGAATTTTTACCAAATGTGTTTGTTTGATTTGACCTAGGGAGTCATAGGGCTGCTTCAGGGTGGGCAGCTCACTGGCCTCAATCCATAGGTAGTCATGGGGGGCAACCCGCTCTAAGGTGGGCAGCTTTTTACCGGGGTTAGGGGTATAAAACCTCAGCAGGGTACTGCGTTTGCTATTGAGACCTGGGGAAAAATCTATGGCCTCGGTTTGTAATATAGGTTGAATATCCTGACGAATTAATAGGGCTTTCATCTCAGGGTTAACATTGCCAAGCTCGGCGGTGCCCCAGGCAACCATTAGACTGATCCAATGCCCCAATAGCAGCAGGGCCAGCCAGCTGAGTAAGCGACTCTGCTGTGGCTGAGCTTTACCCCACACCCCGAACCACAGCAACCCGGCACCCAACCAGGCAAAACCGATGCCAAAGGCAATGGGGGCATAGGGTCTAATATCCTCTGTGCTGGGTAGAACGGTGGTCGCCATGGCTAAGCATGCCGCCACCATCAGTACGCCGCCCAAAAACAGCAGCAGACCATTAACAACCCCTAAAAAATGTTTGAGCATGCCATTGGGACCATGGCGTACCAGCTGCTCCATGGCATATCCCGTGAGTAGCGCTAGAAAGGGATAGACCGGTATGGCGTAGTGGGGCAGCTTGGTGGAGGCAAAACTGAGCAGACCCAGGTACAGCAGCGGGTAGAGCAGTAGCAAAGATATTGGGGGCTGGACCAGTCGGATACTGCCTGCCTGGGGGCGCGTAAACGAGCGCACCAGACTGCTCAGCAGCAAAATTACCGCCCCCAGGGCAAAAAATATCCACAAAAAATCATTGGTCAAAAGATTGAACAGATAAAACAAAGGGGACTTAGCTCGATCTGTGGTCAGCCCCTGACTCACTGGAAAATTGATTAAGGCGTCGATCACAGCCATGTCATAGCGTTGCCAGCACAGCCAGACCCAAATAGCTGTGGGCAGCAGCCCCACCAGACCTCCCCCATAGAAACTCCACTGTTTGAGATGGTGCCGTCCCGACAGCAGCAGGTAGGGCAGCAAACAAGCCATGGGGACAGCCGCTAGCGCACTGCGCACCAACACCGTCAACCCCAGGCTAACCCCTGCTCCAAAGCAAAGCCAGCGTCTGTGGTGTGGGCACCGATCTGCCAATAGCAGCAGCCAGATAGCTAGCAACGTCAGCCCCGTAAACGGTACATCGGGAGTTGCCAGACGACTGTACTGCAGCCACAGGGGGGCAACTCCCAGGGAAAGCGCCCCCAATAGAGCGGCGGTTGGAGTGAGCAAACGGCGACCAATGGCATAGGTCAGCCAGATACAGCCAAGACTTGCCAGCACGCTCGGTAGACGCACGGCTACCTCATGTCGTCCCAATACCTGTATAAATGGGGCCACAATCCAATAGGGGCCAGGGGTTTTATGGTGGGGCGTGGCCCAGGGATGGACCCAGTCGCCCGTATCCACAATCACCCTGGCACGACGGGCATACAGACCCTCGTCGTGGGCCATCAGACTTTGGTGATCGAGGTCAAAAAAACCCGCCAACAGTAGGGGCACCATCCATCCCATGAGGACAAGCCAGTGCCATCGCCTTGCCAGTACTAAAGAGTGGACTATTTGCAGTCGGCCAGCTCCCAATTGCCAGCGTGCCATGGGGTGAGGGATATGATAGGGCGTAGCTATTGTGCCATTGCCGTGGTTAATCAGGTCAATAAATCCTTGCTGTCGAACCGCCCTAGGGTTGCTCAAACTGATGCCCTAGATGGGCTGTGGCTGATGCTGGCGGCGTGGTTTTTATACCTGTGGCGTCTGGGCATGGTGCCACTGCGCGATTGGGACGAGGGCACCATTGCCTCTGTGGCCAGGGAAATGGCCACCAGCGGCGATTGGATTTACCCCACCCTCTACGGGGCTCCTTATTTAAATAAGCCGCCCCTAGTGGAGTGGTTGATGGCGACAGGCTACCTGGGCGGTGTATCCGAATGGACATCGCGGTTACTGCCAGCCCTGGTTAGTGCCCTGGCCGTACCGCTACTCTATTGGATCGGTCGTGAGGTCTTTGCGCAGCGGCGGCCGGCGCTGCTGTCAGCTGGCGTATTTTTGACGCTGCTGCCGGTGGTGCGCCACGGTCGGCTGGCCATGCGCGATGGGGTGGCGGTGACGCTGTTTTTGCTGGTGCTGCTGTGGGGGCTCAGGTCTCAAAAACAGCCTAGGTATGCCCTCGGCATCGGAATTGGGCTCGGGCTGATTGCCCTGACCAAGGGGATTTTGGTGATTTTGCTGGGGCTAATTGTCCTGGTTTTTTTAGTCATCAACCAGGGAGGTCGCCTGGGGCGTAATCACTATTTGTGGCTGGGTTTGGCCCTGGGCTGTTTGCCGGTGGCGCTCTGGTACGGGGCTCAGCTTTTACGCTATGGCGAGGTGTATTGGCAGGGGCATTTTGTGGCGCAGTCGTTTGAGCGGGTGACCTCTGCCATTGAAGAGCACCAGCAACCCCCCTGGTACTACCTGCTGGAGCTGCTGAAATATAGCTGGCCCTGGCTGATATTGTGGCCGGGGGGTGTTTGGCTAGCCTGGCGACAGCGGCAGCGGCCTTGGGGACAGCTGGTGCTAGTGGGTACGGGTATTTATCTCGGGGCAATTTCCCTGATGGGGACCAAGCTGCCGTGGTACATCGTGCCCCTGTATCCGTTTGTGGCGTTGGCGGTTGGTGGGTATTTGCACCATCGCTGGCAAAGGCCACCGCGCTGGGCCACGGGGCTGCTGGGGCTAATTGCGGTGGTTGCCCTGGGTGGTGGAGTCTATCTGGGGGTGGTCGACCGGCAACCCACACTCATTGTCATTGGTATTGTCCTGGGCCTGGGCACCGCCTGGGCGACAGGCCAGTTGTGGCGGCGTCAGTCCCGCTGGTGCTTGACCCTGATGGCTGGTCTATATCTCACCCTGTTGCTGCTGGTGGGTTCGGACTTTTGGCTATGGGAACTCAACGAGGCCTATGCGGTAAAGCCGGTGGCGCAGCTGGTTAACCAGTATGTTCCGCCTGGGGCTGAGGTGGTGACGACATTTAGCTATGGGCGGCCCAGTTTAAATTTTTATTGCGATCGCAACGTCCCTCCCCTTTCTGGCCAGGCGCTCCTCGATCGCTGGCCAGAGGATAATCTCTACGTCCTAGCAGAAGCTCACCACCTGGAAACCTTGCCGCCCCATCAAGAGATCGCTCGAGCCGAAGACATGGTCTTAATTCAGACAATTTCTCAATAAACGTGACCGTATTTCAGCGGTATAAACACCCACAGCTCATGACCTAAAAGAGGCGGTGTAATTTCAAGACATTGCTATGATCGCAATATATAAATAGCGACACATGGGTATTAACTAAGTATCTATCCAACAACCAGAGGACTTTCCATTGGCTAACAACCCTCAAGAGCAAAAAGAGAACTTTATCAATCCCCGTGCCCCTTACCACGGTGAGTTTACGCCTGAGCGGCTGGTGTTCAACTCCAACCTGCAGGAGTTTGCTAACAGGGTTTCCCTCATTTGCAACCTTGAAACGGGTGGGAAAATTTCCTCCGAGGATGCCTATGGGCAGATCAAAAAACTTTGGAAATCCCTAAAGTCATCCAAGAAAAGTTTGTTAGATGAAGCCAATAGCTAGGGAGAGGAGCCCCCGCCACCTAGTAACTAAAATAAGCCTGCACCGCTTGGACAATGCGTTCTGACGCTTTACCATCCCCAAAGGGATTGATTGCTCGAGCCATGGCCTCATAGGCACTCAGATCGCCCAGGAGTTTCGCCGCCTCAGCGGTCACCACCTGCGGATCGGTTCCCACCAGCTTTGCCGTCCCTGCCTCTACCGCCTCGGGTCGCTCCGTTGTTTCCCTGAGTACGAGTACCGGCTTCCCTAGACCAGGGGCCTCCTCCTGTAATCCCCCCGAATCGGTCAGTAGCAAATAGCACCGCCGCATGGCCCCCACTAGCTGAGCATAGTCAAGGGGCTCCACTAAAAATGTCCGAGGGTGGGATGCGAGAGCTGCCTTCAACGGCTCTCGCACGGTGGGGTTGCGATGCAGCGGCAGCAGCAGCGCCACATCCTCAAACTTGTCTAATATCTGCAAAAATCCCGTCGCAATGTCCTGCAGCGGCGCTCCCCAGTTCTCTCGACGGTGGACCGTCGATAAAATGACCCGGTGTCTGTCCCAGTCTAGGCCCGGCACATCACAGACCGGTGCCTTGGATGCTACGGCCTGCAATGCATCAATAACCGTATTGCCCGTTTTAAGGACAGTCCCACTTACACCGGATGCCGTCAAGTTTGCCACGGACTTATCGGTGGGCGGAAAGTGCAGTGTCGTAATTTGAGACACCAGCCGCCGGTTGGCCTCCTCAGGAAACGGATCCAAAATATTGTCCGTGCGCAGCCCGGCCTCCACGTGTCCCACGGGGATTTTTTGATAAAACGCGGCTAGGGCAGCGGCAAAGGCCGTTGTGGTATCCCCCTGCACCAGCACGATCTCAGGCTCTAGCTCGGCAAACAGCGTTTGCAGCCCCTGCAGACTGCGACAGGTAATGTCTGATAGGGTCTGCTGCGGCTGCATAATATTCAGATCGCGATCGGCCTGAATTTCAAACAGCTGCATTACCTGATCCACCATCTCTCGATGTTGGCCCGTCAGTACCACCCGAGTGTCAAATCCGGGTGTTTTTTGAAACTGCTTAATCACCGGCGCTAGTTTAATCGCCTCAGGGCGTGTCCCCAGGGTGATGCAAATACGAATAGGAGAGGAAGTCATAGAAAGTTAGAGCTTATATCGTGACCTTTGGGTTGAAAACGGCAACTCACACCCAGGGCGCAACGCCCCCTAGTAAAGTCTTCCATAGCAAGGCACACTGTTAGTCTGTTTCATCTGCTTACAATGTCTCAATCCATTGTTGTCGGTGCTACACACCTCCAGTCTTTGGACCTGGCGGTCGCCCACGCCGTCCTGAGTCAAGTTGACTGGCATCAAGCCGACCTTAAATTAAGTTTTGACATCGACTATCCCCGCGATGCAGACGACCCCCGCGAGCTGTCTGAGGTGCCTGAGGTGCGGCTGTGGTTTATTCGTCTGGATAGTCATTATCCTTGGCTACCGCTGTTTTTAGATGTGGAATCCGGTGACCTAGGACGCTATGCAGCCATGCTGGTGCCCCACCAGTTCAGCCCGTTAGATGGCATTCGTTACAACCCAGAAGCCCTCGAAATTTTTGTCATGGGCAAAGTGTTTACCATTACCCAGTGGCTGAAGGATAAACACATTGACGGGATTGAAAAACTGAAGCTGATAGTGCGTACCCTGGGCTATGAGTTAGATGATGGTCTGTTTGAGCTTTTGCGATAGGCCTCCTGCTGATTGCTTCTGGTCTGAGAGTACGATACAAAGCTTACGTGACCATAACCTGAGCGTTGGCTCACAGTCACACCCCCTATTTAGATTCTAGATGGCAGAGGAGTACCCCTTTAATGACAGGGATTTTGGGCACGCTAGTAATTCTACTGATATTGTTGGCCCTGGCAGTCTGGCTACTGATCGAGCGGCAGTATCAGGGACGCCCTGGTAATCGGCTCGAGCTGGAGTCTGGCAAATGGACGATTACTACCCGCGAGCCCCAGCACTATGTCATTGAGGGAGAGCCTGCCCTGGTAAACCTCACCCGCACCTTAGAAATTATGGTGCCGGAAATTTCTGTTGAGGCAGAGCTACTGTCGGGGGCCAGTTTAGAGGGCATTACGGTTACAACCCGGCTAATGTCCAACCATGGGGATGCTCCGGCTAGACCCGATAACTACTGGTTTGCCTACATTGTTAAAACGGCTCAATCCACTGGCCTCAAGCTCAAGGTGGATATTCAAGGCCCTGACCTGTCTAAGCTCAAGGCTCTGTGGGTCAAGATTCACTATTTGACCTATGGTCCCGAAGGCCGGATTCCTAAAATGGGCAATGTGGTGGTGCCGCTCAAATATCCCGACCCCAATGCGCCTCAACACTGGCGCAGCACCCCGAAGGCCGAGGTGCTGCCAATTCCCACCCACCTGCTGGGGCCCCTCGATAGCCCCATCGACACGGTCAAACGCTACGTGGAGCCCTATGCTAAACCGGGGGATATTGTCACCATTGGGGAAACGCCCGTGGCCATTATGCAGGGACGTTGGCGGCATCCCAGCAGTATCCAACCGGGCTGGGTGGCGAAGCGTATTTGCTATTTCTTTATGCCCACATCGAGTTTGGCAACGGCCTGCGGTATGCAGACCCTGGTGGATTTGGTGGGGCCAGTGCGGGTGGTGTATGCCTTTGTAGTGGGTGCGATCGCAAAAAAATTCTTTGGTCGTCCCGGTATGTTCTATGAGCTAGCGGGTGAGCAGGCCCGCCTGATTGACGACGTTACCGGCACGCTGCCCCCCTACGATCAGTTCATCGTCCTGGGGCCCCAAAATCCTGCACAGATTGTCCAAGATATTTACGATGCGACGGGGCTAAAAGCCGCCATCGTCGACGTCAATGATTTGAAAGCGGTTAAGATACTGGCAGCAACACCGGGCACTGACGTAGACTTAATAACAAGTGCTCTCCTCGATAATCCAGCTGGTAATGCCGATGAACAGACTCCTGTGGTCTTGATTCATCCAAAAGACTAGGGATTTGTACATATTTCGGTTCTATGACACCCGTTACCCCTTCTGACCCCATTGCGGTTCGCCCCGTGCATTTTCGCGATTCAGAAAAGCTGATGCCTGAGGGTGGTTCAGAGGTGGTAACCTGCGGTGCGTTTACAAAGCATCAGCCTTTGCCAGGGGCGGGGACTCTGTTTGGGCAATCGTCCCTGCAGCGACTCTCGCGGTTGGTCAATCCGCTGCAGCCCAAGGAAATTACCTTTGCAGCGGGGCGCAAGCACACCACCCACGGCGTCATTCAGGTTTCCCCCTTTAACTCCACCCGCAGTACCTGGCGCGTCGATCGGGTCATGGTCAACGCGGTGGCCGATCAAAATCTACCCCTCAATTTAGACCTGGCTAGCCTGCTGCTGCGCCACTGCTTTGAAAACATTGTCGAGGCCCACACTTGGATTAGTGAAACCAGTATCCACGACAAGTTTGGCTTAGCTCTGTATCGCCAAAATGGGTTTCAGCCGCTGGCGTATGTCACCTACTGGTCCATCAATGCTGAGCAGATAGCCAGCCTGGCGGACCATGAGCCGGATTTACCTAATCTGTTGCCAGTCAGTAATGCCGATGCCCAGCTGATCTACCACTTAGAGACGGCGTCAATGCCGCCGCAG
>JBCDJC010000058.1:0-25298 GCA_038748225.1 Cyanobacteria bacterium P01_H01_bin.26 | reverse complement strand
TATTATCAGGCCCTGGCCGAGCCAGACTACGAACCGGTGACCGGTGCAGAAACCTATCGGGCCAGGGTCCGTCTCGATGCCGCCTGGCTAGACGACGAGAGTGCCCCTAGCGACAGCTTGGAGCAGGTGATCTTTGAGGTGATAAAACCGGGGGAGAGCGAGCCTGTCTCCACTGTCCTATATACCAACAACGATATTATTGAGCGTGAGCTGGGGGCCAGTGCGGGTGTTCCCGAGGTGAGCCGTACCCTCGCCACCGATGACGCCCTGTGGTGGGCCATTGGCTTTGAGCAGGGGGAAGGTGCCAGTGGTATTACTACGGTGGTGCAGTACCAGCTTGCTACAGAGGAGATTGTCCTCTGGCAGCCAGGGGAGCTAGAGAATGCACAAATTACAGATCTCGCCCTCACTGAGGCGAACGACGAGCTGACCCTGTGGTTGGGCACCCAATATTCGGGGGAGGGCAATCCCTACATTCCTGCCAACGGTCTGGTGGCCTACAGCCCAGCTAGCGACACCATTCAAACCTACACGGTGGAAAACAGTCCGCTGGTGGGAGCGATTCCCACCCGCCTGTGGGTGGAAGACAGCCAGCTTTGGGTGGCCACGGCCAACGGTGTGTGTGATGTAGATTGGGCCGCCATCGCTCAGGCCGATAGCTGGGAATGCTGGCGGTTTACCGCTATGGCCGATTTACCTGCCGATCAATCGCTGTATGCCAGTTTGCTGGCGGAGACCTCCATGGATACCCTAGGGACATCCGGTCCCGTCGAACTGCTTTGGCTCGCTGACACCGACATCAGCACGCCAGCAGCCCCGCTGCGATACGAAATTAGTTATGAACCTGGCACTACCACGCGGCTCAGCCAAGGGGCAGAATACTATGGCGGTCCAGGGGATACACCGGGCTATTTTTGGTGGCCAGGGCAGGAATGGAGCTGGAATGGTCAACGCTTTGTTCGCTACTGGGATCAGGTTGCTACCAACTATGTTGGTGGTGGTCCCCAAGGGATTGGTCCTAGCAGTTACGAAGTCTATGTGGCCGACTGGCAAGCCATGCGTGGGGAGTTTGAGCTGTTGAGCCTCACCCCCGACACCACAGAGATCAGGTACTACTCTGCTTGGATTGATGCGGCCGATATTGAACCTTGGGTCACGGTCACCGAAGCAACAACCCCCAACCTTGACGCCGTCAATCCCACCGAGGCGGTTCTAGAGGAGTTAAAACAGGCGGCCCGGTGAGCCTATAAACCCTCAGTAAACAGCTGGGACCAGTCAAGTACAGCCGGTCGCGCCCCCTGGTTGATGAGCTCAAAGGTTTTGTTTTGGGTAGTGGGGTACCGCAAGCATTCTACGCAGGCGGCCGCCACGTCTTTGCGACTGGTTTGTCCCAGCAGCCGGTCGCCCTGGCCCAAGACCACATTTTGGTTTCCCCCGGTTGATGCTTTGATCAGGGTATTTAAATCGTAAGAGGTGTAGGGACCATCAATGAGTCGTCCGGGGCGGATGGCCGTGTAACCTAGGCCTGAGCTGCGCAGGGCTGCTTCAGCCGCTGCTTTTGCATCTAACACGCCGTAGGCATTGAGGAGATTAAAGGGCAGCTGCTGTCTGCGTTCCACCCCCAGGGATGAGACCAGAACAAAGCGTTTTAGGTTATCCCCTTTAGCGGCCAAAGCTGCCTTGATCAGATTACGTACGCCGTCGCCGTCGGCCACGGCTGGAGAATTTTGCGTATGGCGCTGACGGTAGTCCGCATCCAGGTAGATGCGTCCCCAGGTGAACAGCTGGTCCCAGGGTTGAGAGGGCAAATCGACCTGCCATTTATCCGATGGAAATGCCGTTGTTCCACTACAGCAAAGGATGGCATCCATGCCACTCAATGCCTCTGGCAGGGTCTCTGGGGCGCGCAGATCGGCCTGGACTAGGTCTACTCGATCGGCAAAAAGCGATCGCGCTTTGGCCACGTTTCGTGTTAGGGCCCGTACTGTGTAGCCCTGGGTCAGAGCGTAGGCTACGGCTAGCTGCCCTACCCCGCCGGTGGCACCGGTGATCAAAATATGCTGAGACAACGTTTTGAGACCGTAGGTTTCCCCTTCCAGTTAACCTCAAAACAGCCAGCGGCCCAACCGGAGAGGGCTAGATTAAAATTAAAGACCACCGCCGCTGCTGCAGAATTATGCTTCAACTTGCTCAAACCTGGGATAACCGTCATTTCTTTAAAGGCACCGACGATCCGCAGATTGCCACGGCCATTGCTGAGATTAGGGAAACCATCGCCCAGATCTCATCCGCCTGTGCACCGTTTAAACAACGGATTGACACCGCTGAAACCCTTGATCAAAAAGACTTTTCCCCTTTGCTCGCAGCGCTGCGGGAGATCCATCAAATGCGTACCACCCTGGCCAAACAGTTGGGTAATGTGCGTACTTACATTTCTACGGCGTTAAGCGTGGATGCGACGGACACCCACGCTAGCACTGTGATGCCGATGCTCCAGCAGGTGGGGGCCGACCTCAGTCAGGCGATCACACCGATGGACGTATTTTTAAATCGGGTGCGTCCTGAATTTGTGGATGCCCTAGGGGCCGATCCGGTGCTAGTAGAAATGTCATTTTTGCTGACCCATCAGCGCCAGCTCAGGGACCAGCTGCTCAGCGTGGCTGAGGAGAGTTTAATCACGGGGCTATCGGTCAGCGGTTTACAAAGCTGGGGAAATCTCTACACAAAACTGGCCGGTACCCTCAAGTGCGACATTCAAGGGGAGAGCGTGGGGCTGGCCAAAGCGGCCAACCTGCTAGGCGATCCACGACGGGAGACGCGTTTGGCCGCCTGGCAAGGGATGCGCCAGGCCTGGAGCGAGCATCAGGAGACGGCGGCCGCGATTCTCAATGCCATCAACGGCTGGCGGTTGGAAGAAACCCAAAAGCGGGCCACCGTCCGGGAGCTGCACTACTTGGACAAAAGCTGTCACCAAAGTCGAATCGAGCGCCGTACCCTCAATGTCCTCATGGAGACTGCCTATGACCGACGAGCGATCGGTCAGCGGGCGCTCAAGGCCATGGCCCAGGCCCTAGGGATTTCCCAGATGGCTCCCTGGGATTTAAGCGCCCCTGCCCTGGCGGTGGGGAACACCGGGGCCATATCATTTGATGCGGCTATTGCTCTAATTGCCGATGCGTTTCGACAGCTGACGCCAGCAATGGGTGACTTTGCGGTGATGATGGCTGAAAAGGGCTGGATCGATAGCAAACCAACCCTAAATCGCGCGACGGGGGCCTACTGTACTCGATTTGCAAGCCCCCGCGAGCCGCGCATTTTTATGTCCTTTGAGGGCACCATGACCAATGTTATTACCCTGGCCCATGAGCTGGGGCATGCCTGGCACAACTGGGTCATGCGCGATCTGCCGCTGATGAAAACCTACTATCCGATGACCCTGGCGGAGACCGCTAGCACCTTTGCCGAGACCCTGGTGCGTGATGCCCTGGTGCAGCGGGCTGAAACCCCCGCCCAAAAACTAGAAATTCTTTGGCAGGATGCCCAGGGTGCAGCGGTGTTTTTATTAAATATTCCAGCCCGGTTTGAATTTGAGAAACGGCTGGTGGAGGAGCGCAAACGGGGGGTTGCGATCGCACCTCACCTCAAAACCATGATGGCTGACAGCTGGCAGCTCTGGTATGAAGACAGCCTGTCAGAATACGACGATATGTTTTGGGCAACCAAGCTGCATTTTTCCATCGCCCAGCTTGGGTTTTATAACTATCCCTATCTGTTTGGCTATTTGTTTAGCCTCGGTATCTACGCCCAGCAAAGTGCCTATGGAAAAGGCTTTAACGATCTCTATACGGCCATACTGCGCGACACCGGTAGTATGACCGCAGAAGCGCTAGTCGCCCACCATCTCCAGCAAGATATTTCGCAACCCCTGTTTTGGAACACCAGTCTGAGCCTGGTTGAAGAGAGTGTTGCCCGGTTCGAGAAACTCGTCATGGAACATACCCAATGGCGCTAATCTAGTGGATAACTTCCGAGCATCTGGGATAGCAGGCAACATCTACCATGGTCACCAGCACATCATTCGACTGGATTTTTTTTGACTGTTTCAATACGCTGATTGACGATTTTGATACCACCGGCTGTGAGGCAGGACTCGCCCCTATGTATCAGGTGCCTGTGACCGCCGGACTCTATCCAGACATTGCGGCTGTGCGGGCTGACTACCATCGCTGGCGGCTTGAGAATATTGCCGGTAAACCGGCTGAGCAGACGCTGCGACAGCGATTTTGTAATCTGTTCGCCACCTATCGCCCAGGGGCGACCGCCGCCACGGTTGACCCCATCCTGGCGGAGATGGAGGTGCAGTTTAGGCAGTGCTTTCCAGCTACGTTGCGGTTACCGGCAGGGGTAGAAACCATGCTACAGCGGTGGCAGGGACAGGTATCCATGGGGGTTATCTCTAATTTTTTTTTGGCGGATTGGCCAGCCCAGATGCTGGAGCGCCATGGGCTACGGTCCTACTTTAGCTTTGTGCTAGACAGCGCTGAGTACGGTCAGCGCAAACCTGGAGACGCCATCTATAAAGCGGCCTTAGAAGTCGCCGGAAACCCACCCCCTGGGCGAGTACTGTTTATTGGCGATCATTTACTAAATGATGCGATCGCACCGCAGCGGCTAGGAATGCAGTCAATTTACTTTGACCGTTCAGCTGAGCGAATATCGTCATCCGCTGCCCCCGCCGACATCAGTGCCATCACCCACTGGGACCAGTTTGTCCCCACCCCCAAGCCTGACAAAGCTCCTGCCCATAGCAGCTAGCCCACAGGGGACTAAAAACCAACGATAGATATTTTCTTCCGTTGGGGAAACCTGCACAGAACACCACGCTAACTCGCAGAGGTAGCCAAATAAAATAACGTCACCCCACAATCAGGAGCGATTATAGAAGTACACCATTATTTTTAAGCAGTCATAGCCCACAACTGCCGGGTTTGGTTTTTACGGGTTTGGTTTTACAAGTATTCAAAGACCGCCAAATTGGAATTCATTAGTTTAATCAATAATTAACTAGTATCTATATGCCCTTTAGCCCCACCAATGTCGCTAGTTTACTGCTGTCTGGAGCGATGGGTACGACCCTACTGATGGGAAGCGGGCGTCATGCAGCCCAGGCTGAGAATTTATCCTCCCCTAGGCTCACGTCCCCCCTAGCCCAGAGCGGACCCAAAGCTGCTCCAGCCATTCAGCCTAATAAAGCACAGCAAACACGGCCCGAGATACCAGGCAGTTCGGTGCGGTCAGTTAAAAAAGGGGCTATCACCCCAAAGACCATTGAACCGTTTATTCGAGCGGATGCGGTTGCCCTGGGACAGTGGCTGATGACCAAAACTGTAAAAACCCTAGTGGAAGGCCCAGCCGCCGCCAAACCGGCCAAGGCTAGCCCCGCTAGCTCGGCTAGCCTAACGTCTGCCAGTCCGGCAACCAGTCCGGCTGTCGACAGCCCGCCTGCTACTCGAGTGGCTGTTCGTGCCCTCCCCCCCGAGCCATCCAACAACCCAACCATTGATGGCCATACCCAAATGCGAGTCGCCCTGACCAGGCAGGCCGCCAATGTTACCGTCGCCACATCCCAGGGGGGGGCGATCATTAGCACCGACGGCCAGCTGCTAGAGAACCTGCCCGCCGGTATCGGATATCGGGTAAGTGCTGATGCCAGCGGTCTGTTTGTTAATGGTCAACCCGTACCCACAGCGGTGTGGCTGCAGCCTGATAACGGCTATGTGGCCGTGGGCGATCGCTGGTACCGTGGTCGGCTGCTGCTGCTGTGGCAAGATGGTGGGGTGATGACCGTAAATTATGTATTGCTCCAGGACTATTTGTATAGCGTAGTTGGGGCTGAAATGTCCGCAAGCTGGTCTTTAGAAGCGCTTAAGGCGCAAGCGGTTGCGGCTCGCTCCTACGCCCTGGTCCACAGCGTACGTCACCAGCGGCGGGCCTACGATTTGGATGACACCCAGCGGTATCAGGCCTACAAGGGGGTTGCTACCGAGGCCGGCTCCACCTACCAGGCCGTACACGACACCGCTGGAGAATTTATCAGCTACGACGGCGGCGTGGTTGAATCGCTGTATGCGGCCAACCAGGATATTGTTAACGACGCCCATAGCGGCTACGGCATGAGTCAAACCGGAGCGCTAGATCTGGCTCAACAGGGATACCGGTACTACGAGATTCTAGCCACATACTATCCAGATACTTCCGTGGGCCGTATTGATATTGGCGATTAAGCTGCTGAGTTTAAGACACCTGGGTCAGTTTACGGGCAAGCTTACAGGTTAGGTTTTGCCCTTCAATCAGGACAATTCCCACAGCTGTCTTTACCAATAGTCGGTCCTTACCGGCTTTGATAACTTGAGCCAGATCGGCTGGGACGGCGCAGTAGCCAGGGGAACGATCGGAAAAATGGTAGGGATACTTAATCGGAATGTCTTGGGCCTTAGCCTGGTGCCGATTGACCTGGATCTGTTTTCGTTTCTCTCGGGTGTTGCGGTCGAGCCACACTACCCTATCTGTTATGTATAGAACCTGCTCCCCACGCCAGGTTTTAACATAAACTGTCCCGGTGTCACACAGCATCTGGTTGACTGGATACCAGCGATTCTTGTGTAGTAGCAGCATGTCCATGAGCTGCAGCTTACGGTGGTTGAGCCACCATTTTTTCCAGAAGGCTGACGCTTCTTGGCAATGGATTTGATAGCCCGCTGGCACACTGTGGTAGCTGTGCTGAATAAATGTGGTCCCAGCCAATCGGTCTTGGTTGATTGTCAGGGGGATAAAGCTAGCTTCGAGGGCAAGCTGGTGAATCAGCTCCCAATAGTCAGAATCTAAACGAATAACAATGTTGGGTAGGGGGTCTGTCAGTCGTCCCTTAGCCAGTATAGTGCCCTGGATAGTCAGTAGCTGTGTTTCTTTTAAAGCCTGCTCTACGCGTAATTCTCGATTGGCGAGAAGAGACTCTCCTCCTTGAAGAAACTTTTTGACCAGTGCAGTATTATCAATGGACGTTTTCATAATAAACAACAACAGCTCTACGATGCGATCGGTAGCCCCCACGGCGGAGATAGTTTGCCAATAGGCTAGTCCACAGCTTTTTAAATATTAGACAGATTATTAGACACGTTATTTTTGGGATATCCCTCACAAGGCTGGTATTTTCCCCAGTGTTCCCGACTAAAACCCAAAATTGCGACAGGTTTGCTCCCAGAAGTCTACGGGCCTATGTACTCGATAAAAATACCTATGGCACCAGTTTAATTGCACAACCCTTTGCCGTAGAGACCCGGAAGCCAACGCCCCCAGCGCCAATTGAATCCTAAAATCGAGTAGCCCCTGAGGTTGCCCAAAAAGTAAAAGCGACGATACTCTACCTATGGATAATGTTGAGTATCAACATATTTAGATACATTAGTAGATGAAACTAAACCCTTGGAGTAAAGCTGGCAATTTTAGCCCGGCGGCCTCCAAATATCCTGTCAATAAAATCTCCTGAGTTGAATGCTTAGGGGGTTTTTTCTTTTGAATCCCCCTCCAAGGAAACAAAATGTATCAGGCCCCGCTGGCGCTATAGACGTTTGGAAAACAAACTAAGCTTGCCAAGTCACATGACGGGTTCTCTACTCGTGGAATATGCGGAACTGACCTATCCGCACTAGTACTGAGAGATTTAAAAAGATATTATCTTGAAGGCTCTTACTGCTCGTATTTCTATCAGTTTTTGCCAAAAACAAATGGTTTATATCTCAGGAATATAAAATTCTTCTTAAGTCCTCGAAAGAGAACAATAAAACAAGTTAGTTTGGACACAACACTAAATCGTGGAGTTGCACGAAGAGCAGCAGTGGCATCTAGTTAAAGATATCTGCTGTTGGCAGTTAGGTTTTTTATCCGTTTGGGTATGGCCGGTTGCCATTGCCTTCGACTTCTTCTAAATATCCTGTCAATAATCTCTCTTGTAAATTGCATGGGAGATTTTTTTTAACTGTTTTCTGGTAGTGGTGTACAGTTTAGGGCCTCTTTTAACATTTCCATAAACGCGAATACGGGCGGTGGCAGTAGGGTGTCGGCCAGGGTGGCTACACAGATGGTGCGGTAGAAGGGCTTTGGCAAACTGTAAACCTGTACCCCAGCAGGAATAGGTTCAGCCGCGAGGCGAGGAGAAATGGCCGCCCCTAGACCTTTAGCTACCATGTTGACGATGGTGGCATCGGAGCGGATCCGATAGGTGGGTTGTAGCTCTACACCGTACTGACGACCGTGGTGAATCACCATGGCATCGCAGCTGTCACCATCGGGGGCCATGATTAGCGGGTGGGTATTGAGAGCTTCCCAGGTCAGGGGGTTGGGCAGCACTGACTCGGGGGGAAACAGCACCACAAATTCATCCTGGGTAAGCTCGGATGTTTCTAGGTCCGGGGCGTGGGGCAAATAGGTGATGCCCACATCCGCCTTGCCTTTGCGTAAATCGGCTTCTACATCGGGGCGATCGTCATATTCGGCAATGGTAATTGCGATCGCAGGATACCGCTGGCAGTACTGGGCAATCACCTCCGGCAGGATGTGGGTGGCGGCACTTCGAAATGCAGCAATGCGCAACTGCCCCCCTTCAAACCCTTTCGCCAGATTCGCCTGCTGGTAAATATCTGCAATCAGGTGGAGCACATGGCGCGAGCGCTCGACAATCTGCTGACCCACCGGGGTGGGCACTGCCCCATAGCGACCACGGGAAAACAGCACCACCCCCAGGTCTTCTTCTAGGGTGGCAATGGCATAGCTTACCGCTGACTGCGACAGCTGCAGTTGCAGGGCCGCCTCGCTAAAGCTGCCGCCATCGGCAACGGCAATCAGTACTCGCAACTGCGAGGGTTTAAGCTGTCCCAGGCGTTCGTGTCCCATGGTGCTGCAGATGGAAAAGTGAGTACTAGGCTCACCCCATTGTGGCAAGTTCCAGGGCATTCACCTATGGAATCGGTTGATAATGTCCATGGGAAGCTCTGATGGGAGGCGTAGTGCGGGGCATCAGAGCTTCCTAACCTGGGCTGCTCAAGGACTTGCTGGTAAAGACGGTACCCGCCAATAGATCCTTTCCCCTGCTCCTTTAACCCTTCCCCACCCTACTCCGGGGATTTTATTTTTTGGCAGATCCCTTACTTGTCTAAGTTAAAAAGGACCTTTTTCTCTTCGTCAGAAAATGCTTTAGGCGTAGGATTAACTGTCTTGGCCTGGGCATAGGCACGCTGCACGGCCGGACGAGCGGCGATGGTTTCAAACCAGCGTTTGAGCTGGGGAAAATCATTTAGATCCTGCCCCTGCTTTTCATGGGGCACAATCCAGGGGTACATTGCCATATCCGCAATGGAGTAGTCTCCAGCCACATAGTCCAGGTCGACTAGGCGCTGATTGAGCACACCGTAGAGACGGGCCGTTTCCTTGACATAGCGGTTAATGGCATAGGGAATTTTCTCAGGGGCGTAGCCCGAAAAGTGATGATTTTGCCCCAGCATGGGACCAAGACCGCCCATCTGCCAATAGAGCCACTGCATGACATCGGTCCTGGCCCGTAGGTCCGTGGGTAAAAACTGCCCGGTTTTTTCCGCTAGATACTGCAAAATTGCCCCCGACTCAAATAGGCTAATGGGCTCGCCGCCGCCGGTGGGCTCCTGGTCGACGATGGCGGGAATCCGATTATTGGGGGCAATTTTGAGAAATTCGGGCTGGAACTGCTCACCCTTACCAATGTTGATTGGATGAATCGTGTAGGGCACGTTGGCTTCTTCGAGGAAAATCGTGATTTTGTGACCGTTGGGTGTTGTCCAATAGTAGAGGTCAATCATAGCTAACTGCCTTGTACGAAATTCTTGAACTATTTTAGCGCGGATTGGGCGCACCCGTTTGGATAGCGCCATGGCACGATAGAACCGTTGTATTTGTGAGCACAAACCATGGCCCTATCCAAGGCAGAATCAAAACAGCTGTTGGAGCGGATGATTTTTGAAGAAACGGCTCCCCAGGACTGGGTGCAAGATGTGTGGGGTCTGAGCCCGATGCACGGTGACGAAGCGGCCAAGCTGTTGGATGTGTTTGATGCTCTGATTGAATGCTGCTCTGAAGAGAAACTGGAGAATTTGGTGCAGAGTCTGGTGATCTCTCGGGCAGAGGTGTAGGGGCCATGGATACCTGGGACGTAGACCGATTGTTTACTGTCATAGAGGAGTTAGTCCTTTGCCATTCTCCCAGTGGTGTAGAAGGAGAAGTGGATCGCTATATTCAGCAGTGGCTAGACAAGCTCGATGTTGAGTATTGGCAGGATGAAGCCGACAATATTGTTGTTAAAATTCCCGGCAACACCAGCGACGGGGCGATTGCCGTCACTGCCCACAAAGACGAGATTGGTGCTTTGGTCAAAGGGATTGAATCTGCAGGCCGTCTTCAGGTGCGGCGTTTGGGTGGGGCCTATCCCTGGGTTTATGGTGAGGGGGTGGTGGATCTTTTAGGCGACAAAGAAACCATATCTGGGATTCTTAGCTTTGGCTCTCGCCATGTGTCCCATGAATCCCCTCAAAAATTGCAGCAGGAGGGGAAATCTGTCCATTGGGAGACCGCCTGGGTCGAAACAAAACTCTCAACCGTGGAGCTGGTAAAAGCGGGGGTTCGTCCAGGTACTCGCATGGTGGTGGGCAAACATCGTAAGCGTCCTTTTCGTCTGGGGGACTACATTGCCAGCTATACCCTGGATAACAAAGCCTCGGTTGCGATTCTGTTGGGTCTAGCAGAGCAGGTGAAAACACCGCCGGTGGATGTGTATCTGGTGGCATCTGCTAAGGAAGAAGTGGGGGCCATCGGCGCTTTGTACTTTAGCCAGCGTCAGCGCCTGAGTCGGCTAATTGCCCTGGAGATTTGTCCCCTGGCCAAGGAGTACCCCATTGCAGACGGTCCGAGACCGGTCCTGTTTGCTCAAGATAGCTATGGCCTCTATGACGAGTCGTTAAATCAAGAGATTCTCTCGGCGGCCTCTGGGGCTGGGATTAACCTGCAGCAGGCAGTGGTCTCCCAATTTGGCAGCGATGCGTCAATTGCCATGAAGTTTGGCCATGTGCCTCGAGGGGCCTGTTTGAGTTTTCCAACGCAGAATACCCACGGCTATGAGATCGCCCATTTGGGTGCGATCGCAAACTGTCTCACCGTCCTCACCGAGTATCTCAACAACGGTAGCGCCGTAGCCAGGTTGTCTTGGCAAGCAACACAGCCTAGCCGCTGATACCCCCGTTGGGGCAACAATCTACTGACCCAATCGATTGAGGGGTTCCCTACAATCTGGACATACAATCTGGATAGGTGCTCGCGGTACACTGGGCAGGTCGACTAACCTGGTAGCTCTATGAACCTCACTGGCAGTGAGAATTTAGCCCATCGCACCTGCTGGGTGTTTGATATGGATGGCACCTTAACCTTAGGTATTCACGATTTTGAAGCCATCCGAGCAACCTTAGAACTTTCCAAAGAACTGCCCATACTAGAGGCCCTAGACCGGCTGCCCCCCGACGTGGCCGCCGCCAAACATAGACAGCTCCGCGATATCGAGCTAGACCTGGCTCGGCAGGCCACACCCCAGCCCGGAGCCCACGCCCTATTGGAGCTACTGATTGGCCAGGGCAAACAAATCGGTATCCTCACCCGTAACGGCAAGGACATTGCCCATGAGACCCTGGTCGCCTGCGGCCTGATGGATTTTTTTGAGCCAAACTTGGTCCTCAGCCGCGACTGCCATGTCCCTAAGCCTCAGCCCGATGGGGTTTTAGCCCTGCTCAATATCTGGGATGCCCCACCCGAAAAAGCCGTTATGGTGGGCGACTATAAGTTTGATCTGATGGCGGGACAGCGGGCTGGCACAGCCACCGTCTATATCGATCCAGCCGGAGAATTTATCTGGTCAGACTACGCGGACTATGGTGTGCAATCTTTGGAAGCCGTAGCTACGTGGCTACGCTAGCCCGGCCGCTACACCAAGATGACCGGAGCTAATGGCAAAATTAGACCTTTGACTAGTAGACCCAGATACGGATGAGTAGTACGATGTAGCATAAGCGCATTTCGTTGACATGTTCGCTATCACAGACTCGCCACCTTTGCGTGAAGGGGCGGGTCTTTTTATTGCCTGGGGTTGTCGCCTGGGGACATTGAAGCTATCCACTGGCGTTGGCCTAATCGTCGCAGCCCAGGCTTTCGCGGGTGGAGACACCGGTGACGGGGTTGGTGCCGTCTGCCCGCTCACACATGTACTTAACCTGGAAACGGTCAAGGATGGTGTAGGAAAAATCTGCCCCGGTAATCTCAGCATCGGCAAAGGTGCTGCTGGTCATCAGGGCATCGGTGACAATGGCGTTGGTCAGATCGGAGCCCGTGAACTCCACCCGATCGGCAAAGGTTTCTGACAGGTCGGCACCGGTTAGATCGGTACGGATAAATTTGGCTTTGGTCAGAATGGTGGCACTGAGGTTGGCCCCGCGAAAGTTGGCGTCGCGAATCTCAGCGGCGGCGAGGGAGGTACCGGCCAGGTCGGCATCTTCAAAGTCACGCCCGGTCAGGTCCGTGAGGGTGTAGTTGATGACGCCGGGCTCTGCGATCGCAACCCCAGGCAAAAATAATAGGATCAGTGCGATCACAATGCCCGTCAGCTTGAGGCTAAATCGCTGCCACCTAGTCATTTGTGCCTGCTCCTATACGTTTACCCATTTAAATCATAGGCGAAGATGCGTCAGGACCAGCACGATCGGAGTGGTGGCCGGTGTGCCCACTCCGATCCGTACTTTAGCTTTCGGGCACAACTGACTTGGCCCGCTGCACCAGGATGGCCGAAATCTGCTCGATTTTGGTCAGGATCTGGGCGGTGGACTGGATCGCCTCCACCATAGACCGCGACTCGGCGGAGGCCGCTTGCCCAGCCTGGGTGATACTTCCCGTCTGCTGCTGGAGGCTATCGACGGAAGGACGGCGCTGGTGATGGGCTTTGAGCACGGCCATGTTTTTGGCCAACTGGCTCGCCAACTCTCGCAGCTGTCCGGTGGGCTGAGGAGCGGTCCCCAGGGCATTTATGAGCACCTGGATCTGCTGCTCCATGGCCCATAGCGTCTCCTCTGAGTGGGTGGGTACACGCCTTAAATCTCCAGTGAGGGCACGTCCCATGGTGTTTAGGGCATCTAGCTGAATATCCACCGATTGGGAACCGTTGGCGATTTCAGCTACCAACTGCTGTACCCTGTGCACCAGAGACTTTTGCTGGCTTGCCTGCTGGGCCAGCAGCTCCGTAAACTCCGTGAACTGATCGGAGAGCTGTCCGACATGGGTGGTCTCTTTCTCGATTTTTTGCTCGTGGCGGCGAATGGTCTCCTCGTTCAGGTTGAGCTGCTCCAGCATATTGAAAAAAGCCAGGGACAGCTGATTTAGTTCATCCTGCTGCACCCACTGGGCCAGAAGCGTACTGTCGGTTTGGGCGATTTGATTACACTGGTTGAGCACCGGTCTGAGGCGACGATTGAGGCGGCGAACAGCCAGGAAAATAGCGACTGACAATAGCGTTACCATCAACGCCGTTGCCGCTAGGGTAATCTGGGCAATCCGACCAAATACGGCTCCATAGGGGACAAAGCCAAACACGAGCCAGTCCTGCCCTGGTACCGTTGCATAGGCCCAGTAGCCGGTCTCTCCTTCTAAAAAACCCGTCCCCTCGCGGTCCACATCTGGCCAGAGATCTTTTAAGTCAGCAATATCCTGGTAGGTTTTTAAATTATTTTCAGGATTTGCCGGGTCAGCAACAATTGTCCCTGAGCGAGTCAACAGCCTAAAATTTCCCATTCCGCGAAAGACAGGATCGTTGAGCAGCTCGCTTAAATACTGACCGTCAATATCCACCAGGGTGGTGCCCAACCAGCGACCGTCACTGGCAAAAAGGGGAAAATAGTAGGTCAGCAGCTGATTGTTCCCTTTTTCGTAAGGCTCTGTCCAACGATTGCTCTGGGAAACAAAATACGTTTTGTAGCGCTTACTGTCAGGGTAAAATTCGCCCACATCATCGGCAAAGTCCTCGTAGAGTATGGGGGGCTGGCTGGTGGATGGAGCCACCTTAGACGACTCCACCCAATAGTAGGGAAATAGCCACGATTGATCGACGATCAGACCATTCTCTCGCTGACCCAGACCCAGACCCACCACAAATTCCGGACGTTTTTCAAAAAACTGTAGGGTCAGCTCTCGGTAGGTATCAGCATATTGGGCCTGGCGTTCATGCAGGGTGGTGGCGCTAACCCCCAGACCATAGACCAGGGTTTCGGCGGCCTCTGTCACCGATGCGATCGCATTGACTTTGCCATTGAGGGTACTACGCACCTGGTCCTCAGCCTGGTACTTGATCATCTCACCAAAGAGAAAGGCCATACCCCCTACCCCGCTGAGGGCTCCTATCATAATCATCCAGTACAGCCGTCCGCCAAATGATTTTAGCTGTAGCCATCCCATCAGGGTGTCCTTTAGACTTTGTTTTTGAGGACTGATCCTAGACTCCCCATCTGGGAAGGATGACGTCGGTGGAGGAGATGTCGATAGGTGAGAAGAATTCATAGATTTAACTCAATAGGGAACATATAAAGATAGCCATATCCTTTGTCAGGGAATGCTTGTGGCTACTGTCTGTTGTCGCTATCTCTTATATAAAGAAGAATTCATTTTGGCCACTTAGTGCCAGCTTTATTGGATATACATTTGAACTTTAAAAAAGAGCTGGGAATATCCAAAAAACTTTAAAGAGAAGATTGGCTATCAGGCTCTCTTTTGGCTAAAAGATAAGAACTGTATAAGATGTCAAAAATATTGCTGGAGGGGCTTTGTGGGCAACGTCTGTGCTACCAGTGGAGGCTGATAGTTTTTGTTTTCCGAGGGAGGATTAAGCGATGGAAGAGCCTGATGGAACATTTAGGTAGGTCAGATTGTCGCTGACTGTGTGGCCAGTTGTTGGAAGCCAGACCGATCGTCCTATGAAACCCTCTCAGCCCTATCAACCGCTGCTGCTGCGTATTTTGCACGGTCTCACCGGTCTGTTTCTATTGCTGGCAATTTTAAGCGCGTTTTGGACCTACAACACCTATGATGGTCGCTGGGGCACGGTGCCGCTACCGGACTATAGGGCCATTGAGGGCATCCATGGCACCTTTGGGCTATATACATTACTGATATTTCCAGCCTTGGTCCTCTATGCCTTTCACCGAGGTCAGCAACGTCTGATCCAACCAGACTCACTGACAAAATTGGCCCAGGTTGGCAGACCCGTCTGGTGGTACACGCTAAACCGTTTGACCAATACCCTGGCTCTGCTGGCCCTAACCTTTGCCCTAGTGAGCGGCAAGATGATGGATGAAACCTGGCTACCGGCTGGAGAATTGGATCACCGTTGGTATTACGGTCATCTCCTGTCGTGGGTGGTGATGGTCGCTGCGATCGCGCTGCACCTGCTGATGAATGCCAAAATTGGTGGCACACCGCTGCTGCTCTCCATGCTGACCTGGAGGTTTCGCCCCCAGGATAGCCCCAGGCTTTGGCGGAGCCACCTGACAGCCTGGTGGTCAGGACTGCAGCTTGGTTCCTGGTCAGACCGGGTGCGGTTATTTTGCAAGCTGCCCAAGCTAGAGATCGCGATTTGGCTGAGCCTAATTGCCGCCTGGCTGATTTCACTAACCAAAGAACTGCTGTCCTTTTTACACACCGCTGTGGCTTAAAAAGCAGGGTCTATCACCAGGCTGGTGAGGTTGATCTGTCCTTGCTACCGGATCTTTAAAGGGGGCATACGTAAAATGACCGCAAAGGGATATACCCTAGATCTGGCTCTATTGCCGAGGCAGCAAGCGGTGGTTAAATCGCTATATTAGCCCGGTCATAGGGTCCACCGACCGCTCGATGGCGGTGACCCCCATAAACTCAATAAACGTATTGTTAGGAGCAAAGCTGTGGAACGCACTTTCATTATGATCAAGCCTGACGGTGTTCAGCGTGGCCTGATCGGCGATATCATTAGCCGTTTTGAGACCAAAGGATTTAGCCTGGTGGGCATGAAGTTTATGTCCGTCTCCCGTGAACTGGCAGAAAAACACTACGGCGTTCACAAAGAACGTCCTTTCTTTGGGGGTTTGGTGGAGTTTATTACCTCTAGCCCCGTGGTGGCCATGGTGTGGGAAGGGGAAGGTGTGGTTGGCTCCGCCCGTACCCTGATTGGGGCTACTAACCCCATCAGCGCCGCCCCCGGCACCATTCGCGGTGACTACGGTGTAACCATTGGCCGCAATCTGATCCATGGGTCCGACGCCATCGAAACCGCCCAGTCTGAAATTGCCCTTTGGTTCTCCAATGAGGAGCTGACGGCTTGGGAAACCTGCGCTAAAGATTGGATCTACGAATAAGGCCCTGACGCCCTGTCGAGCCACCCAAGGGATAGCCCAACAGGGCTGTCCCTTGTCGATCGGGGTTCTGTTGGCAATCGCCAAGGGGCTCGCAATGCAAACAAGCCCCCCTATTTCCCTTTTCCCCTTCCCTATTTCCCCCCTTCCCCAACCAAGACCAGTATTTCATTTCTACGCCCATCCCTAATCCGTCAGCACATCCATCAAAAATGTGGCCAGATCGTTCAGGGAAACCTGTTGAATCATTTTGTGATCGACAATGTCAAACCTGGCCCCTTGCTGCCGCAGATTGTCGTCCAGGTTAGTTAAAAAGCCTTTGGTAATGTAGTCGTCCCCCACCTGGAGCCAGCCAATTCCCAGCTCGCTGTTGTGGTCCAATTTTTGGGAGGCCGCTACAATTTCTTTTGCGATCGCAGGTCGATCCGTCGGTTCATTATCGAGCAAAATCAAAATAATTTCGCCATTGACGGGCTGTTGGCCGGCGGCTTTGGCTGAAAAATACCGCTCCAAGACCGTTTGCAGCACGGGAGCCAGGGATAGTTTCGCTGGCATTGGAGCCGAGTCCATCAGAGATTTCAAATTGGCAACATTGACGTTGTGATGTGCCTGAAAGCCAGCCCCATCCGCCCGCTTTTGATAAACCGTTAACCCATGGGGGGCGGCCAGGGCATGGCACTGCTCACAAATCGTTAGGATGGTGGTACGGGCCTGGTGCCACCGATGCTCAAATCCAGGTGTCATGCCCGATCGCGTTAGCTGCGTGGGTGCATGGATCAAGGTGTAGTTTCGATTATGCAGTACGGCAGGTAATGCAGTGAGTACATCTGCCATCATCTGAACTCCTCAATAGCAACGGTTTGCATCGTTAGGGTGCCCCCAGGGCCAAACCGCTTTACCAGCATGGTCCTATCCAATCAAGCGTCCGGCCTTTGCCTCCTTGTTTATCCTGCTTGTTCATCCCTTTGCCCTATCTGGTAGAGAATGGGACGTTGGCCAAACCAGGGGGAGCCCACTAGCAGAGGTTCCAGCTGCCAGTTGTGGCCGATCGTTTCCAACAGCTGGTTGGAAGGGAAGTACAAAAATTTATCTGGCTCAGCGGCCAGCGGCCCAGACGGTTCGAAAGCAATCTCAGCCCCGACGGGGTCACGGGCCACCAGTTTAAACTCCGTACGGGGTTTGACCTTATGGCTGAGGGATAGCATAAAGGTTTCTTCATCCCCAATCACCAGGGGAGCGGGAGCGGCATTGACAATGGGTGCGATCGCTAAATTCAAACTGCTCGACCCTTTACCCCAATCCAGCGACTGGCTGACCAACCCGCTAGAAACTATGCCCAGTATGACGATGAGAACGGTGCCGCATCGATGCAATGCATAAAAATTTTGGCTGAGTACTCCAGACTTAAAGAAGCGTTGCTGGTATGGCGGAAAATCCTGCTGCAAAATCCGTTGCCAGGTATGGTGAATCCCAAAAGCGACCGCCATTTCAAGACCAATATAGCTGGTTAATGAATAGCGGGATAGCAGGGAGCGGCGGCCACCCAGCAGCAGGTCCGGAACAATTTGCCCCAGTGCCGTCACCCCCATCAACAGCAGGACAAACAACCAAACTTGCCAGGGTGTATATCTACAAAGTAGATAAATACAGCTAAACACCAGCGCTAAAACCAGGTAGACAATTGGATTCTTCAGACCAACCGACCCGTTAAAATCGACAAATCCAATGGCAATATTGGTAAGCCAAAACGCCAGGCGCTCAAGTAGACCTGTGTCATATCGGCTAGCCCACTTTGTTGTCTCTGCCAATCGCTCCAGGTTACCGAGAATAACCGCTACCCAAGGAACAAAAGCCAAACCGCAAACCAGTAGCGTAGCCAGGTATTGCCGGACTCGCCGAGTCAGCTTTAGTTTTTCTAAAATCAGAACATAAAGCCCCTGGCTCACAATGATCCAGACAAAAAACAGATGGGTATAAAGCCCTAGGGTGACAGCGATGCCATACCCTATCCAAGGCCCTGGTCGATTGGATCGCAAAGCCCGGAGCAAAAATGCGCTAGAACCGGTCGCCAAAAGCCCCCAAAGCGTATACTGACGGGCCTCTGATGCCAGCATTACGTGAAAGGGGGAAATGGCCATTAGGCCGGCACCCATCCAGGCAACATCTGCGGACTGAAACAGCTCTAAACACAGCCAGTACATGGAGAGTAGTGCCAGGATGCCCACCAGGGAAGCCAACCCACGGGCAGCGGTGGATGAGGTGAACAGCTGCATGCAAAAGCGAGCCAATAAATAATATAGGGGTGGGTGCTCAGGATTACCTTTCAGCGCATTAACAGCATCAGCCAAACGGTGCTGGTCTGTTGGCAACTGATACATTTGCAAGGATGCGGCGGTGATAGGATTACCCGTGGAGACTTCCGCAACAAACTCCTGAGAGGTGTAGCCAGAGGCCCTTAACAGACCTCTGACCTCATCAACGGTGTATATTTTCTCGCCAATATTGGTGATCCGAAAAAATATTCCTAATACGATTAAACCGATACAAATAGAGCGAATATATCTCATACCTGATATCTCCTGATAGTCTTACGCAAGACCTGGTAGATATTGGTCGATTAAATAAAAATCGAATAACAAAAAATCAGATGTTGTCTATTAAATTCAAGACTTTTAAATCCAAGACTTTAAGAGACCATAACGAGTTCCCTTTAAGTGCCTAAGTTGACTCAAATGTGTCTAGAAACTGACCAGTATGGTTCTCATATCCTGAACGGTAAGCAGCCTTACTAAGGCTTTCGTAGGGGGAACGATACTACAGGATAGTTTTCCCGTGACAATGTCTGTACATTGGATAACGTAGCTTTAGTCAAGCGCTTCGGACTGCAGCACGGCCCTATCAGTCAAAGTGCCCATAGGCTGCGGCAACAGCGACATTGGTCTAATTCATCACGCCTGTAGCCAATTCTCTACCGTTAGCGCCCAACGCTCGTGGTCACGCCATTTACCGTTAATTTTCAAATACTGTCGTGAAAAGCCTTCATTGGAAAACCCCAATCGTTTGACTAAGTTAATAGAGGCGGTATTGTTGGGTTGAATGTTGGCTTCGATGCGATGGAGGTGGAGGGTGGTAAAGGCATGGTCAAGGGCCAACGCCACACCTTCTGCCATGAGTCCTTGGCCAGCATAGTCCACGCTTGCGTAGTAGCCCAGATAGGCGTTTTGAAAGCTACCGTAAAAGATCTGACTCAAGTTGACCACCCCCACCAGCTGTTGCTCGGTGGCATGCCAGACGAGCAGGCCCTCAAAGGGTTCAGTGTGGCAGCGATGGATATAGCGTTTGCAGCCCTGCTCGTTTTGGGCAGGCGATACCCAGGGAAAATGAAAGTCGGCACTGCGCTGGTGAAGGTCTAGGAGAACTGACCAGTCATCATCAGCGGGTTGCCGGAGAAAAACACGCGGGACCATGGGATTCGCATTGGCTAAGCACCCACCAGGACACTGGCGCGCTCCCCGGTCAGGCTAAAGGGCCGGACTTCGGTGATTTTTACATCGATGATTTTACCTTTGAGGGTGTTGATATCGCCCGCGCAAAACGTCAGACGGTTAGTGCGGGTGCGGCCCATCACCTGGTGGGGGTTTTTAGGATTGACATCTTCTACCATCACCCGCTCAATGCGGTTGGCATAGCGCTGGGAGCGCTCGGCGGCCTTGACCGACACCAGATGATTGAGGCGCTGCAGACGGTCGCTTTTGGTGGCTTCGTCAAGCTGATTGTCCCACAGGGCCGCTGGGGTATTGGGCCGGGGTGAGTAGGCGGCGGTATTGAGCTGGTCAAAGCCGATGTCGTCCACTAGCGTCAGGGTGTTTTGAAACTGGGTTTCGGTTTCACCGGGGAAGCCGACAATGGCATCGGCGCTAATGGCCGCATCAGGCACATAGCGGCGCACGGTGTCGATGATGCGGCGATACTTTTCCTGGGTGTAGCCCCGCCCCATGGCCTTGAGCACGTCGTTGTCACCGGACTGAAAGGGAATGTGAAAATGTTCGCACACCTTGGGTAGCTCGGCGCAGGCTTTGATCAGCCGTTCGGTAAAGTAGCGGGGGTGGCTGGTGGCAAAGCGGATACGCTCAATTCCAGGCACATCGTGGACGTAGTAGAGCAGATCGGTGAGGGTATTTTGACGGCGACCCTCGGGGGTAATGCCCGGTAAATCACGGCCATAGGCATCGATGTTTTGACCCAGCAGGGTGACTTCGGTATAGCCCTGCTGACCCAGCAGCTCCATTTCAGCGCGAATGGCCTCGGGGGTACGGGACTGCTCCACACCACGCACGCCAGGGACCACACAGTAGGTGCAGCGTTCGTTGCAGCCGTAGATAACGTTGACCCAGGCAGAGATTTTACTATCGCGGCGGGGTTTGGTGATGTCCTCCATAATGTGTACGGGCTCGGTGGCCACCACCTGGCTACCGTCAAAGACCTGCTCTAGCAGGTCGCTGAGGCGGTTGGCATGCTGGGGTCCCATCACCAGATCCAGCTCGGGTACCCGGCGCAGCAGCGCTTCGCCTTCTTGTTGGGCAACGCACCCGGCCACCACCAGGGTGAGGTTGGGGTTTGACTGTTTGCGTTTGGCCTGTTTGCCCAAATAGGAGTACACCTTTTGCTCAGCGTTGTCGCGAATGGTGCAGGTGTTGTACAGCACCAGGTCGGCCTCTAACGGATCGTCGATCCAGTCCATGCCCATGGCGTCGAGGATGCCAGCCATCCGTTCGGAGTCGGCTTTGTTCATCTGGCAGCCAAAGGTGGTGATGTGGTAACGACGGTTATCCATGGAGGGGGTTGCGACGGACTGGACAATAGCTTATTGTGCCACAGCGACGGCTCCCCTGCGGCGAGCGTCTCCGGCACCGTGAAGGGTTCCATCCCTGTCTAGACCCACCGCATGCACCCCGCCAAAAAACATGTTTTGGGTCTGCCACCATACGGGCTTGGCGCTACCGATGATGGGGACCAGGGCCGCTTGGTCAAATCCAGGTTCCAGATGAAATACGTCGTTTTCCCAGTGGATGCGCGGGGCGGCGACGGCGGTATCTAGGGGCATGGCAAAATCCACCAGGTTGGAAATGACTTGCAAAATGGCCGTGCGGATCCGGTTAGAACCGCCGGAACCTAGCACCAAATCGGGGCGACCGTCCCGCAGCACCATGGTGGGGGCCATCATGGAGGACATCCGCTGGTTGGGGAGCCATTGATGAAACCCGTGGGGGTTAAGGTCTTCTTCTCCTAGCATGTTGTTGACCATAATATTGGTGCCGGGAATGACATAGGAGGAGCCTTCGCCGTTGGAGGTGGTGACGCTGGCGGCATTGCCATCGCTGTCAATGACGCTGAGGTGGGTGGTGCTGCCCAACTTGTTGGCGGTGTGGCAGGCTGCGATCGCACCCGCCAATTTCTGTCGATAGCCATCCAAATGGGCCGCTGACAAAAACTGCTCAGCCACCCCAGGTTGATGAATTTGAGCATCGTAACCGTCGCGGCGAGCCACATTGGTTAGGCGCATTACCTGGCTCAGCGCCAGCAGATGCTCCGGACTGCCGTGGTGCGCCAGCTTACAGTCAGCCAGCAGCGCCAGCGAGCAGGCAATCAGACCACCCCCGGCACTGGGCGGTGGGTTCGTCAGCAGCTGAGTGCCCCGGTAGTCCAGGCAGAGGGGCTGGCGTTCGATCACCTGATAGTTAGTCAGGTCCCCCCCTGTCAGGTAGCCCCCCTGGGTCTGGGCTAGCTGGGCCGCCATATCCGCCAAAAAGGCATCCGTTCCCTGGTGTGCCAGTCGCTCCAGGGCGTTGGCAAATTCTGGCATGTACAGCCGTTCCCCCGGCCGCAGCAGGTGGCCTGCAGGGGCATAGATCGCCCGTGAATCTTCCGTTGCCAGCAAAATTGGCTTGAGCAAACCATACACATAGGCAAAAAAGTCACTCACCACCACACCCCGGCGCGCCAGCTGTATGGCTGGCACCACCACGGCTCCCAGCGACAAGCGCCCCAGCCGTTGATGCACAGCCATCAGCCCCTGCAGTACCCCCGGTACCGCCATGGACCCAAGACCAATGTGAAACTCTTGCACCGTATCGCCAAAGTCAGCCTCAATTGGAAAAAAATCTAGCGGCTGCTCCGGGGTTTTATTTCCTGGGGTCTGGGTAAAAAAATCAAACAGGGTGTCTTTTCCTGCGTTGGTGTGGGCCAGTAAAAAACCACCCCCCGCCAGGGAAGTCAGCGCCGATTCTGCCACACAGGCTGCTAGCACCCCCGCCACCGCCGCATCAAAGGCATTTCCCCCCTGGTTAAGAATTTCAACAGCGGCGGCGGCCGTCTTTTGATGGCCTGCCGCGACGATTCCGCCCATAGCGTCCTTTCCTATTTGCTTCGATAGCCAACGTAGCAGAAATGGTTCTCACCGCTTTGCTCATCGACCCTGAAGCGGCGTTCCATGGCACGCCTGTACCTGAATAAAAGTAGACCCAATCCTCAGCCTTAATCGCGTGGGCTGACGCTTGCCCATGTTCTCTGTCTTTACCATCAGAGATTATTCACTCTCAGAGATTGTTAACTTTGGTCTATAAATCTCTGATTGTTGGCCTGGTGATCTATAGTGACATTGAAGCGAAATAAACCGCTTCCCTGGCAGATTAAACAGCTAGAGAATACAAGAGAGGTAAGGCTGTTGCATATTCTGTCTCGTTCAAACCAACACCCAATGGGTCAAGCTGATACATCCTATCGCTGTTGAATTGGGAGCCATGCTGAGGTTGTTGAGTAATACGCTCAAAGGGCGGTTGTCAACAACTCTAGACGCACCTCCAAACAGTCAAACGATCGGAAAGGATGTTCCTTGGCGAGACTGTTGGGTGTTGTGCTTTTAAAGGCATTCTGAAGACTTTTTATTCTCCCTTGTGGAGAGCAGAAAAAAGATTTTGTCCCTAACGAACCGGAAACGAATCTGGGTGCTGCAGGTTGGATTTTGCGATCGCTAGCCAATGAGCCGAGCGGTGGCCACCGCCATTGGGCAGTCTTCCACGGCTAGCGTTATTCCCAGGATCGACAACGCCTGGATTTTTAATGGGAACATGGCTGGCTAACTGCTAATATAGTACAAATGATCTATAAAGCCGTTCTTTTAGGATGCTAACGGCCATGGGTCTATGGCCTGGAGTTGGGCTACCCTAGACCACAGCTAATAAATCTGGTTGGGACGATATGGCGATTATTGCGCTGAAAGCCTGGTATCTCCAGGATTATGAGCCGATTCGGGATCTTGAAAAGCGACCCCACGATCTGCGACTGGCAAAAAATAGCTTGCTCAAGTCGGCGCTGCGGGCTGATTTTTTGGACGATATTGACGATGTGCGGGGGGCGGAATGGTTCCAGCGCTATCTCGAAGGGGATGCGGTGGAGTTTTATGTGGAGGGGAGCGGGACCTATGCGATCGCAAATATTGACCTGATCAGCCACGAAATTTACTTTGTCAAAGCAGACTCCCTGGCCAATCTCGACCCAACCATATTTCTGTGCTATCAGCAGGAATATCCCGAATCCAGTGATTTGTTACGCAATGCCATCGAGCCCTTTATCGAAAAATTTAACCGCCGTGCCCGGCTACCGCTGCAGCTCGTAGAATCCCACCGGCTGAGCAATGGTCCCGTCCGGCTCAACAGCAACCTGATGCGCCACATTCGGCGCAGCCTGCTGTTTATTGCCGATGCCACCCCCATTTTCGAAACCAGCAGCGACGTACCGCTGCTGGTGCCCAACCCCAGCGTCTGTGTAGAGCTAGGCTATGCCCTCCAGGCCAAACGACCTGAGCAGCTGATCGTCGCCCAGATGGAGCGTAGCGACCTGCCCGGCCAGTTCCCCTTTGATATTGCCGCGCAGCACAAGCTGGAATTTGCCCACAAGTCAGGTTTACAAAAGGCGTTACCCAAGTTGCTAGAGGCCAAGCTGCAGCGATTTAACCTGGTGGGCTAGCCGAGCTGGCTAGCACCCCCAAGCCCGCCGCCCTAAAATATGGGTGGACCCAAGCAGTACCGGCAAAATGAAAGTCTTACCCCTACTATCTGGCATGGTCAGCACCTTGATTATGGCTGGAGAGGGTCAGCCGTTTAATATGGCAACATTCGAAAACAAAAGCATCGACAGCGGCGACGTCAGTGCCCTGATGGCAGACTACCAGTGGCAAAATCGGGTGCTTTTAGTCTTTGCCCCCGACGCTGAGCATGGGGCCCTAGCCGAGCAGAGCGCCAATCTGTCAGGGATGGGAGCAGACCTGAGGGCTCGAGATTTAGTCGTTTGGCAGCTGGTGGATCAGGAGCCAGCCGTCGTCAATGGTGCCGCCTCCCCTGACCTAACCAGTCAGCTTTTCTACGATCATTTTTCCATTGGGAATGGCGAATTTACGGTCATCCTGCTGGGGAAAGACGGCACCGAAAAACTCAAGCAAACTCAGCCCGTCACCGCCAATGGCCTGTTTGCTCTGATCGATGCGATGCCGATGCGTCAGCGAGAGATGCGGGAGCGGGGTAATTGATTCGGGCAGCGGGTTTAATCTGCGCTTTGTAGCAGCTGTGCGATCGCATCGGCTGCACCGCGCCGCAGGGCATAGTCCAAAGCCGTCTGCTGCCACTGGTCCTGAATGGTAGGATCGGCACCGTGATCCAGCAGCAACTGCACCAGCTCAATGTGGTCCTTATGGGCCGCCAAAATCAGCGGCGTCACCCCTTCGCCATCGATCCAGTTGACATCGGCTCC
>JBCDJC010000057.1:0-25349 GCA_038748225.1 Cyanobacteria bacterium P01_H01_bin.26 | reverse complement strand
GCCCGCGCCTTTGGCGTAGAGGGATCGCCCGTGCTGCAGGTGCCCGCCCTGTTTGGGTTGCCCATGCTGCTGGTGTTTAATGCCATCATGCTCACCAGTGCCGGGTCCACCCTGGACTCCACCTTTTCAAGCGTGGCCAAGCTGGGGGCACGCGACTGGTCTAACCACCGGGATAACCCCACCGAGCGCCAGGCACTAACGGGGCGCTGGTGGATTGCTGCGATCGCAATTCTCGGCAATGTGCCCCTGCTCAGCATTTACATGGGGGATCAGATTGGTCCCGCCATTATTTTAGCCACCACCATTAGCGGCACCATGGTCATGGGGCTGGCCCCGATTTTTCTCCTATCCTTTATCCCCAGCGCCGGTCGGCTGAGCTTTCACCTGGCCTTTTGGCCCGGTTTACTGTTTGGCATTTTGCGCGTGATGGAAAGCGCCCTCAGCACCCAGATTTTCCCGGACTGGGTAATGATCGGAGCGGGTAAATATGCCGTCGATCTGGGGGTGAATGTGTATGGGCTGATGCTGTGTACGGCCGGATACCTGCTGGGGGCTTTGGTGAACCAGTATGGGTCGCGATCGGCTCCGGTGGCGGAGTAGGGGAAACCCTTGGCAAGGGGGAGAACTAGACTTCCCCCCTTGGCAAGGGGGGATTGAGGGGGGTAATGCAGGATTATGAGCCTCAGTCCGAGATGTGTATAGACAGTAGCCTTCGTAAAGGGAACCGACGGAGGGGGCTTCGGTCGTTAGCGCTATTGGTCGAGAACCCCTCCCTTGCGGTTCCCCTTGGTAAGGGGAACCGTTGGAAAGCGCTATAGGCATAGGGTTTTGGGGGCAGAGCGCTTTGTTCTGGCCTATCCCCAAGGTTTGTTAGTCCACCCGCACCCGCCGGGTCAAAATCGCCATCACTTCATTGGGTCGACCGGTGGCCAGGGGGCGGCTCCAGTCGTTGGGTTCGGCATACTGTTTAGTGTGCAGGTCCAAAATGGTGCGCTGCACGGCGGTGAGGCTGCCCAGCAGCAGGTGCCGCACATTCTCGAAGTCGTGCTCTGGCAGGGGTTCTATTGAGCGGGTAGGGAAAACGGTGGGCGCACCCTGGGAAGAGGTTTGAAACATGAGTTCTGATCTCCTAGATAAACGAGTAGGAAAGCAGAACCCAAGGAGCTTAGCCACAGGTGCAAAAGCACCGTTGCCAGGGCAGTGCCCAGACCGGATGGCCCGGACGGTCAATGCTCGGCAACGCCCAACGTTAGGGTCAGGGTGGGTGGCTAGGGCATAATAACCCCTAGCACCCAGACTGCTAGTCCAGTTTGGGTGTGAAGCCGTCGATGGGTAGTGTCAGTACCTATCGGCGGCGCTAAGTCATTGAGTTCTGTAGGACAAGGTCGCTGAGTTGCAACCTTGGTTTAGCAGCGTAAGGGGTAACCCAAACGTCCGTCAAGCCCCCGATGAGGAATGATTACAGACCAACTTTTCTTGATATATTGCCGAGGCTAAAAGCTCAGACATTAATATCAAGTTTCGCAACGGGGGTTAGCATCCCCAGAGCCAAATGCTAATCTGAGGGTATCCGCCGCACCTTGAAAACCTGATTCTTCCGTTGGATCCCTCGGATTAGGCCTGTGTAAGGCGTTCAGACGTTTTCCACAGGGCTTTACCAGGAACCATTCTCAATTGCGCCAGGTTTTTTAGGATCCCTAGATTTAGGAGTCTGAAACCTCCCAGCCGCAAGCGTTTCAAATGGTGGGGGTTCCAAATTCCACTACCCCGCGAGGGGATGGAAACTCATTAAGAGCATAGCAAAAAGAAACTAAATCTATTTGGGTTCCAAATTCCACTACCCCGCGAGGGGATGGAAACAGTAGGATAGGTACCATGTTTCGTTGTCCATCTCCTCCGTTCCAAATTCCACTACCCCGCGAGGGGATGGAATCTGAGAGTTCTTTTTTGTCCATATAACCTCTTAGAATCTGTGTTCCAAATTCCACCACCCCGCGAGGGGATGGAAACGCTCCGGGGGCGCTATGCTTTTTGCCGATGTCGTCATTCAAGGGTTCCAAATTCCACTACCCCGCGAGGGGATGGAAACTTAGCCCTTATTAAATTGTAAAAATCCAGGGACCTAAATTTAGTTCCAAATTCCACTACCCCGCGAGGGGATGGAAACATACTAAGCGTCAATGCATCAACATCCAGCAGGGTAAGAGTTCCAAATTTCACTACCCCGCGAGGGGATGGAAACTCTTTCGCTCTACCTCTCTCAGGTCAAACCGGTTTAGTTCGTGTTCCAAATTTCACTACCCCGCGAGGGGATGGAAACGCATTTTTTGCCGTTTCCGAACAACGCAACAGCCTGTTCTAAATTCCACTACCCCGCGAGGGGATGGAAACTGTTCAACTGTTTTGTTTGAAACCTGAGTTCTTCAGCTAGTTCCAAATTCCACTACCCCGCAAGCCCAAACATACAAGGAAACAAAACCATATCTGCCCACCTAAATCACCAAATTCAGCTCTCCGACCCCATACCCAAGTCCATGGAGCACCTCATCAGCCAACAAACTGTCGCCATATTTTTATCCAGCGGCTTGTAATTTCCCACAAAAATTTGTCACCATAAGAAGCGACATGTCCAGCTAGCCTGCAAAACGATGGAGACGGTGCGTGACTAACGTTATCAACAGAGTCGTCCTCGGCCTAACGGTACCTCTTCTGGGCGGACTGCTAGCGCTGCCCGCCTATGCAGCGCCCCCCACGATCCCCACCAAACTCCCCGTCGCACCGGCCCAAAAATGGCCGCCGCCCGCCCTCGACCAGCCCATCGAACTAGTGCTGCAGCTCAGCGAGCGTCAGCTCTATGTCTACCGAGGCGACACCCTAGAAACCACATTTCCCGTCGCCGTGGGTCGCACCGGTTGGGAAACCCCCACCGGCACGTTTGAAGTATCCTACATGCTAGAAAATCCGGGCTGGACCAATCCCTTTACCGGCGTACAGCTGCCGCCCGGACCCCAAAATCCCCTAGGAGAACGATGGATTTCATTTTGGACCGATGGCCAAAATGAAATTGGCTTCCATGGCACCCCCAACCGCGAATCCATCGGCCAGGCCGCATCCCACGGCTGTGTCCGCCTTTACAACGAACATGTCCGTGAGCTTTACGACCTGGTTAGCCCTGGAACCCTGGTAACGGTCCTGCCTTGATTCATGTCTTGCGGGCCGGTTATGAGGCTGCAACCCACGCCGGGTTGAAAACCCAGCGCTGATTGAGGGCTGTCCACTAAAGGGACAATGTTGGTTGTGACGCTCTGAATACAGGGCTTTGGGCGATCAACCCTGACCTTCCAGGAACGCTGCTTTACCAGAGACCCCTGGGGCTGTTGGTTGGCGCGTCACCATCAGGGTCTGCTTCGTCATCAGCCGGTGTGGTCGGATCTTCGGTGGCTTCAGCCGGTGCTTCGGTAGGTTCATCAGCCGTCGGGTCGGCGGTGGGTTCAGCCGCTGGTGCTTCTGTGGGTTCAGCCGCCGGATCGACGGTGGGCTCAGCCGATGCCGGTTCGTCAGTATCGCCGCCGTTTACCTCGTCGGTCGGGCCTTCTACCGGACTTTCTGCGGGGCTTCCTACCGGACTTTCTACCGGCTCTCCCCCGGTGGGCTCGGTTGGGGGCTCGCCAGCTGGGGATGCGGTATCGGTATCAGGGGTGGTTTCTGCGCCATCGGTGTCGGGCAGGGTTTCGACGGGCGCTTCTGGCTCGGGGTCGGGGTCGGGTGTGGGGTCGGGAGCCCCTTCAAATTCGCCCTCACCAGCGGGTGGCGTGGGGTTGGGCACATCTTGGGTATAGCCGACGGGGGCCGTACCCACAATAAAACCGACGGCTGAGACGGCGGCTAACAAGAGTTGGACCTTGGAAAAGCGGTCTTTTAGAAAAGCCATGGCTGCATCTCCTGGATAGGTAAGCTTAAGAATCGGGTAAATCAAGCGGGGTGCGATCGCAGGTCAAATCACCTCCCACCAAGCGTCCCTGTTGCCAAATTCCGGATTCTGAGGTGCCATCGGCAAAAATATAGACGCCTTCGCCGTTGCACTTATTAAACTCAAAATCACCGATATAGCGATCGCCGTTTTCCAGCTGCCAAACGCCCCGACCGCTAAATAAATCGTTACTAAACTGGCCCACATAGCGGCGACCATTATCAAACACAAAAGTACCGCAGCCGCTCCGCTGACCGTCGCGGTATTCGCCATGGTAGCGGTTACCGTTGGGATAGACCATGGTGCCCCGACCGTCGCCCGGTTTGCCATCGCCAAACGCACCATAAAACTCGGTACCGGTTTGATAGATATGGTCGGGCTCCGCCAGGGTGGGCAACTCCTCGGGTTCATTACACACCAGGTCGATGGTAATGGTGCCATCGGCGGTGACAAATTTGGGTGCCCTGGGGCGCAGGGCCAGGTAGATGAGCCCAGCGGCAAGTGCGATCGCGCCCAGTATCAACGGCAGTCGAGGTAGGGATTTAGAATTTGCGGCGGGCGGCACTTGGACAGCAGGTGCCACCTGGGCAGGTGCTACCTGTGGGCGGTCGGGCGTTTGGGTAGCAGCCACATTGGGCCAACCGTCTAGACAGGTCCCCTGCAAACGGGCGTTGGTAAAGTTAGCACCCTCAATAACCGCATCGGACAGATCCGCCTGGGACAGATCGGCCTCAATAAAGTTACCCTCCTGCAAATCAGCCGCCGCCAGATTAGCCCCATGAAAGTGAGCATTGTTGGCATAGACACCGCTCAGGTTGGCATCGCTCAGATCGGCTCCCTCCAGATTGGCCCCAATCAAACAGGCACGGCTGAGATTGGCCCGCCGGAAATTGATACCCTGCAGCGACTGCTCAAATAAATAGGCCGACTCCAGCTCAGGACACTCATCGGGATGCTCCAAACGCCAGCTGTTCCAGGCATCCACCCCCTGCTCAATAAGTTCTAAATAATTGATCGCTGCTACCATGCTAGACCCAATGCACCGCGACGCCCGAGCCGTCCCTAACTGATATTTGCCAATGGCCAGTCAATACAACTTTCTGGCAATATCCCCTGGACACCATTCTGAGAGAAATAGGAACCAATGACAAATAGTCGTAACTACGTAACCCCCACACCACGGGCGCACAGCCAAAGATAGCCAACGGTATCCCAATCGCAAATACCATCACTCTAAAGTAGATGGTTCCCCCACAGCCTCAGTAAGGACGCCTGGGCAAACTGGCACATTGCCATCGGCCATATCCCCGCCATAAAACTCGACAGCTTTCTCCACATCAGGAACAGAAATACCAATATGAGAAGAACGTTCTTGGATAGTTGCCCATAGTTTTTTGAGAACGCCAACGACTGCACTGATACACTGTCAGGCAATGTTAATCAGCTCAAGTGCATTACAAAAACTATTGAGACTATTCAATAAAGCGTTGTAATAGGGGTAAGCATCGTCTCGTTCATTCTGTAGACGATCGTATAACGTTAATTCTGGCTCTGCCATTAGATGGCTTTTGGGAAATTGTAAGCCCGCCTTGGTTAGGCGTGTGGATGCAATCGTGATCAACAATGCTCCCACGGTATCAGATTTACCATTGTGCAAATCCTCAAGCCCAGGCAAAATCAATTCAGCTCCCGGCAACTCTTTGAGATCCATAGCTATCCTTCTGATATTGTCTTTTCAATAAATGCATTGACCCTATCCTTTAAAGTCTCAGGATCAAGCGACGGAAAGAGGATTTAGGATGGGCAGTCTCGAAGGTTATCGGTTTTTTTAGCTTCCTAATTTTGCTGTTGTAGTACGGCACAGCTCAGCGCTTTACTTTTGTCTTGATTTCCAATAACCCGGCTTTTTCTTGCAACGTATTTCATTAGTTGAGAATTTCTCTAACCTGGGCTAGAGCGTCTTCTCCAGGAATTGGCTGTACTGAGCCAGTTCGAATTTCATCGCGTCGTTTTTGGGCATCCAATAGCCATTCAGATTGAATATCAGTATCTATGCCGTCTTCGAAGCTTGCTAATAGTGCTTCTACAAGCTGGAATCTTAGATCGTTTGGAAGCGATAAGGCTTCTTGTGTGAGTTGATCGATAGACATAGTGATTTACAGCTAGCGTAAACTGAGCTTATATTGCCCCCATTATATCTTTGGCTAGCTGGCTGCCAAATCAGGATTAAGCATATCGCCAGAACATCAAGGCGGATTGATGCCAGGTATTGATCATGGCTTTCATTTTCGAGGCTCGTTTGAGTTGGTGTGTTGATGCGATCGCGCCAGCGCTGACTGGTCAGGTCGCAATCAGCAAGACTCCAACTGTCTCAGATTTACCATTGTGTAAGTCCTCAAGCCCAGGCAAGCTCAATTTCAGCTCCTAGCAGCTCTTAGCGGTCCATAGCTATCCTTCTGATGATATCTGTTCAATAAATATATCGACCCTGTCTTTTAGAGTACTGGGGTCGAGCGCTATAAATCGGATTAGTTCAGGCTCGATAGCCTCAAAACAGTAGTTATAGGATGGGCAGCTGCCCTGGATAGCCGTAGCCATTTACCGATACTGAGATTGCCCACCAATCACTTAGAGAATATACTGTTAGTTTTTTATTCACGGAAACGAGAAATTACAAGCAGGCCAGAGTAAAATATACCTATGACGGCAAGATACTCAAGAATCTTGTAGAGCAGTTGAGGTGATACAGATATATTATCCAAAAACACAAAGCCGAATATTATTAGCCAAAGGATTATAAATAATACCGGAGTCACTGGATAATGCAAAACTCGATCTAGACCACGTCCAGTCCATCCTTGTATGGGTGGATGCTCTTTAATATTATTGTTTATCAATTCTGTTCGCTTCTTCTTTTTATCCCAAGAGAAAGCTTTCCAGCCCTGAGCTTTCCTTTGTGTTGGATAAGTATCTTGCTTAAGAGAAAGCTTGTAATACCACCATTGATCTAACTCCTTGAGATAATCTTCAGCCGCATTAATAGCACGTTGAAGAATTACACAAACAGAAATACCAACCACAGGAATTACATGAAGAAGAGGCGAAAAATCATCTTGAGGAGGAGTTGGTTCTGAGGCAACAAGCAAAGAACCAAAAGCAGTCAATAAAAATGCTTGAGATGTAAGTAGCCAAGTTTGTCGATAATTAATCAAAGCATTTTCATGCTCTACAGCCGAGCGAATCCGTTTCCAATCTGCGTATTCTCTGTTTTCGAATTCATTGAAAGAAAGATTAGATTCTTTACGGTATTTAGTACCATCGCTCATATTTTTTCTCTATTTAGGAAAATTGCATATAGCGATTCCAGCTCTGATGAAGCATGTCAAAAGCTAATGAGGAAGTAGCTTTAGCCTTTAGTTTGTACCTCACTGGATAGGAAAGCGCTGTAGAAATCTAAATTTTAGACAGTTCTATCTTTTGAATTGAATCGACTATTTTAAGTGCCTGCTAAGATTAAAGTAAGATAAGAAAATTTATGGCTTGGCATTAGAGATACTTGTTGCTAAAGCTAGGAGTTATAGCTTAATTCAAGTTATTGGAAATGCTTCCTAGAGTCAGGAGAATTCCTAAATGCTTCTTTAAAGTATTACAAATATGATGATTTTGATAAACCATTTGGAATAGTAAATTGCCGATCCGTATAGCAATAGTTATTCCCGGCCATGCGACCAATGGGAGCAAGCTTTTGAGTGTCAACGCGATAGTTCTCATCAACTAGATCATCGCGAACAAACCAATGGATCACTTCACCGATCACAAGGTTAAACGTCCCAATCGGCACAATCTGCATCGTACGACATTCAAATGCGACAGGAGACTCTGCCACCCTGGGGGCTTTTACCACCTGGCTAGGAACTGTTTTCAGGTCAATGTGGTCAAACTCAGACTCACCATAGGGCAGCGGTTCTGATGCCTCGGCCACCTGGCGAATATAAGGTTCAACGGCCAAGTTAATCACATACTCTCCTACGCCACCCTCAGAAGCAGGACGCACATTGCGCAGCGTGTCTTTTTCAGATCCGTCTGACTTTGGCGCAACGCTAAAGGCCAGGGCCAGGGGCTTATGACCTACTGCATTAAAGTAGGAAAAGGGGGCTAAATTTGTCTTACCAGTGGGGGAAATGCTGGAAACAAAGGCGATGGGGCGTGGTACTACAGTGCCAATCAGCAGCTTGTAGCGCAGCGACGGGGCTAACGATTCGGGGTTGATTTCCATGGACTATTGAATAATCACCTCGACTAGGGGTCGAAACTGTTGATCTAGTTCAGAGCGCGCGCTAAGTAACGTAGGAAACGGTCGACTGCCATAGTCTTTCCCAACTTCCAGCGGAAAAATATCCACATCTTCTAAGGGAGTCCACACTCCACCAGCGGCCTGGGCAATAGCCCATACGGCGGCAATGTCCCAAATCTTGGGGGTGGCCTCCACAGCACCGAGGCTAATGCCAGCGGCGACCGTCAGCAAATTGTAGGTGGCGACACCCAGCATCCGAATTTTGCAGGGGAAGGGCTTTTGTAACACCTTGAGACTGCGGGCACAGAGGCTAAAAAACTGACTGCCCGCGGCGGCATCTGAGGAGGTGTGAATCGGCTCACCATCGAGAAAGGCACCGCTGGGTCCTTCTAGGCCAGAGTTACCCATGTAAAACCCATGAAACCGCTGATCTAGGGTGGGGATGTACACATGGCCGAAGACGGGGGTGCCCTTGTAGAGCAGCCCCAATGAGATGCCCCACAGGGGCACGCCTCGGGTAAAGTTGGTGGTGCCGTCAATGGGGTCAATAATCCAGCAAAAGTCCTGTGCTGGGAAAATATGACTATCTTCTTCGCTGAGGACGCCGTGGTCTGGTAGCTCATTGTGTAACCGTCGGCGCAGTTCGCCATCGGCCCATTTATCCGACTGGGTGACGAGGCTGCCGTCAGCTTTTTCTTCGGCGGTGGCGCTGCCAAAGTCTTTGAGTAGCTGTGAGCCGACGACGGTGGTCGTAGTTTCAGCCACGGTGAGAATATATTGCCAGTCTGGGGTCATGGTTAGTCCATATCACTTTCTAGGGCGGTTGCGATCGCACTCTTAGCCGATGTTTGAAACTCTCGAATATTCACCCGGTTAACAATGGCAATCGACACAATCATACCCACGGCCTGGGTGCCAAACACCAGCCCGTAGGCTGGCAGCAGCTGGTCTTCCGGCACCGGCGCACCGGCCAGGGTTTCCATCACGCCCTTCCCCAAGGACAGCAGGCCACCCCCCAACACCGTTGAGGTGCCCCGGGCAATCGCCTGGGCCAACCCCCATGCACCAATAAAGGTACCGGCCACCTCCGCCACCGTCAGGTCCAACATCAGCAAAATGGACCCCGTGGTGAGAACACCCGAGGCGAGGCCAAACAGACCCACGCCCGCCATCAGCAAGGCAGGGTTACGGGTTGCTCCGACACAGATTAGCAGGGTCAGGCAAAAAGCCGCCCACAGACAGCCCAGCTTAATGGTGCGCTTTTTACCCAGCCTGGGGGACAGCCAAAACCCTGTGCCCACAATGCCAAACAGGGTGCCCATGCCAAAGTAGGCATTGAGTTTAGTGGTATCGGCAATTCTCATGGCAAAAATTTGGCCGCCGTAGGGTTCCAGCACCGCATCCTGCATAAACAGACTGAGGCACAGCACCAATAAAAATAAAAAGAACAGCCCGGTCTGACGGCTGGCGGTCAGTATCTTGAGCGCGTCCCTAAAGGTAATCTGGTCGTCGCGCTGGCGGCTGCGCTGCTGCAGCCGTGAATATTTTTTTTCGATGCCGTAGGTGCTGAGAATGGCTAGACCACACACAATCGCCGGCGCAATAATAAACAATCGGTTGATGGAGCTACGCAGCTGATCCAGCGTTGGCGTATCCCCCAGGGAGCTGAGCACAATTACCGTAATCACAACACCGGAAACAATACCCACCATCAGCATGCCCCAGCTAATTCCCACCAGTTTGGGCTGGGTTTCATCGTCCGATACATCGACCAGTAGGGCCGTAAACGGCGTCGATGTTGCCGATAGCGCCAGACCATATAGGGCAAACACCAGGGCCAACAGACCTACCCAGGGGTACAGTCCGCTGCTCCAGCCGGAGGCTTCTACACGAGCGCCAATCTGCCAGACAATCTGCACGGCGATAAAGGCCGTTATGGCCATGGAGACTATCCCCAGCCAGATATAGCCACTGCGGTGGTAGCCAAACAGGGGTTTAGCATCTGACATCTGGCCAATCCATACCCGGGCCGGGGCCATAAACTGATGCACTGCGATCGCACCTGCCGCCACCAGGGCAGGCACCCTGAGTTCGTCGATCATGACGCGGTTGAGCACCCCCAGGGTAAGCAGCGACATAATCCCGAGACCCATGTTAAAAACCCCCAAGCGCAACATGGGCCACAGGCCAATGTTGGGGACGGCCCGATCGGGCGCAGCATAGCTATTGGTCAGGTCTGAACTGCTCATAGCCGTTGAATTTCTAAAAGGACTTACTCGCACGTACTATCCAGCTTAAACGCGAATAGCCCAAGCGGCATAGCCGGTCTCCCCCCAGCAGCCAGCAAAAAAAAGCGGCAGGGATATCCCTGCCGCCATGGCCAAATTAGGAGAATTAGAAAAGAGTTACAGCAATAGCCAGGCGGCAGGCGCAATCAGGTATTCCCAACTGATCACGCCAGCATCGCCATTAGGCAGCAGGGGCAACGTTGACCTTAACCACCTGGTTACGCAGCTCAGCTGCCTTGGGCACATTCAAGGTCAGAATGCCGTTGGCATAGTCGGCGCTGACCTGCTCATGGTCAATGGCCACGGGCAGATTGACCGCCCGATGAAAGCGACCATAGCGGCGCTCGCGACGGAGCTCCTGCTGGCCTTCCCCCAACTCAGTGGCGGTACGCTCACCGGAGAGGGTGATGCTCTTACGGCTGGCTTCGATGTTGATATCGTCGGCGTTAAGCCCCGGTAGCACCACCTCTAGAACATAGTTGTCACCCGCATCGACTAGATCCACGGCCGGTATCCAATCTGTTGTTGTAGCAGGGGTCAGATCTTCAAAAATAGAATCAAGCTGTTGCTTGATGGTTTCAATCTCTTGGAATGGTTGCCAGTAGCGTACGATCATGTGTTGTTTCCTCAGTTCGCGATTGTGTTGATGCAGGCAGAGGAGAGAGAGTTTTCTATCCGGCTGTATGCCTGCGTTTGCCTTACAGTCACCATGATGCCGCACGGGACTGAGCACACCCAGGGGAGAGAACCCTACCGGCGATTAGGGCTTGCCGAAGGTGGCGCTAACTTAAGAGAGAACCGGGGGGAGAGAACCCTACTCCTTGGATCGGTTGACCGTAAGGGGAGATATGGTTAACCCTAGGTAGAGCGATTAAAAACTATGGCAAAAACAGCACTGATTACGGGCGCGTCTGGTGGTATTGGTTACGAGCTGGCCAAGGTATTTGCAGCCAACCAATACGATCTGATCTTGGTGGCCCGCAGCACTGAAAAGCTACAGCGGATTCAAACCGAGCTGACTGAGGCCCATGGCGGGCAGGTCTCTGTCTTTAGCTACGACCTTAGCCAGCCCGACGCCCCCCTGGCCCTGCAGCAGCAGGTGCACCAGAGCCAGCTAACGGTGGATGTACTGGTCAACAATGCTGGCGTTGGTGCCTATGGCCCCGTTGCCACCAGCGACTGGGCCAACCAAAGCGCCCTGCTACAGCTCAATATGGTGACCCTGACCCACCTGTGTCGGCTATTTTTGCCCCCAATGCTGGAGCGGGGCCGGGGTAAAATCCTCAACGTGGCTTCGACGGCGGCATTTCAGCCGGGTCCCTTTATGGCGACCTACTATGCCAGTAAGTCCTATGTCATGTCGTTTACCGAGGCCCTTGGCTACGAACTGCAAGACACGGGCATTACAGCGACGGTGCTGTGCCCTGGCCCCACCCGAGGGACGGACTTTCAAGCTCAAGCTAATCTGGATGTGAACTTTTTTAAGACGCTAAAGCTGCCCGAGGCCGCTGAGGTTGCCCAATTTGGCTATGACGCCCTAGAACGCAATCAGGTCGTGGCGGTACACGGCTTTTTTAATCGGCTGCTGGTATTTACTAATCGAATTACACCCCGCCGTCTGGTGACTGGGGCGGTGGGACAGCTGCAGGCCCCCAAGGGCAACTGAGCAAAATCCCTGGAACCGGCTAGGGACGAACGTTTTTGTGGATGGTAAAGGAAATGGTGGACTCCGGCGGCAGGTCGACCGCCGGTGGTGGGGAGGGCTCGCTCGGGGAGCAGTCGGGCAGGGGTTCGGAACTTGGGTGGGAGACCGGGGCTGGCGTGGGGTGGCTTGCGATCGCAAGACCCAAACCACCCAAAATTGCCAGGGGGCGCGAAAACTCAGCCAGCCAGTGGAGGCCGCTCACCCAGTTAAATAGCTCAATTCCTATAAATAAACAGACAATACACACCGCACCAAAGCGCATAGACCGATCCAGCTCCCCAGTCCCTAGACAGTGCCCTAGATCTAGCACAGTAGGTCGATGGTGGACAGGTGCGTGCCCAAGTACACAGAATTATCAAATCAAATTTCTCTTAATCTATCGGCGAGAGGATGGCAATAGCGTTAGAGTGATGTAGGTGGCAATTTGCCCCCAGACGACAACTACCTATACAAACCCTAACTAAACCCCATAGAAACATCGTGGACGCTGCTTTCAAAGGAATCATTCGGCTATCAAAACGGGAAATCGAACAGATGCGCAAGGCCTGTCAGCTGGCCGCTCGTCTTTTAGATCACCTGGAGCCAATGGTCAAACCCGGTGTTAGCACCCTGGAGCTAAACGACGAAGCAGAACGTTGGACGAAGTCCCACGGTGCTAAAAGTGCTCCTTTGGGATATCCCGGTGGCGAGGGCATCGATCCATTTCCCAAATCTATCTGTACCAGCGTCAACGAGGTGGTGTGCCACGGCATCCCCAATGCCAGGCAAATCTTGCGAGATGGTGACATTATCAATATCGATGTCACCCCGATCTTAAATGGCTATCACGGTGATACCTCTCGCACATTTTTGGTAGGAAATGTCTCACCCCAAGCACGCAGGCTAGTAGAGGTGACCCAAGAGAGCATGTACCGCGGCATTCAGGCTGTTAAGCCCGGTGCTCGCATCGGTGATATTGGCGCGGCCATTCAAACCTATGCCGAGGGGGAAGGCTTTTCTGTTGTGCGGGATTTTGTCGGCCACGGCGTGCATCGCATTTTCCACACCGAACCGCAGATTCCCCACTATGGCACGGCGGGCAAGGGCAAAAAACTGTCCCCCGGCATGGTCTTTACCATTGAACCGATGATCAACGTGGGTGGCTACGATGTGGAGCTGCTGCCCGACGGCTGGACGGCCGTTACCAAAGACCGCATGCTGACAGCTCAGTTTGAGCACACGGTGGTGGTTACCAAAGAGGGAGTAGACATCCTAACCAAGGCACCCGTCGCAGCGGCAGTTTAGACCAAGCCGCGGCTTAAACCCACGCCCAAACAAATGCGTAGATTTTTATATTTATTGCTATTGCTGCTAGCGGCCTGTAATACCTCGCCGGACACCGCTGGGGGCCCATATACCTCAGTACCTGAGGCCGTTGCTGAACCTGTCACCGAGCCCGTTCCTGTCACTGAGCCCGTTGTAGATCCGGTCTCGACCAATCCGGCTGACCTGCCTGTGGCCGATTTGGTTTCAGTGGCCGTCACGGGTGAGGCGGGTAACTACACCTTTGCGGTGACCATTAGCAGCGCTGATACCGGTTGTGAACAATATGCGGATTGGTGGGAAGTGGCTGATATCGAGACCGGTGAACTGCTCTACCGTCGGATCTTGGCCCACAGCCATACAAGCGAGCAGCCCTTTACCCGCAGTGGTGGTCCCGTCCCAATTACCCCACAGCAGGCCGTTGTCATCCGGGCGCACATGGGGGGCATTCAAAGTCACTACGGCGGTCAGGTTTTAGGTGGAACGGTAGAAGCTGGGTTTAAACCCATGGCGGACCCCCTGCCCAGCTTAGAAACCGTAGAGCCCTTACCGACAGGATGTGCCTTTTAGGCGAGCAGCAGGATAGTAAACTAAATCTACTCGCGTGGAGTAACGATGCTGCTTCAGAATCGGACTGCCCTGATTACAGCAGGAGACTGTCGCGTTGGTCGCCGGTTGGCCAGTGTGTTTGCCCTCCATGGGGCTAGTGTCATGCTGTGTGGTGCCAATCGCACCCAGGGCAATGCCACGGTGCATCAGCTGGAGCTGGCCGGGGGCAAGGCAAAGTTTTGCCTGGTGGATGTGTCTGCCCCCGATGATGTGGAAGCGGTGATCCATGAAACCATAGCCACCTTTGGCCGGGTTGATATTTTATGTAACAATGCCAGCTTTGATCGTCTGGGTGACGCTGCTTTAGTGCTGGACCTCACCACTGCATCGTGGGAGCGGATTGTTGAGCTGAGTTTGCACGGGGCGTTCCTATTTAGCCAATACGCTCTGCCATTTTTGAGGCGTTCACCCACGGGCTCAATTATTAACATCGTGCCCTATCCCTACAAAGGGATGCATTTGTTAGAAGGGACCAATCGTCGATGGATGATAGCCATGACCCGTGATATGGCTGAGGGTGCAACAAGCTTGGGCGTTCGTGCCAATCTGATTTGGCCCCATATCGCTATCCGTGGCGCCACACAATTCACTCCCCATGTCGCCCTAGCCCACCGAGTATTTCGCATGTCCAAGCGAGATAAAAGCGCGGCTCAAGCCATTGCCAGGGCGGCGCTCTATCTCGCCTGTGATATTTCTGCGGATATTACAGGGGCGATGGTGGTAGTCGATGTTGACTATCCCCGCTGGGCCTAGACAGCTAATACCTTCTAGGCAGCTAGCTCGTCTTGAACTTCCAGGTCCCCTGTCCACACCTGGGTTAGAAGATTGACACCGGCTTCGCTCAGTAAAACCTCATCACTGTCGTATTCGATATCGTTGGCTGAGCCACCCGCTGCGAGTACCAGATCTTCTATCCACAAATTGCAGGGGGTCATGGGTGCCAGCTTGAGTAGCTGGTCGAGCTGCTGACAGGTCTCTGCGGACAAATCCCGCTGAATAATCTGATAGAGGGCGATACCGGTGCGCTGCTCCACACCGCCTAGTACCTGATGGACATACCAAGCGGCTTCATTGGTGGATAGCTGCCCAAGGCGTTGCTGCAGTCTCTGGACAACGGCTGCGGAAAAATCAACTCCCAGATGCTGGTTGAGCATTTTTACGGGGCCTTCTAAATCCCGCTCAACCACACTGGCGATCCCATGCCAGTTGATGTCAGGAAAGGCGGTTTGCAGCAAAATAAAGCCGCGCTCATTGATGTGACAGGTGCCCTGGGCAAGGTCGTAGGAGAAGTCTTCCCCCGGCTGAGCACCAGCTTCAATCAGCATGCGAAATAGTTGGACGTTATCAGATTGCATAATACGTGGAGTGAGAGATGGGTGCCATATATATATTTATTAATAATTTGGTTTCATATCACGCTAACCAGTGCAAGGGTGAACTGATGTAGTGATGGGTACAAAACCCTTAAAATGATCAAAGTTAGGGCAATGTCTAGGGGGCGTCTAGGGTGTAAATACTGGTTATAGCCACCGATTTGATCTTGGAGTTGACAGGCTGTGACGGTTATTACGGATGGCGTAGGGGTTTAGAAGGACTGTTTCGATGATAGACGGTGTCAATCGCTGGAGCCTCACCCCCAGGGGTACATCTGCAACGCTAGGGCTGCTCTCGGTAGGCGGCATGGACGGCATTGACGTTGTACCAGTTAAGAAAAATGCGGGCGATCTCCAGGGATAGCTGAGGCCGTCCCTGATCGATTAGCCACTGCAGCAGGGGTTTGAGGGTGCGCTCATTGAGTAAACCGCCCAGGGATAGTAGCCCCCAAAGTACCCGGTGCAGCCAGGTCATCTGGATCATCATGCGCACATTGAGGGTGGGATGCTTTTGGTAGAAAACTACCCCCATGCGGGCGCGCTGAATTTCGACATCGATCAGCCGGGGCAGGTCGTCAAGGCTAAAGGGGGGATGCCAGTGATAGCCGACGGCTTCTGGGCATTTAATCAGTGTGAGACCCAGGTTTTTGAGGCGGACACCCAGCTCTAGATCCTCCCAACCGTATTGGGTAAACTGCACATCGAAGAGTCCGGCTTCGATTAGCCAGTGCTTTGCGATCGCAACATTCCCCGTCGCAAAAAACGCCTGGGAGTAGTCCGTCACCTTAAAGGGTTCTGACGTGGGGTCGTCAAAGTTGCAGGTATTCACCACCCGCCCATAGGTAAACACCCGGTCGTTACCCTGGCTGGTGTAGTGGTTTGTCAGGGCATCGGCATGGTGCTGTAAAAACCCGTCTAAAACCACCAGATCGCTATCGATAAAAATAATTGTGTCCCCCACAGCCCTCTCCACACCGAGGTTGCGGGCAACGGCTGCCCCTTTGTGGTTTTGCTCATACAGCGTTACATGGGGAAAATTCTCAGCGTTTAACCATTCCACCGTGCCATCGGTGGAGCCGTCATCCACCACCACAATTTCATAGTTTTCCACCTGGGTATCGGCGCGCAACACCTGCTGTTCCATGGCTCGCAGGCATTTTTCTAAAATGGGTTTACGGTTGTAGGTCGGAATAACAACGCTAAAAAACATGGATAGGCGCTTAGGGGGAATGCCCTCCATAATAGCGGGCTGGCCAGACAATCTTGAGGGCAGCTGTGTTCCCCTCGAAACACTGCCGTACTATATAGGTTTGTAGTTTAATCGGAAATCAATTATGGGTCGGGCTGAACGGGTTGTACTTGCCTATTCTGGTGGTGTGGATACTACTGTGTGCATACCGTACTTAAAAAATGAATTTGGCGTCAAAGAGGTGATCACGCTGGCGGCGGATCTAGGGCAAGGCGAGGAACTCGGCCCCATTCAGCAAAAGGCGCTCAAGGCAGGGGTGATGGAATCGCTGGTGGTGGATGTGACGGAAACCTTCGTAACGGACTATGCCTTTCCGGCAATCAAGGCCAATGCCATGTACGAAGATCGCTACCCCCTGTCCACGGCCCTGGCTCGACCGCTGATTGCCAAGGCCCTGGTGGCGGCCGCAGAAAAGTACGGCGCGGATGCAGTAGCCCACGGCTGTACGGGGAAAGGCAACGATCAGGTCCGGTTTGATGTTGCGATCGCAGGTCTCAATCCCAAACTCAAGGTGCTCGCCCCCGCCCGCGAATGGGGCATGAGTCGCGAAGAAGCCATTGCCTATGGCGAACAGTTTGGCCTCACCTTCCCCGTCAAAAAGTCCTCCCCCTACAGCATTGACCGCAATCTGCTGGGTCGCAGCGTCGAGGCCAGCATCCTCGAAGACCCCTGGGCAGAACCCCCCGAAGAAGTCTACGCCTTGACCACAGCCATTGCCGACACCCCGGATCAACCTGAGTATATTGAAATTGACTTTGAGCAGGGCATTCCCACCAAAATTAATGGCAATACCCTGGGGCCTGTGGAACTGATTACCCAGCTCAATAATCTGGCCGGCGCCCACGGCATTGGTCGCCTCGATATTCTTGAAAATCGAGTTGTCGGCATCAAGTCTCGTGAAATCTACGAAACCCCGGCTCTGCTGGTGCTAATCGCCGCCCACCGCGATCTCGAAAGTCTCACCCTCAATGCCAATGTCACCCAATATAAACGCGGTATCGAACAAACCTATAGCGAGCTAGTGTACAACGGTCTCTGGTTTAGTCCCCTCAAAGCAGCCCTCGATGCCTTTATTGAGCAGACCCAGGAACGGGTCTCTGGCACCATTCGCCTAAAGCTGTTCAAGGGCAATGCCACTGTTGTCGGTCGCAAGTCCGATAACGCCCTCTACACCGAGGAGCTCGCCACCTACGGCGCAGACGACAAGTTTGACCACAAAGCCGCCGAAGGCTTTATCCATATCTGGGGATTACCCACCCGCATATGGTCCGACAAAATGCGCTCTTCATCGTAGACCCACCACCAAAATCCGTAGGGGCACTCCCTCGTGGATGCCCCGATAATTCAGGCACGTGGATGTCCCAATAATTCAGAGATTGTTTTGTTATCTCAATCCAAATTAAACCACCCCGTCATCGCCACGGCCAGGGCATCAGCCGCATCATCAGGGCGGGGAATTTTCTCTAGCTTGAGTTCGCGCTGCACCGCTTCTTGAACGTCTTTTTTGTCAGCGTTGCCGTAACCCGTCAGCGCCTGTTTAATCTGAGCCGGGGTAAATTCCAAAAAGGGCAGCTGATGCTGTGCTAACACCAGCATCACCACCCCCCTAGCCTGGGCCACCAAAATGGTATTGCCCATGCGATAAAAAAACAGTTTTTCGATGGAAACAGAATCGGGATGATAGGTTTCAATAACGCTATTGAGATCGTCGTAAATAGTGCACAGCCGTGAACCAACCTCTGTCCCGGCTGGAGTTTCAATAATGCCAAAATCGACCACCTCGAGATCGGGTTTTAGATCGCGGGTGGTGGCCGGATCATATTCAAGAATGCCAAATCCCAAAATCGCTAAGCCGGGGTCCAATCCCAGAATGCGTTTGCGCATTTACCGGGCACCTACAGGGGTGCGACCATTGGCAGATGGGTCCGCAATCGTAACGCCAAATACAGTGCCAAAGGTTTTTTCAACCTTGTAGCCAGAGTCAATTGACTCCAGGGGATCTTTGCGCAGACGGTGACGCAGACACAGGGCAATGACGGTTTGGATATCGGCAAGGGTTACCTCAGTGCGCCCTTCGTAGGCGGTTAGGGCTTTTGCCGCACGATTGGAAACAATATCCCCCCGCAGACCATCCACATCTAGCTCAGAACATACCTGGGAAATTTGTACCCGATACTCATGATCGATGGTGACATCCTTTAGTCGCTGCTGAGCGCTAACAATCTTCTCCTGTAGGGCAGTTTGCTCAGCTTGGTACTTGGCCAAAAAGGCATCCGGGTCTTGGTCAAATTCAGAACGCTGCTCCACAATCTGTACCCGCTGCGCTGGGTCCTTAACGGTGCGAATCTCAGCGTGCATACCAAAGCGATCCAGTAGCTGAGGTCGCAGCTCTCCTTCTTCCGGGTTGCCGGAGCCAATCAGGACAAACTGTGCCGGGTGACGAATGGAAATCCCCTCACGCTCTACCGTATTACGCCCCGAGGCAGCCGAGTCTAGGAGCACATCCACCAGGTGGTCATCGAGCAGGTTAACTTCGTCTACGTACAGCAGCCCCCGGTTGGCCTTGGCTAGGAGACCGGGTTCAAATGCTTTCACACCTTCGGACAGGGCTTTTTCAATATCGATGGTGCCGCAAACGCGGTCTTCGGTTGCCCCCAGGGGCAGATCCACCATGGGGACTTTGATTTTCCCTTCTGGGATAGCCTCACCGTTAAAGTCGCGTATAACCTCAGGATCGCTGGGGGCGCGATTAAACGGATCGTTCTCTACCACAGCGATCTCCGGCAGCAGGTCCGCCAGGGCACGAATCGTCGTGGACTTGCCCGTACCGCGATCGCCCATGATCATCACCCCGCCGATCTTGGGATCAATGACGTTCAAGATTAGGGCGAGCTTCATATCTGTCTGGCCGATTACCGCAGTAAAAGGAAAAACGGCACGCTGGGTAGGGGTAGCAGTACTCACAGGGCTTCTTAAACGCAAACTATTTTAAGGACTAGGTTTAATTGTGCCACAGTGCGGTTCGCCTATTTCTGTTATTCAGTTTCTGCTCATTTACCGCTCAGGTGGATACGTTAAGGTGTCAGCTGTACTTGCCATCCTGCATCCCCTGTTGCCGCGTCATGAGCTTTATTCACATCCGTCCAGACTGGCAGCTACCCGAGCAACTAGCCACCTCAGAGGCTGCCTTTCTCAACCGTCGACGATTTTTGAAAAAACTAGCGGGGGCTGGTGTGGGGTTTGCCGCGGCTAGCTGCTACGGCCGTCCCCTGACGGAAAAGGGGGCAGCGGCCCTCAATAGCACCCTAGGTAAACCCATTAGCGATTTTACCCAAAACCCGGCTTTTACCGATGCGGGCCGTCCTGTGAGCGATCAGATCTTTGCCAGTCGCTACAACAACTTTTATGAGTTTGGCTTAACCAAAAATATCTGGTCCGAAGCCCAAAAGCTACCGACAGACCCATGGGCGCTGGAGGTTTCTGGCCTGGTGAAAAATCCAAAGACTTACGACCTAGACGATCTTTACAATCGGTTCCCCCTAGAAGAACGGATTTACCGCTTTCGCTGTGTGGAGGCCTGGGCGATGGTGGTTCCCTGGCTGGGATTTCCCATGCACAAGCTGCTAGAGGAAGTAGAACCCACCTCGGCAGCTAAGTTTGTCCGCTTTGAGTCGTTTTACGACGAAAAAATTATGGCGGGACCGGCGATCTCGCTCTCAAATTTGCCCTGGCCTTACCATGAGGGGCTACGCGTTGACGAGATGGCCAATGAACTGGCTTTTTTTGCCGTGGGGATCTACGGTCGCACCATGCCCAAACAGCACGGCGCACCGATTCGTATGGTGGTGCCTTGGAAGTACGGCTTTAAGAGCGCTAAATCCATTGTCAAAATCAAGTTTTTGGCAGAGCAGCCCTCCACCTACTGGAATACGATTTCACCCAACGAGTATAAATTTGAGGCCAATGTGGAACCGGATGTACCTCACCCTCGCTGGTCGCAAAAGCGTGAGCGTTTGGTGGGGGAAGGAGAAGCCTGGGACTGGCAAAAGGTGGATACGCTCCTCTATAACGGCTATGGAGAGTATGTAGCCGATCTTTATACCTAGGGCCAGCGGGCTACTGGCTCCTGAGGATTTTCTGCATTTTGCAGTGCACGATACCGGCTTCTAAGAAATCAGGACCAGTGGCCCCATAGCCAATCGATTGATAAAAAGCTACAGCCGTCTTTTGCGCGTGGCACCACAGATGGGGCAGCTGATGTTCGTAGCCAATGGCTTCGAGTTCTTGCATAATTTGCCAACCTACCCGCTGGCGTCGAAAGGTGGGTAGGACGGCAAGACGTCCTATCTTTCCTTGCTTTAGGATATCTAGACGGGCCGTGCCAGCAGGACAACCATCGACTAGGGCTAGCACATGGATACAGATGAGATCGCGATCGTCCATTTCAAGTGCCAAGGGAACACCCTGCTCGGCCACAAATACGGTTTCGCGAATGGTGCGAATGGCTAAGCCATGGGCTGGAAGTTCGCAACGGACAATTTCAATCGCCATGACAGGGGCTGAATGGAACTATTCACAACAGCTATCAGGTCACTTTGCCATACCTATGCACATCGCTGACCCCGACTATATTAATACCGTCTTTGCCTTCCCCTATCGCGGCGTGACGATTCAGATTACCAGCGACACCTATTTGGGTACGACGATCTATACGGCCTGGATAGACTATGCAACGGGTAGTGCCGTGGCTGTCCCCAAAGCCCACAGTCGCAGCGAAGCGGTGCGGCGGGCCAAGGGCTGGGTAACCCGCAAATTTCAGTTTGATCTAGCAGCGGATGACTGATACCAATCAGCCATCCGCTGTCCCAGGGTTGGGGCGCATCAATAGGTTGGATTAATCAATAGATCAATCCACGGACTCTTCAGGGCCGATATCGTGGACCGACCTATTTTCTGGCTTTCTATCAGGCCTAAACAGCTTTTCTAGACGCTCTTTGGACCAGCTTTCACTAACAAAGGAAACGGCGCTGATTTCTTCTAGACGTACCAGCCATACCGTGCGACGCGACACCTCATCGTCGGGCTCATCGTCATCTTCAGGCTCGTATACGTGAACGTAAACGATTTCAACGCAGGTATCGTCAAGATAGACCGGAACACCGCTTAATCCCCCCCAAGGCAGACGCACCTGAACCTCGGTACCGTCTTGCATCGCTGCATATAATCGCTGGTGCAGACGCCCCGAGTAGGACTGCTTTTTGTGATCCCCCATGAGATAAGGAACTTGCCGATTAGTAGTCATGGCGATCCCTGTAAGCGAATGGACAAATTAAATTAGATATAGTCAATTGTTGATATTAATATGGAGCAGTCGTGGCTGAATTCCAAAGCCCACCAGGGTGGCCTGACCGCTGAAATCGGCTAAGGTAGCCATATCTGGACCCTAGACCGTATCGGCGGTGAGCCTATAGCTCGATCATCCCGTATCCCAAGGTTAATCATTTGGCTGCGACGTGACAGTAAGTATTGCTGCACATTGCCAATGTCGACTACAAAAAAGGTGCCATTTTTTTGCAATGGGTAGGTTAGAACGACCGGACTTTATTAGCTCAGCCCATGTAAAATCCTTTACCCACGGCCCTCGGTAAATTTTAATGGGGGATAAGGCTTTCTATGGAGATCTTCGCAAATGGGACGCCTAATAGTTACAGGGAAAATAGGGATAATTCCGTGATACTGGCTAGGGTTTCTAGAGCAATTTTTATTGGTTTAATTGACGTTGACAAATATTAACAACAATCTTTTTTGATTAATAAACTAATTGAAATAGGCTAAAAACCGCTTTATTGATAATCGGCAATTTCTATTGATCAGCCTAGCTTTTCTCAAGGATCCCCACTGTGGGCAGAGCGTTTGGTTGCACAGATGGGCAGACTGCCGCTAGAGTGGGGCAGATGGATTTGGATGCGATCGCACGCACCAAACCGATATCCTGTAGTGGCTGGGGTAAGCGACCAGTTCACAACCCGTCCTACTTCCTAAACATGGTGATAATGTCCAAAGGCAATGTAGTTATAGTATAGTTAATTCCTGTCGCTTTAACGCTGTGTAAAGACAGACAAAACTTGGCATAGAAAACATGAATTCATAGTTTAGTTGCTAATTTTGGATGTCATTTTCAAACTTTTCTGTATTACGGGTGTAGCATGAGTAATGTCCACCCATTTCACCACCCGATTAATGAGCCTAAATACCAAGCTGCCCACCACCGATATGCAAGTCACCAGCATCCGTTTTGAACGGGAGCTCATCGACAAGCTCAAAACCCTGGCAGGCAGTCGCGGCTATCAGTCGCTAGTGCGAGAAGTGCTGTGGGACTACGTGCGCCAGCATTCCGACGATCCTGGTTTCCAAATACAGCGCCAGCAGATCCGAGTGGTTATGGCCGCCGAAGCCCAACGCCGCGAACGCTGTGCCCTAACTGGGGTCACCATTGAACCCGAAGAGGAGATGTGGATGGCGTTTACTACCGACCATGAGCTAGTACCCTTGAGCGTCGATAGCCTGGAGATGGATTAGGGGAAACACTGCATGTCCCCATTGCTCTGCCCCTGCGGTAGCCATCAGCTGTTTGCCACCTGCTGCCAGCCCTACCTGACTAACGAGGTGGTGGCTCCAACGGCTGAGGCATTAATGCGATCGCGATACGTCGCTTACAGCAAAAGCAAGGTGGACTATCTCGTGTCTACCCGCCACCCATCAAAGCGCCAGTTTGACGACCGCATTAACCTGATTAAAAGCACTAAGTCCACTGTCTGGGAAGCGCTTACAGTGATAAGCGCCCACCAGGGAGGTCAGAATGACACCGTCGGTCATGTGGAATTTGTAGCGGTCCATAGCCAGCCGGTATGGGGACAGCTCCATGAACGCTCAAAATTTGTCAAAGAAAATGGCCGCTGGTTTTATCTCGATGGCGAACAGCTGCCGCCAATCTTACCAAAGCGAAATCAGCCCTGCTGGTGCGGTAGCGGCAAAAAGTTCAAACACTGCCACGGATAGTGTGACCACCCAGCCTCAAGTATTGGGGTCAGTTGACGCACTGGTACCCACCAGATATCCCATTTGCGACCCTACGTTAGCCTCAATAACGAGACTATGACCTAATTTTTTGCAAGGAGTTGACCATGGGTTGGATATCGCCCCAGACCTATCAAAGATTTCTCCCCACCACTCTATCCGTAGGTAACATCACTGTACTTGCCCTCAGTATTACCTTGGGGCCTATCCTTGGGGCCGGTGTGGCCCTAGCCAGCGATGGTGAAGAGGCTCCTGAGCCTGCTAGCTCACGCTTTACCTGTGAAATTCAAGACGGTGAATACACGGTCATGTATCGCCCCCAGAGTGAGCCAGGACAGGCATACCCCTGGGCCGTCCCGACAGAAATGGGAGGTGGCTGGACACCCGAATTGCGCTGTGAAACCATCAGTGCCAGATTGGAAGAGTATCGCCCCGACGGCCTAGTGGAGTTACGTACCGACATTGAAAACGGCTACAATACCGTCTGCGCTATGACCGAAGAGAATTTAGACGCCTGCCGCATTGTATTTACAGTCCCCCCCGGACAAGACCCGGTGGCTACCCGCGATGCTGTCTTCTCTAACATCACGTTAGCTGATGCCGGGACAGATACCAGTGCTGTCAATACCTTTGTTGGCGGTACTAGCCTGCCTAACATCGACCTACTAGGCAGTGGCACACTAAACAATGAGCTTTTAGGTACCGTCGGTGAGATTTTAGACAGTCAGTCCGCTCGACGCCCCTCCAATGGGATCTACCTAAAGCCCTATCTAGACCCAGCAGACGGGGGAACTGGCGTCTACCTAAATCAGTCTGGTCAGCCCTTAAATCCTGACAACTTTCGCTAGACACTTTCCTCTGTGTGCTGTCTAAAACAGCAACTTAAATAGGGCTCTGAAACTCAGCTTTCTGGCATAAGAGCTTCCAGACCTGATCGTGCATTCGACGGTACAGCACATAGGAATAGTCGGCCTGTGCTATACTCGTCTAGCGTTTATGACGCATCGGGGCGTAGCGCAGCTTGGTAGCGCACTACTTTGGGGTAGTAGGGGTCGTGGGTTCAAATCCCGCCGCTCCGATTGACTGAAACCTCCCAGAAATGGGGGGTTTTGTTGTATCTGGGCTCTGTGGATTAGCGCTTCATTTTGGGTATGTACTATCCGAATTTGTACGAAAGAATAGGGTTTTTAGCGTCCTATTGGTTGCGAATTGGTTGCGGATATGACCGGGGTAGTACAAAAGTAGGTCAATTCAATTTTTTATTTTTTTCTGTATACCTGGGACTATAGGAAAGTCCTACACACCCCTTCACGCCCTACACAACCCTTTCACCGAGGGAGGTTCAGCGTGTAGGGGTTGGAAATAAGTCCTACACATACCCCTACACACCCCTACACACCCTTTCACCGTAAGGGTTTCAGCCATGCCAATAGCCACCAGACACCCAAAGGTGGCGTCAGTATCCACAGCTCAATTCAATTT
>JBCDJC010000056.1:0-25534 GCA_038748225.1 Cyanobacteria bacterium P01_H01_bin.26 | reverse complement strand
TGGTCTGGCTGTAAACATTGTGGAGGGGGAAGAAACCAATTTAAAGGTGACTACCCCGATGGATCTTGCGATCGCAGAATTTATCCTACGTCAGCGGCTTTAATCGGCAAGAACCCCGGTTTTGAAGACCCACCCGAATTCTAAGATTCAGGAGCCGCTAAAAACCGAGGTTCTTGTGACTTTAAAGATCGCCGCCCCGGGCCACCAGTAAAAATACGATCGCGGGACCCGAAATAACCACCATCGCTAAGACAGTGAGCTGAGCCACTACCAGAAAATCAATACTGCTGAGAAAACCCAGACCCAAGAAACCCAGAAGACCCATTGAACCTCCGATGACCAAATAACGGTGACCTTTTCGCGCCCAAGCGCATCGTCATTCTACCTGGTTCGATCCCACCAATTTTAAGGAAGTTTACAAAATTCCAAAAACCTTGACCAAAAGGTCTGCCTTAATTCCCACTCCCTGAGCTTCCTTGACCCCTTATCCTGGTAAAGCAAATCCATTCCCCACAAGGACAGACAACATGGCCACCTGGCAATGTGTAAAAAACTGCGGTGCCTGCTGCAATCTCACCCCGTCGGACCGGCCGGAATTAGCTGACTACCTCACTCCAGAGCAGCTAGAAATTTATCAGGGATTAGTCGGGCCAGACGGCTGGTGCATCAACTACGATACCGAGCAGCGTCTGTGCAAAATCTATGAGCAACGCCCCAGCTTTTGCCGAGTGCAGGCCGATACGTTTGAGCAGATGTTTGGCATTGACAGCACCGAACTCAACGACTTCGCCATCGACTGCTGTGAGGAGCAAATTAGCGGCGTTTATGGCCCAGCGAGTCAGGAGATGGCGCGGTTTGCAGCTGCGATTGACAGCGATAGCTAATGGGAGCCAGCCATAACCCTTGCTCTTGGACGCTTTCTGGCAGATAATGAAAGAAATATGAAAAGTCCGTCCATGATGACCTCTCCACCTAAGCTGTCTGTAGACGGCGATCGCTCTACCGGCGCAGCATCTGATTTGAGAACTGCAAAAGCAAGCTTTTTGGGCGTTTTTCTCTCCACATTTATTACTATTTTTCTAGCCGAGCTAGGCGATAAAACCCAGGTAGCCACGCTGCTAATTAGCGCCCAATCCCATAAGCCCGTGACGGTTTTTATCGGAGCCGCAGCGGCGCTAATTGGCACTAGCCTGATGGGGGTGCTTTTGGGTCAGTGGTTGGCACAGCGGGTTTCACCTGAAACCCTGGATATCCTCGCGGGGATTTTGCTGCTAGTGATTTCGGTGGGTCTTGTTGCTGATGTGGTTGCCCTTTAGCCCTATGCCTAAAAACTGCGATGCCATTTGACTGGAATCTACTAGGGGTCAGCTTTGTTACCGTATTCCTATCGGAGCTAGGGGATAAAAGCCAGCTGGCTGCCATTGCCTTGGGGGGAAGTTCCTCATCCCCCAAGGCCGTCTTCTTTGGCACAGCAGCAGCCCTGGTGCTGGCCAGTTTTTTAGGGGTTTTGCTGGGGGAAGGGACAGCGCAAATACTCCCTGAGCAAACTGTAAAAGGGATTGCCGCCATTGGATTTGCGCTGATGGCCGTACGGCTGCTGTGGCCCGATGGAGACCTTTAGTACTAGGCGCGATCTCTAAATTGAGCAGCGATATCGCCGTAGCAAAGGCTCAGTAAGCATCCAAGTAGCAAAACCTTGGTGGACTCTAGCAGCCAGTAGGCGCCGTGCATCCAGCCCATGGTGGTCGGTACGATATGGATGATTCCGGGCAGGTCGAGGGCGATGCCCAGCGCCCCCATGTAAGGGGTGAGGACATAGGCGTAGATCAGCGCGATCGCAACCAGCCCAATGGCTAGCATTAGCGCCCAGCGACTGCGACTGCCACTAACCTCAATGGCCCCTTCAGCGGGCTGTTGACGCATGGCCAGCACCCCGGTCAAAATTAGTCCGGACAGCAGCATTTCGACATGGTTGAACAGCTCAAACAGGCTGTAACCTGCGCTCGCAAAACCGGGGGCTGTCATCATGCCGCTCATGTAGAGCATGGGCATGACCACCAAATCAAGAATCAGGCTACCGCCAAGCCAAAAGATAGCTAGAAAAAGTACGCCGCTATCCCAGGCAAACTGACGATGGGAAAGTTTGGGTAACGGCAATGTGAACTGTGTCATGGGCAAAACCAACTATGGATGGGTATGCCTCAACGCTAACGGATCGAGTTGATAAATGGTCTAAAGAAACGTTGTAATACAGGTATCGCAACGTTTCTTTAGACTCCCAAGGACTTTATTAAGGGAGATTTTCAGTACGGAGGGAGGTTGTTACTACGCGCTGGCGGCTTCCCCACCGTGGATGGTCTTGACCCACTTTAGACGCTTGGGTCGTACCGCCATCCGGGTGGTGGCAAAGGCCATCACCACAATCCAGTGGGTCATGTAAAGGGTGCCTTTGACCGCTTGCACCATGGCGAGCGGCAGTGAAATTTTCTGAGTCCGGCGAATGCCCATGGCCATTCCCCAGTAGGACACACCAACGGCCAGAGTAGTTAACGGGGCAAACACCGGGGGCTGGCGCAGGGCGATCGCAATGACAAAATCCGGCAGTGCCACAATCGGTAGCATGTACTGCAATATCCAATACACCAGCATATCGATGGACTTATTCCAGCCCAATCGATTGCGCAGCAATAGTCGCCAGTAGTCTAAATAACGCTGGTAGCCGCCCTCGGCCCAGCGATTTCGCTGGTGCCACAGCGCCACACCACTGGTGACGCCTTCTTCTCCCACGGTGGGTGTGGCCAAAAAGCCAATGTGCCAATGGTGTAGGTGCAGCTGCACCGTCAGATCTAAGTCATCGGTAATGGTCAGCTCATTCCAGCCGCCGCACTGGGCAATGGCTGAGTGCCGCACAAACTGGCCGTTGCCCCGCAGCTCTCCGATGCCACAGCGGGCGGCTCGCTGCTCTTGGTAATAGCGATCCAACGCCATTTCCGCCGCTTGACCCTGGGTCCAAAAATTAGCCTCGCTATTAACAATGGACTTCCGCACTTGAATCGCCCCGGTGCGCTCATTGGCAAACAGCGGCACCACCCGCTGAAGTAGGTTTTTAGGGACCTGGGCATCGGCATCAAAGACCGCCAAAATCTCCCCCGTAACCCTTGGCCAGACGAGATTGAGCGCTCCGGACTTTCCCCCGGTCGCCTCCGGTCCTCGGTGGAGCACCGTCAGCTGGGGATGCTTATGGGTCAGTCGCTCTAGAATGTTACCCGTGCCGTCGTCGCTGTTGTCGTCGATCACCCAGAGCTCATAGCGATCTTGGGGATAGTCCAAGGTGCACAGGGAGTCAACTAAATTGGCAATTACAGCCGCTTCATTTTTGGCAGCCACCAGCAGCGATACCTGGGGGCAGTCCGCCTCGGCCAGCACATCTGGAACGGTTAGCTTATTGGGGCTAACGGCATGGGCTGGATTTGCGATCGCAATGCGCACCATATAGGCAGCCACCAGCGCGGTGACGGCCCAAACCAACGACTGTCCCCACGCGGCCCAGTGCAGCACCACAGTTAGGCCCCACAACCCCACTAAAGCAGCCAACGCTTTCAGTCGACGTCCCTCTGAAAGATCATCAGGTAAAACATTAGGCACTACTTCAATCGCCATGGGTTCCATTTAGTTGAGCATAGGGTTACAGGTTATTAATATCTTATTAAAATCTGTTACACAGCACTGTTTTGGGATATGTATTCTGGCCAAAACAGAAGATCCGGCCATGCACGGGGTTAGGGGTTCTCTGGGTACACTAATGCTCACCGGGCCAAATCATCAGGATCTGCGCCAGCAATAGCAGAGCCGATGAGCAGAAACTATTCATAGACCCAGTGATTGCAACCAAACGAGAGTTTGGCGCTTTTGTTTATCCACGTTCATAATGTCGTAAGACTGGACACTACTGCTTAACGCCATGCCTATTGCAGACATTCAGCCCGCCCCTAAACAAGATGTCGGTGTTTACATGCCCTATTATCAAGGCAATAAACGTAAAGCACTGCCCTATGCCATCGGCCTCTACAAGCGTGGCAACCTTGAGGGGGAACGCAGGATTGAAGGGGGCGAGAGCATTGCGTTTCTAGCCACCTGGAATGTATCGATGCTGCCAGCCGACCTCACGCGCTGCCAGATGCAGTTCGACAGTGATGCCGAACTCACCTACGAAATCACCATGGCCACCTTCGAGTTTGTGGATTTTCTCATCGATGTAGTGACCGCTATTCGTCTCAAACGGTCTCCTGATTTTTCTAAAACGTTTTATCGTCGGCTGCTGAGGATGGATGCCTAGCCGCCAATGGCCAGAACGCGCCAGCCCGGCTTTAAGGAATCCCTAAAACACTTCGTCAAAAATTAACGTTTTTCCGAGTAGCTAATTGCTCTCCATGGCACAATAAAGGGCAGCCCTATTGGTAGTTAGGAGTGACAGTGTGCCTCATCCCTCAAAGCACCTGCTGATTGGTTCAACCGAGCCCTACAGCGGCAAGTCGGCCACCATAACGGGGCTGGCCCTACAGCTTCAGGATCGCGGCATTGATATTGCCTACGCCAAGCCCGTCGGTACGTGCCCTGACGACGAAGCTGGTATCGATGAAGATGTTCGGTTTATTTCCAAGATTTTAGAGCTACCGCCATCGCGGCTGCGTCCTACCCTCCTCTCCCTGGATGCCAAGACGATTGAACATCAGCTCACCGAAGAAAACGCCGCCATTGACCCGCAACAAATGGCCACGTACCTGGGGGGCCAGGGAGAAGATTTGCTGCTGATTGAAGGTCCGGGCAATTTGGAAGAAGGCACCCTATTTGGTCTCTCGCTGCCGCAGCTTGCCCAAATGACCGAGGCCCAGGTTATGTTAGTGGCCAGGTTCCATTCAGTACTGATCGTTGACGGGCTGCTGGCGGCCAAGCAAAAGCTAGGCGATCGGCTCATGGGAGTTTTGATCAACGACGTCCCGGCAGAACAGCTTGACGCCGTTACAACTAACGTCAAACCCTGCCTTGAGCGGCACGGCATATCGGTTTTAGGGATTTTACCCAGTACTCCCCTCATGCGCAGCGTCAGCGTTGGAGAGTTGGTTCATCAGCTTAATGCTGAGGTGCTCTGCTGCGAAGAACGTATGGATTTGATGGTTCAGAGTTTGAGTATTGGGGCGATGAATGTAAATTCGGCCCTAAAGTATTTTCGACGGGCTGACAACATGGCCGTCATTACAGGCGGAGATCGCGCTGATATTCAGCTTGCAGCCCTAGAGACCTCTACACAGTGCCTGGTTTTAACCGGACACATCGCGCCGCGTCCTGACATCGTTAACCGTGCCCAGGATTTGGAGGTACCGATTTTATCGGTTGATTTAGACACCCTGACCACGGTTGAAATCATTGAGAAATCGTTCCAGCAGGTACGTTTGCAAGAACCTATCAAAGTACAGTGCATTCAACTGCTGATGGAAAATTACTTTGATGTAGCGCGGCTGATGGATGAATTAAATTTGTCGTCACCTGCGGTCACGGTGTAAACCTGCGTTGGTGCCGAGGATAGCCAGCTTTGGGACAAGGGTTTGGTAGAATTGGCCAGTCCCTTCATTAAAACTATATAAAACCCTTGAGTCAGTCCCTTGATACCCCCATCGAATCCCTTAAAGTAGACGATTTTTTGCAAGAGCTTGCTACTATCCAGCAGTCAAGCTCAAAGCGTATTGCTATCTTGGGTTCTCGCCATGTGCCCATTACCCATCTGCGGTTGATTGAGCTGATGAGCTATGCATTGGTGCTGGGTGGCAATCGCCTACTGACATCTGGGGCAACAGGGACTAACTCCGCAGCCATTCGTGGGGCAATGAAAGCAGACCCTAATTTGCTAACGGTCATTTTGCCCCAAAGCCTAGAACGCCAGCCGCGCGAGTCACGGGAGCAGCTAGATTTGGTGATGCATCTGGTAGAAAATTCCGCCAATGACAGCCTTGCCTTAGCCGAGGCCAGTGCCCTTTGTAACCAGGAGATTATCTCGCGCTGCCAGCAGCTGATCTGCTTTGCGTTCCACGACAGCACGACGCTGTTGAAAACCTGTAAGGATGCGGAAGAACAGCGTAAGATTGTAACGCTATTTTATTTTGATTAATGCAGGGTGATCTGTGAGCTTACTATCCCTTCCTAATATTTTTTTGTACAGCTTGCCCATTGCGGCTTTTTTGATCTATGTACCTTACCTGGTAGTGGCCACGGAACGGGTCAAACTTGCCCAGTCGATGGAAGATCAGATGGAGGTGTTTGCGCAACCTCGTTTTTTTTCGGATCAGCTGCCCGGCTATGCAAAGCGGGCTAACTGGGCCCATCAGAATGCATTTGAGTCGTTTATACTCTACGCCCCGGCGGCGACCATGGCCTATGTGACTGGTCAAGATAGTAGGGCAGCCCTGTTGGCCGTTGTGGCCTATCTGACGGCTCGGTTACTGTTTTCTGTGTTTTATATTTTAAATGTGGCACCGTTGCGATCGCTAATGTTTGGCATTGGCAGCATTAGCATTTTTAGCCTGTATTTAATGAGCTGCAAAACGCTCTGGCTGCAGTAGCGTACTGCCTGTCTACCGCCCGCACCGTCTACCCCCACGACTCATCCCTTTACCATGGCATCTTCCTATTCCTTTGATGTGGTCAGTGACTTTGACCGTCAGGAGCTAGTCAACGCCCTTGACCAGGTGCGCCGTGAGCTCAAAAGTCGCTATGACCTCAAAGACACCAAAACCACGTTAGACCTGGGCGAAACCACCATTTCGATCGAAACGGCCAGTGAGATGACCCTAGAGGCTGTCCATACCTTGATCCAAACCAAGGCAGCTAAACGCAACCTGTCGATGAAGATCTTTGACTATGGCAACATCGATGCGGCCAGCGGCAATCGTATCCGCCAAGATATTGAATTAAAAAAGGGACTTAGCCAAGAGACCGCCAAAAAGATTTCCAAGATGATCCGCGATAATTTGAAAAAAGTTCAGGCCTCTATCCAAGGCGATGCTGTCCGCATCTCAGCCAAGTCCAAAGATGACCTACAAAGCGCCATTCAACTCATTAAAGAAGAAGACTGGCCGGTGGCATTGCAATTTCAAAACTATCGCTAACCCACTAGACGGCTCATATATCCTCTACATTTATCAGCTAAAGCTCTAAGGTAAGCAACGTTGCTGTTGATGCATAACCAAGGCTTTCGTAAAGCTTGAGCGCAGCCTGATTGTGTGTGAAGACCTGGAGGCTGAGCTGGTCATAGCCCTGAGCGCTAGCCCAAGCTTTGGCATGGTCCATGAGCTTCACCCCTAATCCCTGACGACGGTGGGTGGGTGCTACATAGATCAAGTAAACGTAGGCCTGCAGCGCCCCTGTCAGTTGATTGCTCGACTGGCCAAGCCACAGGCAGCCAATGGGAGCCTCAGAACTCGCTGTAAAACCAACCCGAGAGACATCCGCTTTCTCCAACCACCACAGAGTCGACGAATCGGCAAGATACATCTCGACTGTCTTAGCTAGGTGGCCCAGCTGAGTTGCCCCCAGCTCCATATAAGCGTTACCCATGGTGGTAAGCAGCCGGGCACGGTCCAAGCTAGACCCTGGCACCAGCTGATATCCCTGGGGCCAGTTAGACACCGAAACCACTGAGCATTACCTTGGCCGCCATGGCCAACTCGTCACCCTCAATCGGAGCTGGGGCCATCATGTCGCTGGGTAGCCAGATTCGAGCACTCACCGCTAGCATTGCCACAAGAAACACAATCAGAATGACAAACGGCATCACATAGGAGCGAAAAATAGACATAACGGTGTGCCTCTAAAACGAAGAATAAACAGAAACTGCTGGATAGATTAACCGTTTCTATTAAGTATCGTAACGTCTCTTTGTCAGCGAAACTAAGCCACTTGCATGCAGGCTATTACCACAGGTCATCATCCTCTAAACCCGGTCGGGGCACTGGCGATATGGGCTGATGGTGCAGCTGCCGTAAGCACCACCAGCCGCCTACGGCCAGGATGAGCGAGCACCAACCCAATAGGGACTTGAGTAATAAAAAACCACCCACAGCAAACATGGCCCCAAATAGTAATAGCAGCGCTGCCATCACCCGCTGCAGCTCTAGCCGCAGATTTTGTAAGGGCCGTACACCTGTGCGCTGTCGCTGTCGTCGCCAACCCGGCCCACCGGGCCGTACGCGGCGGTAAAAGTTATCCAGGGTTTCGTCGGATTCGGGTGGGGTGAGCAGCATGACAGTCACCCAAACCACAGTGGTAATGCCTGCTGTCACTAGCAGCCGCAACCCAAAATCGGAAATCCTAACGACGTCTAAAACACTGGTGAGCAGACCAATTACAAACCCGGTCACCATAGAACTCAGCTCAGCGGCCGCATTAATCCGCCACCAAAACCAACGCAAAATTAGAACTAGCCCAGGCCCGGTGCCAATGGCAATGACTAACCGGAAGACTGTTGCCACATCAGAGGCAAAAAAGGCTGCTGTTGCCCCCAGAACGGTTACAAGCACCGATGTGATTCGACCCACGTTTACCAATTCAGTCTGGGTAGCTCCTGGATTAATAAACCGACCATATAGGTCATTGGTCAGATACGAAGCTCCCCAGTTAATCAGGGTTGACACCGTACTCATAAAAGCAGCAATCAGTGACGCAACCACCAGTCCCAGCAACACAGGTGGCAAAAAGTCCAGCATTAGTTTGGGATATCCCAGCTCGCGATCAGCCAAGTCCGGATAAATTGCCACCGCTGCCAGGGCCACAATAATCCAAGGCCAGGTACGGATCACATAGTGCAAAATATTGAAAAACCAGGCAGCTTTCTCGGCCTCATTTTCATTTTTGGCGGCTACCAATCGTTGAATAAACTCGCCCCCCCCGTCACTGCGACGAAAGGACCACCATTGCAAAAACACATAGGCCATAAAGGCACTTGCAGGGATACCCGCCACCGCACTCCAACCAAGCCCCCCCTCAAACGTGAGGGGTACCACGCTAAGGATGTCGAACTCGGTATTGGCCTGGGCCTGATTGACCAGGTTTTCCATGCCACCCACCGACGCCACCGACGCCACTGCCACCACCATGGCCCCAAACAAGGCTAGGAAAAACTGGAAAAAGTCTGTCGCCACTACACCCCAAAGACCTGAGAATCCGGCGTAGAGTAGCACCAAAATACTGACGACGATAACGCTCCACAGCTTCAGGCTGTCATTGGGTTCTACCCCGACGCTTTGCCAAAGCTCTAGGGCATCGACCACCTTGACCATGGCCAGCATGGCATAGCCAATACCAATACAGTTGATGGGAACTGCAAAGAGAAAGGCCTTAACACCACGCAGTACGGCTGCCGTATTACCGCCGTAGCGGATTTCGGTCAGCTCAGCATCGGTTACCACTTCAGACCGTCGCCACAGCCTTGCAAAGACATAGATCATCACCACGTGGGCAATGCCAAAGCTCCACCATTCCCAGTTACCCGCAATGCCACGGGAGCCGACCACACCCGCCACGTAAAGAGGTGTATCTATGGAGAAGGTGGTGGCAGCCATACTGGTACCTGCTAACCACCAGGGCAACGAGCGACCAGAGACAAAGAAGTCCACCAGACTCCCTGAGGCCTTGCGTGACAGGTAGACACCTATCACCATTGTAAAAACAAGATAGGCCACGACAATCAGCCAATCAATCGGATGCATGGGCTTGAAATATAAGGAAATCTGAAGCGGTAGCCCAAATCATCCCATACGGTGATCGACTGTTGCAAAGGGAACGTGAAGCCGGGAAAAAAGGGGATTTTTAGGGGTGAGAGCTATAAACTGACGGTTTTATAAAGCTTGTATTTGTGACTCCTCGATATTCGAAAATGCTGAATACTTCACTGAAGTCATTCAAGGATTCCTTAATATCGATTTCCATGGTCAATCCCACTGTTCGTACCACTGTGCTACTTGCCAGTAGTCTACTGCTAACGGCTCCTAACGCCATGGCAGAAGGTCTATCTCCCTCCAGTCAGGATACGTTTGAGCGGCTAGACGATTTGATTTTACCGATTGAGGTTATGTCGGGTAGCTGCCCCGAGCAGGTGCGCTTTTGGCAGGAAACTCGTCGTGATTTTGAAGCTGGAGAGAACAATGGCACAATGCTCGATGTTTCATCGCTGAGTCGCGGAAAAACTGAATTTATTGACAGCCAGGAGCATTCTGTTACCTTTAGAGCGCCGGTTGTTCCAGAATTTTATAGCTGTGTTGGCCAGCTCGGTGAGAGTGATGAGCACTCTCAGTCGCTCCATCACCTGTGGTTCGAGCAAGGCTATGTTTATTTTCGGTTTGATATTGGTGCGATCGCACCAGCGCCCGACGAAAACTGGTATTTTGCTACTATCACCCATCAAGAAATCGTCGGCCAGTATCCCTATGTGCGCTGGGCCATTGGAGATTGATATGCTCATCGTTTTCTACAGCCTATACATAACGAACTCGATAGCAGTAATTCTCGTTTGTTCACTGCATTTGAGTTGTGTCGCGCTATAACTTACCAATCAACTTGTCGTACTCTGCATGTGTCCCGATCCAAAACCAGGAAATACCGGTTTCAACTTCAACACCCAAAGCTCGATAACTTAACCCCGCACGAACTGACCAATATTTCTTGCTTAGCTTTTTGAAATGCAAGGACGGATGGGATGGATCAGCCTTGAGGAGTTCGTAGCAATCATCTGCAGTACGCTGAACGTTTTTGGGTAGCGCGTCATAGCATTGCCAGAACCGTCTGGTTGCATAGTGCATTAAATTTCTCGGCAATGACCCGCTTGATATTCAGCGATTGCCTCTTGAGCAAACGTTTCTAACCTGCCGTCCTCAATGTCTTGCTCTATTTGCTTATCCCAACGTTCGTGGTCCAGCTCAAAAAACCATAGCCTCAGTCTCTCAAACTCAGTCGATGGCAGTGAAAGGATTGCTGCTTCAATTTGCTCAACGTTTGACATAACGAGTTTCATCCTTACGAGCCCATCGTTCGCTGTAGGCAGCTGCTCTATCATACCGATCTTTCAGTGGTCGGTGTGTAAGCCAATTGCTGGGCCAAATACGGTGCTTTCTTAAAAGATCTACCAGTACAGTAATAAGTGCTCTACTAGGGGGCGTACTCTGCAAGATCTATCAATGGGATAGGCTTTTCTTCAGAGCTGATTCATTTGAGTACTATCCAATCAAGTCAAAGCTATTCAAAAAAATAGAACATTATCCTAAAAGCGTGTCGTTCAACACTTTTTGAGCATCATCCTAGCCTTGACGTTATCCCAAAAGCTTTACGTAGCTATTTTTGGCTTGACGTGAGAAATACTTAGCGGTACTTTAGTTCTCACGCCCTGCGGGGCAACACTACAAAGCTCAATATTTAGCACCAGCGGCAGGTGCTGACAACACCGTACCGCTGGCTGACCCCCGACTGGAACAAGCAGTCCGAGGCTTGGGATACTTTATCCCATTGCTACCCCGGTTTGCACAAATATCGGGGTAGCTAAGTTTTGAGCTTTGGTTTCTTACCGGAGCGCGTCTGAAGTACGATTTGCGGCTTGCTGCAAGTTGTTTTGGACGTGGCGATGGTTAACAACTCATTGTTTGGAGACCAAAGCTTATGTTTATTGAAAAGACTGCAGGCGCAGGGATATCTGCGCCTGGCACCGACCTGCTGAGCGACTATCAGCATGAGACGGTTCGCCATATGATATTTGGCAGTCTAAGCGCGGTGCGGCTGACTATCCAGGACTTGCACCAAAGGCGCTATGCCGAGCCCAACGACTGGAGTAAGCCGATTTCCACCGGGCGGCCCAATGAGGTCATGGTGATTTTGACTAGACGGGTTGCGATCGCGTAAGCCTTGACTTATGCCCCCTAAGCAACACGCCTAAGAAAACGCTCCCAGATTGGGGCTATGGATAGAAGGACTCAAGGCACAAGTGCCTTGTCGAATCTAGAAATCCTCCTGTTCGATTTCTTCAATCACCTGTAGCCCTCTGGGATCGCCCAAGTTCAAAATAGCCGCGCGGGCATCGTCTCTGACGCCTAAATCCTCATCATCGGCAAAGGTTTCAATCAGCGCATCAATGGCGGTGGCATAGACCACGTTGTAGGGCAGGTCCTTACACAGCTCACCAATGGACCAGGCACAGTTGCTGCGCACGATGGCAATGAGGTCATTACGCATCGTTTCAACTAAAGCTGGAATTGCTTTGAGAATAGCCTCAAAGCTGATTTTCCCCATTTGCCCTAAGGCGCTGGCGGCCCACAGGCGCACCACGGACATGTCATTTTTAATCGCATTTACCAAGGGAACTACCGCTTTCTCATTCTGGCAGTTACCCAAGGCCCAAACCACAGCTTTGCGTACATAGCCATGGGAGTCGTTTGCCAGCTGATTGATCAGCGCATCAACGGCGGTTTCACTCGGGTTTCGCCCCAGAGCATAGGCCACATTGACCCGTACCAAGGGGCTATCGTCATCCAACAATTCAATCAGCCGGGGAATGGCGCGGGGCTCTTGAATTTTATAAAACGCCCGGGCAGCTAACATCCGCTGCTGCAGATTTTCCGCATAGAGCAGCGGCAGCATTTGGTCGGGATTGTACCGGGGCGTATCGTCCCCTAAGGGGATCGCATCTAAGGGATCAATCGGGGCATTTAACCCTACTTCGGCTTCTAAAACATTGAGAGCATCAATATCGTCCATGGCTTGAAAGTAGGGTAGGCAACCTGCGCGCAAGAAACAAAACACGGATCATGCCCGAGTGAACCATTATCCGCGTCTATAAAAACCCTGACCGATGCCAATCCGGCCCAGTTAGATTTCAGAAAGGACATTGCGGGCCGCTGCTAGGGTATTAGCAATGTCGTCATCGGTGTGGGCTAGGGACGTAAACCCAGCCTCAAACTGAGACGGTGCCAGGTATATGCCATGCTCTAACATACCTCGATGAAAGCGGCTAAATTTGTCGAGATCCGATTTCTTGGCATCATCGTAGTTGTGCACGGGACCGGCTGTGAAAAACATGCCGAACATGCCGCTAATATTGCCACCGCAAACAGCATGGCCATTTTCACGGGCAATTTCCAGCAAACCTGTAATTAGCTTGTTGGTGGTTGCTTCTAGCTGCTCATAGGTACCGGGACGACCCAAAATTTCCAGGGTCTTGATACCGGCGGTCATGGCTAAGGGGTTGCCCGAGAGGGTTCCGGCTTGATAGACCGGACCGGCAGGGGCGACCATTTCCATAATCTCCCGACGACCGCCGTAGGCTCCCACCGGTAGACCACCGCCGATAATTTTGCCCAGGGTGGTCAGATCAGGAGTGACGCCCAGCTTTTCTTGCACACCGCCATAGGCAATCCGGAAACCGGTCATGACTTCGTCAAATACGAGCAGGGCGTCATTGTCTTGGGTGATTTCCCGCAGCCCTTCTAGAAAACCAGCATCGGGGGTGACAAAGCCAGAGTTACCTACGATAGGCTCTAGAATGACGCCGCAAATTTCGCCAGGATTTTGATTAAAAAGGGCTTTGACCGCTTCAAGATCGTTATATGGTGCGGTTAGTGTGGCGGCAGTGGTGGTTTTGGGGACACCGGGAGAGTCCGGTAGACCGAGGGTAGCAACCCCCGAGCCCGCCTTGACCAAAAACATATCAGCGTGGCCATGGTAGCAGCCCTCAAACTTGATGACCTTATTCCGACCGGTGAAGGCTCGCATCAGGCGGAGTACGGCCATGCAGGCTTCGGTACCTGAATTTACAAAGCGCACCATATCAATACTGGGAACCGCGGCGATCACCATTTCGGCCAAGACGTTTTCCAGATAGCAGGGAGCCCCAAAGCTGGTGCCTTTGGCTAGGGCTTCGGTGAGGGCCATGTTGACTTCGTCATTGGCATGGCCGCAGATAGCAGGCCCCCAGGTGCCGACGTAGTCGATGTACTCGTTGCCGTCAACGTCCCAAATGTGGGAGCCTTTGACGCGGTCAAATACGATGGGTTGGCCGCCAACGGACTTAAAAGCGCGCACGGGAGAGCTAACACCCCCGGGCATCAAGTTTTGGGCCGCCTCAAAAATTTCATCTGATTTTGTTGTCTTTAAAAAAGATGTGGTGGTAACCAACGGGCTCTCCTTATGGTTAAAGTCGTTTATCAAAGGGATAGGGGGACAGCCTCCCATGGCTGCCGCTACGGCTACTCGTGGCCTGGATCCATACTTTTGCTGGATATGCCGAGTAACCGAGTCCGAAAAGAGCGGTATCACTCAGTAGTGGCGAAGATCGCAGTATCTTCAATCCTATCGTTTGTGCCATCGTTTGTAATTACACTGGTTGCAATATGTTAAGGAATGTCGCAAAGCCGAAAAAGCTCGTAAACTGCGACAATAGGGCTGCACTGAGCTGATTGGAAACAGATGAGCACTTCGGGTTCTTTTGTAGGCGCTATCCCCACTGAAAAAATTTGCTACAACGATCAGGGTCTTGTGCCTGCGATCGCACAGGATTACCTCGACGGCACCGTGCTGATGATGGCCTGGATGAACCAGTCGTCGCTGCAAAAGACTTTGGAAACGGGGGATGTCTGGTACTGGAGCCGCTCTCGCCAGGAACTGTGGCACAAGGGGGCCACCTCAGGCCACTTACAGCGGCTCAAGGCAATTCGCTATGACTGCGACAGCGATGCTTTGCTGCTATCGATTGAGCAGGTGGGGGATATCGCCTGCCACACGGGGGAGCGCAGCTGTTTTCACCAGGTGGATGGTGACATTGTTCCGCCTGCAGCGGATACGCTATCCCAGGTGTACAGGGTGATTTGCGATCGCAAAGCCAATCCAAAACCCAACTCCTATACCAACAAGCTCTTTGAGGGTGGCGACAATAAAATCCTCAAAAAAATCGGCGAAGAATCCGCTGAAGTGGTGATGGCCTGTAAAGACGATGACCCCGATGATATTGCTGGGGAAGTGGCGGATCTGATGTATCACACCCTGGTGGCGTTGGCCCATCACAATGTGGACATTAAGGATGTCTATCGCAAATTGCAATCACGTCGATAACGCTGGCTATGGATAACCCCATGTAGGGTTGTGCCATGGCACGACCCCGCACCTCATCCATGGCACAATAGCAGTACAAATGCTCTATCCTGCCCATTTTGCCCATGGCGATCAAACCCTCTCAAATCCAGGCGATCCTACAATCTAAACGTAGGGACTTTCGCACATTTGAAAGTAAAAATCAGTCAGGATTAGAGACCTATCAGGCCGCCTGGCAGGACCTCTGTAAAACACCGATAGAACAGCTGCAGGGCTGGCTGAGCGCCCACCCAGGGAATGTAGGGGCACGGCTGCTCGATCAAAACAACCAGGGTATCTGTCGCTGCCACCTGCAATGGGGCAGTCGTGAACACAGTCTGCAATGGGTGAATGAACACCTCAGCGGGGTGACCACATTTGCGGCGGACGGCTCCCAGATTTTTCCGAGTAAGGATTTGTCACTGCCCATTGCCTTGGTGCAGGTGGGCTGGTTTGAAAACCCCCACAGGTCGGATGCTGACTACACCAAAGATATTGAACTGGATGTGATGACCCCTCGCGATCTGCAGGCGGCTGACGCGGCTCAGCCCCTAGAGCGCTTGGTTAGTATCCGACGTTTTCAAATGGAAACCGAACGGCTGGTCAGCTATATCGAACAGGTAAAGGATTCCCAGACCTGTCTGGTCTTTTTTGATGGTTCCCTGGTAGCTACCTTTGCCGATGCCTATGAAGATGAGGCAAAACGCGCCTATGTCAGAGCCCTGTTGAAATTATTGCGGGCCAGCGAACACCACCGGGTACCGCTGGTGGGCTATGTGGATACCAGCTATGCCCATGATTTAACGACGCTTTTGGAATTGTTTATCGGTGTGGAGGGCATGCCCGCGGTCCATGACGCCCAGATGCTCAATCGGTTTATGCGGTGGGGGGACTGTACACCAATTTTTCAGTGCGATCGCACCGGCATCCTAGACCAATACAGGGAGCAGTCCGACCGCGTCACCTTTACCTACCTTAAGACTAACCAGGGCTACCCAGCCCGCATTGAAATGCCGCGCTGGATGCATGAAGCCGGTATCACCGATCGGGTGCTCAACTGGGTCAGGGCCGAAACCATTGTGGGGGGCGGTTACCCCTACGCCATTGAAACTGCCGATCAAACAGCCGTTCTACAAAGTAACGACCGCCAGGTCTTTTTCCGCATTCTCCAAGACTGGGCCAGCCGTGAAGAACTACCCCTACGCTGGTCGCGCAAAATGATGAGCAAAATCCGTCGCCGCTGAGCATCACGAAATATTAAGAGCTCTCAGATTGAGAGTTAATCTCACCCGTATACTCAGATGGTGTTTTACCCATGGACTATTTAGGTATTTTTACTCAGTCTTAGTAGGCATAGGCTTTACAGCTAAATCAAAAGCCCACCCGCCATTTACGGAGCATCTCTATGGTTAATTAGAAAAGCATTTACTTTTATTGTGTTTAATTGAGTTTCCGTACGAATTTTTCTGGCGGTTCACTCCATATCTCTAGGATTAAAAGGTGACGGAGGACGAGAACTCCGCAGCTGTAGGGCAGGCGTTTGCCCTGCAGTTTTTTCCTGGCACCGTTTTAGCAAAAGGATTTGACCCCTAATGACGCTTCCCTTATTAAGTTATCCTTCAAATTGCCAAAATCAACGTGTAAATGGGTTTGAAGTGCCCGGTGATGAACAGCCTCGTATTTTTTCTACGACGCTACTACCTGATATTCAGGAGTTAGAAGACCTGATTCGGGCGGCTTATCGTCGCATTTTTAATGAGCAGCAGCTGTTGGCCTGTCATCGCGATCGCTTTTTAGAGTCCCAGCTCCGCAGCTCCCAGATCTCCGTGCGTGACTTTATTCGCAGTTTGCTCCTGTCGGATTCCTTTAGACGCCTCAACTACGAATGCAGCAACAACTATCGCTTCGTGGAAATGTGTGTCCAGCGAGTGCTGGGGCGCAAGGTATACGATCAGCGTGAGACGTTGGCTTGGTCAATTGTGCTCGCCACCGAAGGGATCCAAGGATTTGTGGATGCCTTGCTTAATAGCGATGAATATATGGATAACTATGGTGAGGACACCGTGCCTTACCAGCGGCGACGGATTTTGCCCCAGCAGAGCATGGGAGAATTGCCCTTTGAGCGCATGCCCCGCTATGGTAGCGACCACTTAGAAAAACTCACAGCTTTGGGGAATGATTTCTCTGCTACCGGTGGTGAGTTCGGCTACTACGGCTTACCTCCAGCTCAGCTGAACAAGATTGGTGCAGCGATTACGGTAACTGGTGCTGTTCTGCTAACCAGTGGTGTGATGGCAGTCATCCTATCCTGGTTTGGCTGGATCAAGATCTAACGATTGGCCACCTAATGCTGGAAGCAATCAGCTTCCAGCATTAAATCCTGCAAAGCCAGGCTACAAGCTCTCTAAATCTTGCAACTCAAACACCGTTAATAGTTAGAAGAAACGGTGTGAATTCATTTAGGTCAGTCGCCAGGAGCGCATAGGCTTCAGGCAAATGAGCTGCCAACATTTCTACCCTCTCAGGAATCAAATCAAAGGAATAGGTATTCCTGACAACATGGCGAAATGCACAAAGTTCATTTAGGGCTTTAAGCGTCGAGTCACGCAAAATAGCGGGCCGAATATCAGGTATGTTTGCCGCCATTTGACACAGCAGACGTCGATGCCCATCACTACTAGAGGGCAGACTACCATCCAAGTCAGTTGCTATATCCCGCAAGATGCGCTCTGTTCCCGAGTAAAAACTATGGAGGTTGAGCGCAATCGTACCTAGATAGTCTACGTCACCCGTTGCTTTCACCTTTTGCAGAGGCTGTCAGCCTGACCCACAAGCTGTTGCAGACTTTCCAGTTGTCGCTCAATTTGCCCTATTAAAACAGCGTGGCGGCTCATAGCTCCATACCCTGCTGTTCGATTGTTTCTAACAAACTAGGCTGAGCATATTCGATTTGCACCAGATCAACTGAAAATTCTGATAGCTCTAATAGCGCCACCATGGCGTTTAGATATTGAGCGGGTTCTAATCCTTTAACAGCAAGGTCAATATCAGAATGTGGATGAATCCGATGAAGCGTTAGCATCGAGCCAAATAACCAGACTTTCTGTCCTTGAAAGTGGTCTTTTAATAAAGCCGCAGCTTGTTTGGCTACGTCCCAGCCCTGCCGTTGACGATGTTCTTTTTGCTGTTGCTCTGCCTGTTGTCGTTGCCTGGCAGTAGCCATGTATGGAGCCATTTCAGCTGGGGTCAGACCGGTAGCCATTGGCCCTACTCCCATTCATTAAAGGTGGGTGGAGCCTGACGTCGTCTAGCCTGGCGAGTGTCCTGCCAGGCGCTGCCAACGCCCTGCAAAATGCCGCGACCGACCAAGCCAATGCCGCGACCGACAACCTCGGTGAGCACATATACAACGCTACTGCCCACTAAAGAAATCAGGGCACGAACCCGTGGACTGAGGGCGTCGCGAGTCTCCAATAGCAGGGTCATGGCCCAGGGCAACCCCGACAGACGGTCAAGTTCGGCCCGACGGGGCGCATAGATCGGTGTGAGCACAATGCCGCGCGGGCCTAGGGTATACAGACGATACTGGCTTTCAAAAATAGCCGTAGGCTCGTTGACCAGTCGGTCCCAGCGATAGCGCCAGGACAGGTCATTGCGAAATCGCTCAATGTCTCGGGTGGAGATAATCCGCCGGCTGTATAGTCCTTTTTTGATCGCTTCCACATCTGCTAGCCGGTTGAGTAGGGGCTGCATAACGGCATTTCCCATCTGGATCAGCAAGTTTTCTAGCAGATTTTCACTGTGGATGCGGGCTTCGGGGGTGGTGGCCACATAGGCCGTACCATCAACCACCATGGCATCTTGAAATAACCAGTGGGCCAGCAGCTCTGGGACTAGCGGAATATGGCTGAGGATTTCCCGTTCAACGGTTTCTTTTTCCTGATACAGCACGGCTACGATTTCCTGCTCAATGCCGTTGAGCGGCACGGTGTAGTAGCGGCCAAAGAATTCTTCGATGGTGGCGACCCACAGATCCCGCAGCACCTGGGGGGCCTTGTCCGCTAGCTGCCCCGGCTGTATGGCTGACTGTCGCAGGTCGTCTAAGAGATCTTCAAACCGTCGCAGGATAATAAATAGCAGCTCCTGCTTTTTGTCAGGACGGAGGATATCGATTTCTACGGGCTCTGAGGTGGTGTTTTGTAAATCAGTCTGGAGCTTGGCAAAGACGGCCTCAAACACTAGCGTTTGCACATCCCCGCTTTGCAGGCTGAGGGCAACGGGGTCGGGGACTTTGATGGCGGCCGCCGCACCGACGGATCGCGGCATCGGAGTTGGTTTGGGATAGTTCGTGGGCGGTCTGAGATTTTTTTGGGTCCAGCCAGCGTCCGGGTATTGGCGGGTAGACCACAGCTGTTTTACACACCAGCGCGCTGCCCTGAGTTCCCGCAGCTGGCCTGCCAAAATCTGTTGCTCTAGCCAGGGCAGGCGAGGTCGGCGAAGCTGGGCGGCTGTCTTGGCCATCTGCCGCTCAATTTGTGCTAGCCCTGACAGTCGCATGCTCAGCCGCATAGCGGTCAGCGGGTCGGGAATAGACGGCGGCGCGGACGGTCGCTGAACGGGTTTGTCGGGAACTCGGGCCACCGTTCGAATAAGCTGTGCTAGTTCGCGTACGGGCATGCCTCGGGTGCCATAGCCATCGGCCCCTACCTGACGAGCGGCGGCTTCAAGAACAGGTTCAGGGCTAGCGCTCAGCACTAGCACCGATAGTTTGGGAAAGTCGGTTTTAATGGATTTACACAGCTGTAATCCTGAACTGCCAACGGGATCGGTACCTGGGGTGCTGACGCCTAACCCTAGATCGATAATGACTAAGTCGATGGGTCGCTGTCCCCGCAGGGTGGGGTCAGTAAAGGCATCGGCCTGGGTGCGATCGCACTTTCTAATGGTGGCTAGTGCCTCCGCTGCACTGGCTGCCTCGGCTGCGATTTGAAAGCCGGGCAGCTGCTCCAGCCAGACCCGTAACCCCAACCGAAAAGTGGGGTCTTCATCCACCAGCATCAATTGCAAGGGACGTTCGCTCATGCCGCCTGATTCAATCTCACCGTTCTAGTATCCCCCACCGGCTTCAGTTTGCGGTGATGGCAGCTACATCTCTAGATAATTCAGACAGCCCAAACGGCAAATGTGCTCAGTCAATAACTTAGTCAACGCCGTCGCCAGCGCTGTCCTCTTCGTAATAGTCGGGCTCGTCGATCGGGGCCTGCAACGAACGGATGTAGGCCCGCTCGGCATCCCAAATGGCAATAGAATTACGAGCTTCGCGGTAGAGGGCTCGACCAGGGGCAATTTGGGCGGCAACTGCGATCGCATCCGTCAACCGGCCCTCATAGGCCAGCTCCTCAGCCTGGATCAAAATGGGCCGATCCGCCGCCACCTGAATGCGATTTGTCCAGTCTTTGATAGACGACTGGGCCTGGCTGTACAGTGCTCGACCTTCCTGGATTTTTTGGGCCGCTTTGATGGCATCCGCCAGCTTGCCCTCACTGGCCAGATCCAGGGCCTGACTATAGAGCGGCTGATCCTCCAATACCTGGATTTGCTTGGTCCATTTGGCAATATCTGTCTGGGCCGCTATGCGCAGTGCTCGCCCCTGCTGAATATTTCTAGCCTCAGCAATGGCGGCCTCCAGGCTGGCCTTGTCTCCACTGCTGGCCAGCTGCTGCGCCCGAGTCAAAAAAGGCCGATCCTCAATCCGCTCGATCTCTTTAGTCCAGTGGGAAATTAGGGTCTGTGCCTGCTGCCGCTGGGGCCGATCAGTCCCGATGGACGTTGCCTGATTGATCGCCATCTTCAACGATCCCTTCTGGTGCAAATTGGCCACCAATGTCGCACTGTAGAGCTGCTGCAAATCACTTAGCTGCTCCACCCACAAATCTAATTTGGCCTGGGCATCGTCATAAAACAGACTGTCGCTACCAATGCCCCGCACCGCCTGGATGGCCTCCATCAAATTTAGCATTGCCCCATAGGTGGGCTCCCAGCCTTGATTAAACGTGGCCAGTCGCTGCGCATGGGCAAACCGGACTAGATCCCGAGCCTCGGGCTTTACCGCCAGGTTCCGTGGCACCTGCTGAATAATCGCGATGGCTCCGTCTAAGTCCTCCTGCTCCCATTTTTGAAACCCATAGTTCAATAGTGTATTACCCCACTCAGTTACCAAAGGCTTAGCCTCAGGCCAGGAGTTACTTTGCACCCCAATCTGGCGTACCAGGGCTAGCGCCTCTGCTAAATCGTCCATTTGGCCACTGCTGGCAATGGACTTTGCCTGGTTTAAAGTACGGCGGGCGTTCTCTTCACCGCGGATATATTGACCCAGATACTGGTAACGGTCCGTAAGCCAATAATCACTGGTCAGCCGCTTCATTTCGAGCAGCTGTTTGCGGGCACCGCTCCAGTTTTCATTCCCCACCGCCTCAGTTACCGCCGTCGCAATGTCTGCTCCCGAAACCCATTCCTGCTGCCAGCGCTCTACCGCCCCCCCAGCTTCGCCATAGGTGTCGGTTCGAGGGGGAATATACTCCACCAGCTGGATGGCCCGGTCTAGGTTTCCCGCTTGCATCCGCTGCTGGGCCAGCTTAAACAATCCCTTGGACCAGCGATTAAGCACATCTTGGGAGTCTTGGTACAGCGGATGGGTTTCATCCCACGCGGCAATTAGCTGTACCCCGGCCACCAGATCCCGCTCAGTCCCTGAGATGGCGGCCTGTTTCGCACAGTACAGCCGTTCACTATCGGCACTAAAGGTCGATATCTGATCGCAGTTGGGTAATGGGGGCAGACGGGTAATAAATGCGATCGCCCAGATCCCCAGGGCGCTGGAGGCGGCCAACAGCAGCAGCCACAACCCCGACCAAAACCAGGTCTGTCGGCCCTTGGGCTCCACTTTTCTGACATCGAGCAGAGCCGTCTCATCCCCCTCAGGTGACGGGCCAAATTGCTGCGAATCGGTGGGCGTAGCTGTCATGGGTGGCAGTCCCGAAAGGTATAAACCGTTATTCTTGTCGGCTGGGCATTTCCTGTACAGATCGGGAAATACTTATTAATGCGGAATTAACTCTATCAGGTCTGACTGTTGATGGAGTCGTCAGTCTAGGGGGATATCCCAGGCAGCTAAACCAAAAATTTTGCTGCCATTGTAGTGGCAATTGACTGGGTTACACAGGTTTTTGATAAAAACCTTTGCTGAAAAGAATATTCAAAGGGAAATTGCGGGTAAGCGGTGCCGCCCAATTTTTTTTAGTCTGTTTAGGCTCAATTAGGGGAAACAGATCCAGGTCGGCCCGTTGAAATTTTTCTAGCAACATTATTTTTGTCCCTTATATAAAACCCTTCGTCATAATTAGACTATGGGCATTACCTATGCAGAAATTAAACTCATCAATGGCATTGGCCCTGCTAGAAGAGGCGAGTTAGCTGAGGAACAAGTCCGTCAGCTAACCGTAAGCGCTATGGCCGACAGTGGGACACTAATGCTATCGCTCCCCCAGTCTGTTTGTACTCAGCTGGGTCTCGATATTTTGGGTGAAGCCGATGCAGAACTAGCCGATGGCTCCGTCGTCCAGTTTAATATCGCTGGTCCCGTCGAAGTTCGCTTTCAAAATCGCCGTACTACCGTTGAAGCTTTAGTGGTTCTCAACAAAACGGATGTGCTGCTGGGGGCGATTCCGATGGAAGACATGGATCTCTTGATCGATCCCAAACAGCAAAAATTGGTGCTGAATCCTAAAAGCCCTGGCAAGGCCCGCGTGATGCTCAAAGGCCATCATCAGCTATGCATTTTCTAGAAAGGTTTGAAATTCTCTCAAATCGCTTAAAGCTTTTGGGTACACCAACGATAGCTTTTCAACATTTTGAGCAATCAGCCGGGGCTCCAACGCATGAGTGTAGTTATTTCGCACTACGTGCCGAAACGCTAAGACAGGTTTCAAAAGCTGATAGGTGTCTCGGTTGATAACGGGTGGACGAACCCCTGGAATATCAAACTGCATTTGTTCTAGAAGCTCCTGGTGCCAGCGATCAGACTGCTCAATAGGACTACCATCAACCCTGCGGGCAATTTGCTCGAAGATTTTTTCCAAACCTGTATAAAATCCTTGTAATCCGAATCCAGCGGCAATCCAGTAAGCACCAATATTGGTGGCTTTAGCCTGCTGTGCCTGCTCCATCGCGTAGTCATATTCTTGAGTTAGCTCTGGCACTTTCTGCTGAATATAGCCACTTAGAACTGCAAACTGGCTCATAGAACCTGACCTTGCTCGTGAATGACGCGTTTCAAGCTATCGGACGCTGATTCTATTCGCACCAGATCAAGGCTGAACTCTTTTATGTCTATCATTAAATTTCCCAGGGCTTCGCAATACCGATCTAGATCCAGCCCTTTTACTGCCAGGTCAATATCTGACTCTAGATAGACGTCATCGGCATTTAGCATAGAACCAAACAGCCATACAGTTTCTACATCAAACCTATTTTTGAGATAGTCAGCTGCCTCTTGAGCTCGGATCTGACCCAGGTCATAATACTCGCGACGTCTCTGTTCTTGATCACGACGTCGCTGATAGTGGGCGGTGTAATTGGCAGAGGCTATGGTCATTATTGGGGAGCAAGTCTCTTTACGAGTGTAGATACTGCACCTTGTGCCAGTCCAGAGCAGTAATGGAATTCTCATCTAAATAACAAAAAGGCGGTCGGTATGTACCGACCGCCTTTTGTAGTCAGCGAGCTAAATGTTCGTCAAACAAGTGTCTTAGTAGTCAAAGTCGCCCATGCCGCCGCCAGCGCCAGCGCCAGCTGCTTCTGGTTCGGGCTTGTCTACGACGATGCACTCGGTGGTCAACACCATAGCCGCGATGGAAGCCGCGTTCTGAGTGGCGGAGCGGGTAACCTTGGCGGGGTCAACCACACCGGCTGCGAGCATATCAACATACTCGTTAGTGGCTGCGTTGAAGCCAATGCTAAACTCTTTCTCTTTGACGCGCTCAGCGACGACGGCACCGTTTTGACCAGCGTTCTCAGCGATGCGCTTGAGGGGAGCGGTCAGGGCACGGGTCACAATCAGAGCACCGGTTAGCTCTTCACCAGCTAGGTTAGCGTTGGACCACTCTTCAAGGCCGGGGGCCAGGTGAGCCAGGGTGGTACCACCGCCGGGGACGATGCCTTCTTCGACAGCGGCCTTGGTGGCGTTGATGGCATCTTCTAGACGCAGCTTGCGGTCCTTCATCTCAGTTTCGGTGGCAGCCCCAACTTTGATGACGGCGACACCGCCAGACAGCTTGGCCAAACGCTCCTGGAGCTTCTCTTTATCGTAGCTAGAATCAGACTCTTCGATTTGACGACGAATCTGTTCGCAGCGGGACTTGACGTCGCCTTCATTACCTTCAGCAACCAGGGTGGTGGTGTCCTTAGTGATGGTAATGCGGCGGGAGGTGCCCAGCATCTCAATGCTGACGTTGTCGAGCTTAAGACCTGCGTCCTCAGTGATTACCTGACCGCCAGTTAAGACAGCAATGTCCTCTAGCATGGCCTTACGGCGATCGCCAAAGCCAGGAGCCTTGACGGCAGCTACGTTGAGCACACCGCGTAGACGGTTGACAACAAGGGTGGCTAGGGCTTCTTTCTCAATATCTTCGGCAATGATTAGTAAGGGCTTGCCGGAACGAGCTACCTGCTCTAGTACGGGTACCAGGTCCTGTACCAGGGCAATCTTTTTGTCGGTGAGCAGAATGTAGGGCTCATCGAGAACCGCTTCCATCCGCTCAGTGTCGGTAGCAAAGTAGGGGGAAATGTAGCCCTTGTCAAAGCGCATCCCTTCGGTGATTTCCAGCTCAGTCGTCATAGACTTGCCTTCTTCTAGGGAAATGACGCCTTCACGACCAACTTTCTCCATGGCTTCGGCAATCATTTTGCCGACTTCGTCGTCGTTGCCAGCGGAAATGGCACCGACCTGGGCAATGGCGGTGGAATCACCAACGGGCTGGGCTTTCTCGGCAATGCGCTCTACCAAGTAAGCGGTGGCTTTTTCGATACCGCGCTTGAGCGCGATCGCATTGGCACCGGCCGCAACGTTGCGCAGACCTTCCTTGACAATGGCGTGGGCCAAGACGGTGGCAGTGGTAGTTCCGTCACCGGCCGCGTCGTTGGTTTTAGAGGCGGCCTGGCGAATTAGGGCCACACCGGTATTTTCAATGTTGTCTTCTAGATCGATTTCCTTGGCAATGGTGATACCGTCATTGACGATTTGAGGAGAGCCAAATTTCTTTTCGAGGACGACGTTACGACCCTTGGGGCCAAGGGTAACGGCAACGGCCTCGGTCAAAAT
>JBCDJC010000055.1:0-25975 GCA_038748225.1 Cyanobacteria bacterium P01_H01_bin.26 | reverse complement strand
GCAGTGGGCGTTACGCACCGTCGATAGGCGATGGGCAATGGCAATGGTGGTGCGATCGCACGTGATTTTTTCCAAGGACCGCTGGATGGCTGCCTCGGTTTCGTTATCCACCGCCGAAGTGGCTTCATCCAAGATTAAAATCGGCGGATCCTTGAGCAGGGCACGGGCAATGGCCAGACGCTGACGCTGCCCGCCTGAAAGCTTCTGTCCCCGCTCGCCCACAATGGTGTCGTACCCCTGGGGCAGCTGTTGAATAAAGCCGTGGGCTTCGGCCAGGTGGGCCGCCCGTTTGATGTCCTCTGGTGTGGCGCTAAAGCTGCCGTAGGCAATATTTTCAGCCACCGTTCCATGGAATAAAAATACGTCCTGGCTGACCAGACCGATGGCGCGACGCAGATCCCCCAGGTGCAGGCTGCGCAGGTGGTGGCCATCGAGGCGGATCTGGCCATCGCTGATTTCGTAAAAGCGCAGCAGCAGCTTGACCAGGGTGCTTTTACCGGACCCCGTCGCCCCCACAATGGCGGTGGTTTTACCGGCGGGTATTTTGAGGGTCAGGTGCTGCACCACCGGCTGCCGGTCGCGGTAGGCAAAGGTGACATCCTCGAACACAATATCGCCCTGGACGTTGCTCACCGGCAGGCGCAGGTCCCCTGGACGAATAGCCACCGGCGTATCTAGCAAATTCATCACCCGGCTAATGGAGGCCATGGCCCGCCGGTACTGATCGAGGGTTTCCCCCAGGCGGGTCAGGGGCCAGAGCAGACGCTGGGTTAGAAAGACCAGCACGCTGTAGGTGCCCACAGCCAGGTTGCCAGCCACGGCCTCTAAACCACCGTAGAGCAGGGTGGCGGTAAATCCCAGCAATATAAAAATGCGAATCAGCGGAATAAAGGCGGAACTCAGGGTAATGGCGCGGCGGTTGCTCTGGCGGTACTGTTCGCTGTCATAACCCACCCGGTCAATTTCGTAGGCTTCGGCGGTGTAGCTCTTGATGGTGGCAATCCCCGTGAGATTGTTAGACAAACGCCCATTTAAAAGACCCACCCGTTCACGGACATCGGCATAGCGGGGAGCCAGGTATTTTTGAAATGCGATCGCACCCCAGCCAATAAACGGCATCGGCAACATGGCCATCCAGGCTACGCCGGGAGCCATCACAAAAAAGGTCCCACCAATGATCAGCACGGTGGTAACCACCTGGAGCACCTCGTTGGCCCCTCGGTCTAAAAACCGCTCTAGCTGGTTGATATCGTCGTTGAGAATGGCCATCAGCCCGCCGCTGCTGCGCTCCTCAAAAAAGGCCAGCTCCAGCGATTGCAAATGGCCATAGGCATCCAGCCGCAGATCGTGCTGGATCGACTGGGCCAGGTTACGCCACATCCAAGCGTAGGCATATTCAAACGCCGACTCCAGCCCCCACACAATCACCGTCAGCACCGACAGCCATAAAAACTGGCCTCGAATACTGGATATGCCCCAGCCAGCAATCAGTGAGTCCTGCTGTTGGACCACCACATCCACCGCTAAACCAATTAGCACCGGCGGAGCCAGGTCAAACAGCTTGTTAAAAATCGAAGCAAGGCTAGCCAGCCAGATCCGGCGGCGATAGCGATGGCTGTAGCTCAATAAGCGCTGCAGTGGATAGGTCATAGTCGCCCCCAATAGCTAAAAATCGAGGAACAGGCCAGCCGCCCCCGATTCCATTGTGACCCACCGTTACTCACGCAATAGCAAGTAATATAGTTCTCCGTTGGTATTGATCCGTCCGGCCAGCTGCCCCGCCCCCGTACCCGTACCCACAAAAATATCCACCCGACCGGGACCCAAAATCGCCCCACCCGTATCTTGATCTAGCACATAGCGATTGACCGACACGGGTCGCCAGTCGCCAGCAGCCCCAGCCACCGGCAGATCCAGCGCAATCAATGCCAAGGCCCCCGGAGGCATCAGGGTTTTATCCGTTGCAATGGAGCGACCTACGGTTACGGGCACGTTCAAATTTCCCATGGGGGGAGCCCCACCCGTTGCCCTAAAAAAGACAAACCGATCGTTGCGTGGCAAATAGCGGTCGAGGGCCTCGGGGTACTGTGCAAAATAATCCAGCAGCACCGGCAGCGACAGTTCGTCTGATGCGATCGCACCCTCCTCGATCAGGGCCTGTCCAATGCTGAGGTAGGGATACTCTGTCCGTCCGGCATACCCCACCGACATCACTGAGCCATCGGTGAGCTGGAGCCGAGCCGACCCCTGCACCTGTACCAAATAGGCCTCCAGACGGTCACGCAGCCACACTAGCTCTAGACCGGCCAGCGGCCCCTGGTCCCCCTGCAAGCCGTCAGGTCCCTCCAGCTCAGTCCGGGTGGGATGGGGCATTGGCCAGGTATCGAGATCCGCCGGTTGACCATAGAGGGGATAGCGATATTCTGCCGTGGGCACCGCACTGGCCTCGTAGGTGGGCTCAAAGTATCCGGTAAAGTCCACCCGCCCTGCCCCGTCCGCACCCACCGAGCGGTAAAAGTCAAACTCCTGCGCCACAGCCTGCTGCAGCTGTTGGGCCGAATGGCTCGTGGCCACCAGTTGCCGAAATCGAACCAGGCTACGCTGCACCCGTTCTTGGGTGACCCCCGGCAGCAGATATGCCCCGTAGGCATCCGCCGCTGCCGCTGTCTCTAGATAGGCCAGACTGTGGTCAATGGCCTGCAGCAACGCCGTACGATCCTGGGCAAACCGGGCGTCGTAGCCCAGACACACGGTTTCTATAAACTCAATCTGGCAGTTTACAGGAGCTAGGGGAGCCGCCGCCACCGGTAGCGCCCCAGAAACCGCTGGAGTCAACGCTATTAAAACGTTTTTTAGTAGGGTCAACCTGGTTTTGAGCCTGGCAAACACGATTGTCATCAAGTCTGCTAAAACCTTTCTACGCTGGAGCTAAACTGTGGCTCCACCCGCAGGGCCACAAGCCGAGAAGGACGAATGACCATATACTCACCCGGATTAATATCCGGCAGTGGCACCTTGATAAAGTCGTCTGAAGAGGATTTGGGCGTCAGCTCGTTGCTGTACCACTTTTGAAAATCTTGGATAGATGAAAACCTCACTTCCTCACGATGACCGCCATCAAACAGCATGTGGACAATAAATTCGCTTGGTTTTCTAGGCATACCGATTCGCCGATTTAAATCATCGCCCTATTATGGCCCCCCAACTGTCAAAAGTTGCACTTAAGCGCAATTTAATAACGATACGAATACTTACAAATTCCCTGTCTGGTTTTTGATGCCCCCAAAGATAGCGATAGAGTTTATCTGTATTTTTTGGTTCCGTTACTGTCCCCTAGCCATAGTTCTTGAACCCCATGCTGCGTAAAGTTTCCTTAGCCATCGGTGGCGTCGTGCTCATTGGTTTGCTGGCCGTGGGTGGCTGTCAGCTTACCCAGCTGCAGGCATCCGCCCCTGACGACAGTGCAAAATGGGAGCAGGTGGAAGCGCAAACCCCTGCCGCCACCGTTGATAAAAAAGCCATTATCAATGGGGGTGAGTTCAACAAATTTTTTCCCACCGCCGCTGACGGCTATGAGCGGGTCTATACCCAGGAGAAGGACGGCTTTGCTGAGGCCAAACTCAAACAGGACGGCGCTACCTTAGCGATGCTGTCGGTGTCGGATACCGCATCTAACCCCAACGCGGCCCTCAAGTACCAAAATAGCGATCGCACCCTGGCAGGCTATCCCCTACTGGAAGTCGGCAGTACCACCACCGGTCTGCTGGTTGAAGATCGCCTGCAGGTGAAGGTCCTCTCTCGGGATCCTGACTTTACCCCCACCGATCGCGAAGCCTGGCTAGAGCAATTTGACCTTGCGGGTCTTGCCACACTGGTTAAATAGCATCACCTGTAACCATCACCGGCAATATCGAACAAGGGCAATTACATGAGCAAGCCGATCTACGAGCTAGTCAACGAGCTACCCCAGAAAAATCTCACAGTTTTTGTACTCCGCTCCCTCGACCGGGTGCTGCCTGGGGAATGGGAAAATCTAGTCGGATTTGAAAACACTATCCGCCAGGTCACCGGGGAAAGTGATGCTGCCCTAGTTGAACAAATTGGGGCGCGCGCTATTCAGCTTTACAACGACAAATCCGAAGGATATCAGCGGGCGCTGTGGCTTTACCAAACGATTGATACTACCGGGCGGGCATTGGGCCAGGCGGCCCTGGCCAACAAAATGACAGAAAATGTCCGCTTTCTGTCCATTGTCAACCGCCTGACCCCCAAGGCGGACCGGGCGCAATCCATCGACCTATCGATGAAGCTGGTGACTGAGATTGTCGCCTTTTGTAAAATCAACGGGATCCCAGGCGACAGCGTTGGTGATTTTGTCAAAGCGCTGGGTGACTACGGCGGTGAGTCGCTAGTCCGCATGGTCGCCCTGGTCTGTTTTGATGGCCTGGTGCCCCTGGGACCCAATTTTATTCAACAAACCGAGGCGGTGCTGGGGAAGCTTACCCCCAAGGATCTCGAAAAAAATCCGGCCTTTAGGGCTATTAAAGAAGCCGTCCCTGGGGGGAAAACCGCCGACCAGCTTAACTTTATCGGTGCCAGCTTTGATTCGGTCAAAGGCTGGATGGGTAACTTTGTTGAGTCCAAGGGAATTACCCCCCAAGGTGTGGTAGATAACATCAAAACTGTCGTGGATGTGGCCGACGACAAGCTGGATTATTTTGGTGCTTTTTTGGATATTGCCACCAACTACTACGAGCATACGGGTATCCAAACCCTTAGCCGTCGACTGATTGAACGGGCTGTTGCTGAAATTTAGTCTTTTTACCATGGCAATTGTTAAAAACGTTCTGGGTGAAAATCTCGAGACCTGCTGCACAAGCCCGATGACCGGCTTTTACCGGGATGGCACCTGCAATACTGGTCCCAACGATCTGGGCTCCCACACCGTCTGTACCGAGATGACGGCAGAGTTTTTGGCCTACACCCAGGCCCAGGGCAATGATCTGAGTACGCCAAGGCCCATGTACCAGTTTCCTGGGCTCAAACCTGGCGATCGCTGGTGTCTATGTGTCACCCGCTGGAAAGAAGCCCACGAGGCAGGTGTGGCTCCTAGGGTGGTGCTGGCGGCAACCCATGAGGCGGCCCTGGGCACGGTCTCCCTGGAGGTGCTAAACAAGTACGCCATTGAATAGGCAACCCATTTAGCCGCCGCTCACAGGGGGAATAAACACAACTTCATCGCCGTCGCTGAGGGGGGTGTCGGCCTCGACAAACTGTAAATTGATCCCAAAGCGTGTCAGCTCCTGCCACCGCTTGAGGTCGGGGTACTGGCTGCAGATGCGATCGCACAGGTCCCGCACCGTTGTCCCCGCCGGTAGGGTCAGGGTCATATCGGCCTGTCCCAGGGTGTCCTGGTATGCCGCAAATAGCTTCAAAGTCACAGAGATCATGGCCTCGCCCCGCCAGGTTCCCTGTTATATTAGCGTCTCTTATCCCGATTCAAATATGCCAAGGCCCTGTTCAACGATGTGCTAAAACCGCATCGGCCAGGGTGTCCAACAACACCTGTTCCCGGTAGGGTTTAGAGAAATAGGCGTTGGCCCCCAGCTTCATGGCCAGCTGCCGGTGCTTATCCCCCGTGCGGGAGGTCAGCATCGTAATTGGAATGTGGGAGCAATGCTCGTGGGAGCGCAGTTTTGCCAAGAAACCATATCCATCGAGACGGGGCATCTCAATGTCACAAACAATCGCACCGATTTCTAACCCCGCATCCAATTTCTCTAGGGCATCGAGGCCATCCTTGGCTTGAACCACGCGATAGCCGTGCTTTTCTAGGGTCAACGCCAGCAGTCGGCGTACATTTACCGAGTCGTCTACCACCAGGATTGTCGACTGTCCGACATCCATACCGGGCTGCAAGTCGCTCAGTTTACCGCTGAGTAGGGGGTTGCCATACAGCACCGACGCTTCCCTGATATTAGACCCCTCACAGCTCAATACCCAGCGAAGAAATTCCGGTGCATTGAGCAGGGGTACCACCTGTCCATCCCCAAAAATAGTGCAGTTATTAAACCCCGCTGGCATGGCAATATCCCCTTCAACCCGACGCAGCGCCACTTCCTGTTCACCCCATGAGCGATCCACCTGCAACCCAAACAGCTGTTCGTTGTAGCGAAAGATGAGAACAGTCGGCACCGTCACATTGGGACTCATCTCTAAACTCTCAATGTGGCGAGCACAGTTAAATGCCAGCCACTTAGCCATACGAATTAATCGAATTGACTGGCCGTTACGAGAAAACAGCTCGCGGTCACCTTCTTGGTAAATTTCTTCATCAGTAACAATTGTTATCTCCTGGAGATTATCCGTCGGTATCGCCATGGGTAACCGGTTACTCTCGGTCAGTAACACTCGGGTTACCGAGAGCGTATAGGGAACCGAGATGGTAAATGTTGACCCCTGGCCAGCCTGGGTGGCAACGCTAATATCACCGCGAATCTCTTCTAGGTTAGTGCGTACTACATCCATGCCAACGCCTCGCCCCGAGAGTGTGGTGACCTGATTAGCCGTGCTAAACCCGGGTTCAAAGATAAGTGAGAGTAGATCGGTTTCGCTGGCGTTTGCGAGTAGAGACTCATCGAGTCCCATGTCCTGGGCTCGAGCTCGAATCTTGTCGAGGGGAATGCCTCGCCCATCATCTCGAATAGTAATAATGGTCCGGCTGCTGCGCTGTTGTGCTGTGATGGTAATGGTGCCCAGTTCTGGCTTGCCCGCTGCCTTGCGCTCATCTGGCGTTTCAATGCCATGGTCAAAGGCATTACGCAAAATATGCATCAACGGGTCATTTAGAGATTCTAAAATGTTGCGGTCAACCAGAGTCTTATCCCCTTCAACCTTAAAATCTACGGGCTTGCCAAATTCTAACGACAGTTCCCGCAGCGCCCGGGGAAATCGATTGGTAATATCCGACAGGGGTCGCATGCGCAGCTGGTTGAGATTGCGCTGCAGCTGGCGTGTGGTTCGCTGTAGATTACGAGACGATTGTTCGGCTGTGTCGACGCTGATCTCGATATCGTCGGCTACCTCCCGCAGCCGTACCGCTGTTTCCAGCATGTCCCGAAAGGGCAGATGACGCTCGTCATAGCGATCCATCTCTAAGGTATCAAAGCCCGAGGTATTGGCCCCATTGGCCAGGCTTTCGTCCGGCGAGCCAACGCTGTCGCTGACCGCCGGTAGCCTCAGACCGCTGCTGGCTGTTTTATCGTAGACATGCCGCAACTCCACTTCCGAATCTTCTAGCGAACTCAGCCGTTCATTCAGCAGTTTGGCCAACGTCCTCAGCCGCTTGACCTCACTATCAAGACGATGACGCTCAATGGTCAGATCTCCAAAGTAGTCGTTTAACTCGTTGAGCTGCCGCACCGAGACACGTACGGTAGTATCTGGGGCCGCGTCCTGGGTCGCTGCCTTAGCGACAGTGGTGGGCTGACTCGAAAAGTGAAATTCGGTCTGGGACGTGGTAGGGTCGGCGGCAGTTTCCACGGACTCTACCGATGGAGCAACCGGAGACGGAGCAACCGGAGACGGAGAAACCGGAGATGGAGCAACCGGAGCCAACTGGGCGGAGTCCGGGCTGGTTACGTCTGGCTCAGCAGATTGAATCACCGCCGTCGGCTGCACCAGCTCTTCTAAGGGCGCTTGAAGTTGGTTGTCTGCCGCCTGGGCAAAGATGTCCTGATCGGTGGCGGTGCTTTCTGCCTGGGCCAGGATAGTGGCCCAATCATCATCTGCTGCTCCCTCTCTAAACGGGAGTTCGTCGCTTTCTGATAAAGCGTTGCCATCTGGGAGATCATCCAGCCCTGCTGGCAAACCTTCGGCCACGGTCACCTCAAAGCTAAGACCCGAGAGCGTGGTGGGGAGCTGCTCGATCTGGTTCGCTAGAATTAGGCTTTGGGACTGTCTCCATTCCCTGAGGGCCGCCTGGGCCACCTCTGGAACCTGATCCTGCTCGGCGGCTCGCATGGCCTGCTCAACGGACACACATAGCTCACAAAAAGACCCTAGCTGGAGCATCTCTCCCAGACCCCCCAGCTCCTGGGATAGGATATTCACCTCCTCACGTAGCTGAGGTGTCTGGTTAGCTATGGCGGTTTCCAACCGGGCAAGACAGCCCTCGACTTCAGTACTAAAAAGCACTGGAATAATGTCTTGGTTTTCATCCGAGGACAGCAACAAATTAGCGTCTTCTGGATCGGCCTCTCCCAAAATATCGTAAAGCTGTTCAAAAACGGAGATCGCCGTACCACTTAGCCAGGCTTCGTCGGGATCGTTTTGGTTGCGATCGCACTCGACCACCCGGCGCAGCACGTCCACTGCCAACAGCAGCAGTCGCTCTAAATCATCATTGATCACCAGCCCATCTCGCTGGACCTTGAGCACCTTTAACGAGTCCTCTAGGCGATGGGCAAAGTCGCTCAGCAGGGTATACCCCATCATGGCAGCCCCCCCCTTAATCGAGTGGGCAGAGCGCAGGGCGGCATTGATGTTGTCCTGCAATATGCCCTGTTGGGCCAGCCCCAGTAGGGCATCGTCCAAGGTCTGTAAATACTCGTCAGCCTCGTCTAGAAACTGAAGCTTGATCTCAAGTTCTTTATCAACCGCCATGGCGCTGTTTGCATCCCTGCCCTATGTGACTGTCTGTTGCTACCGTTAACATAAGCTCTGCTGTTGTCTGAGCGGCGTGCTTTTGCCTGACCCCCATCAGTCATCGACCTTAAAGGTGGCCATGGACGATTCTAGGTCCCTGGCGACTAAGACTGTCTGCTGTAGCGCTTCCGATACGGCCTTGGAAGAACTCGACGTGCGCTCAGATACCGACGAAATCTCCTGCATCAGTGTGGAGACATTAGCCGCTGTTTCCACCTGGGAGACCGTGGCCACAGAGATAGTCTGGACTAGGGCATCGATCTGTTGTGATACCTCCATCATGCGGGTCAGACTCTGTTTGGCTTCGTCCACACGACGAGTTCCCTCCACCACCTGGGAGGTGCTACTTTCAATGGCATCTACCACATCGGCGGTCTCTCGCTGGATACTATCTACAATCCGCTCAATGTCTTGGGTGGCTGCTGCTGAACGCGCTGCCAGTTCCCCCACCTCCTCAGCCACCGCGGCAAAACCCTGTCCCTCTTCGCCGGCGCGGGCAGCTTCAATACCAGCGTTGATGGCCAACAGATTTGTCTGGGTGGCAATTTGATTAATCAGTGAGACAACTTTAGAAATCTGCTGGGAAGACTCACCCAAACGCTTTACCTTCTTCGCTGTTTCACCAACGGTTGTTCTCAGTCCTAGAATATTCTGCACTGTTAAATCCATGGCAGAACCACCGGTGATAGCCGTCTCGGACGCTTCGCGGGCCACCACAGCAGCCTGCTGTGCCCGATCGGCCGCCTGGGTAATCGCCATGGTCATCGTTTCTACGGAATCCAGGGTTTGATTGGTACGCTCCGCCTGTTGGAGCGCATCATCCGCCAGTGCCTGCATGGCCACCTCATTGGCTCCTAGGGATGTATTCACCTGAATAGCTGAGGTTTTAACCTGGGTAACGATTTGCCGCAGGCTTTCAATAATGGCATTAAAGAAGTCGGCAACCGTACCAATTTCACCTGCGGAGACATCGGCTCGAACTGTCAAATCACCCCTGGCCGCACCTTCTACATCATCCAAAAGACTCAGCAGTTCCATCTGTAGGATCTCCTGACGATGCAGCCGTTCTTCCGATAGGGCTTCTGCTTCTAGCTGAGCCTGCTGTTTTTGGTTAAACAAGTTGACCTGCTCCACGGATAAACCGACCTGTAGGGCAGCCTGGCGAAAAAAGCTAACGTCCAAGTCATTCCAGCTTCGTGGCCCCGAGCATTGGTGGGCAACCAGCAGGCCAAACAGTTCTCCCTGCTCTAAAATGGGAGCAACCAGGTTGGCTTTCACCTCAAAGGGTTTGAGCTGACCCAGGTGACAATCGGTCAAACCGGCTTTAAAGATATTATCGGTCGCCTGTACACGCCCTTGACGATACCGTTCCACATAGCCTTGGGTAAAACAGGGATCGTTCATACTGGTTCCCAGGGCCACTGGCCAACCCATCGCTACGGACTCAGAGATAACCTCACCGCTCCAATCTTCGTTAAAACGGTAAACAATCACCCGATCCACCTCTAACGCCTTGCGGACCTCATTGACGGCGATGCTAAACAAACGCTCCTTTTCAATGTTTTTGCGCAGGTCGCTAGTCAGGCTAGCTAGCTGATTAGCTCGCTGGGCAGCCTGGGCCTGGACGCTAGCCTGGTTCATTAACGTTCCTTCGGACTGAAGGACGGTATCGGTCAGGTCGTTAAAGGCCGTTGCCAGCTGGCCAACCTCGTCCCTTGCAAATACGCGGGCTTTCACCTTACGATTGCCTGCCGCAAAGGCTTCGGTGGCCTGTTGTAAACGCTTAATGGGATTGGCAATGGAACGCCCTAGCAGCTGGGCTAAAAAGATATCCGCTAAAATTGCCAGCAGCGCGATCAAAAACTGAGTTTGCAGACTTCGATTGATCAATTGTTGCAGGCTGGCTTCTGAGGTACCACGGACTAAGAGCCCAATTGCATCCCCATTGGGATCCTCCAAGGTTCTTGCTGCCATAGCATAGGTGTTAGTCTGCTCGTCGCTAGCAACAACCCGCTGGGCGACAACCTCCCCCTGATTTTCAGCAGCGGTCGTCAGCAGAGTATTGTCATAGATCTCTTCCCCAGACTGAACCTCATTTTCACCCGAAATCAGGGTAGCTGATGTCGCCAACTGCCAGCCGTCAGCCTGATCGTTTAGATAAACGGCTCCATATCCTTCTCCAAAAGCACTGACACCGTTTTCAACAATGGATAGCTTGCCATTGACGACATCTCCAGCCACCAGCACACCGACCAGTCGATTGGCCTGTCCCTGGGAGAAAACAGGCGTGACGACATAGCGAATTAGGGCGTTGTCATCATCGCCAGGAAGATTGATACCCTGGCGTTCTAACTCAGTGCGATTAACTAGGCCATTTTCCCTTAGCTGCTGACGTTCAGCGATCACCTGGGTCACCAGCCCGTAGGGATCAAATTCTTCACCCGTTCGCTCCGTTTGGGCATTGACCAAAATCTTGCCATCAAGACCCACAAGAGTGGCATATTCGATGCTGCGAGCGTCAATTTCGCTCTGTAAAATGTCACGAACGACGGTTCGCTGGCTGGCATCCACCTCACGATTATCGACAATGGCTTCCGCCAGTTCTACGATGGCGGTATTTTCGGACTGCCCGCGAAAGCCAAAGCCCATTTGGTTTATCTTGATATTGTATTGAATGTCTATCACTTCCAGCTCAGCTTGGGCCTGCTTCAGGAGCTGCTGACGACCACCGTTGATAATCAATATCGAGCCCACACCGACCAAACCGATCACTGAAATGACCTCTGAAGAGATCAGACCAATGAGCTGCTTGCTACTGACGGGTAAATCGTAAAACCACTGTAGTAACGTACCCCGCCGAGAAACCCTCAGTTTTTCACGGGCATATCGCTGCTCACTCCTGGCGTATTGAACTCCGCGATAGGACAAAACATCATCTGATTGCTGGCCAGATGCGGCAGCCTGGCTGTCGGTCAACCTCCTGCCATCGGCGGCGGCTTCTTCGAGCTGAGCGGTTAAACTACGACTTGAGTCTGACGCATTTCCCAACCTGCCCGAACTGCCCGAAATGTTTGTGGTGTTCTGACCCTCACCGGCGGGGTTTACTGCAACGCCTTCAAATGCACGAGGGTTCTCAGGGATACCGGTCTGTTTGGAAGCTCCTTCCACCGAGCCTACCTCAGGGTTGGGCTCAGCATTTGAGTTTGTGCCAATATCCATGGTCATGAGAACTTTCCTTTAGAGATAGATAGCGTTTCAATAACAGTTTGTGGAGCAATCAAACTAGATAAAATAATTGGGAAAAGATAGTCGCTTAAATAGGCCGATACCATCTGGCTTAGCCTGTTTGCAATACTGAAGACTGCAAAAGAGATTCCACGTCTAATACAAAAATAGTTGCGTCGTTGTGGGTAACACAGCCTTCAAGATAGGGGACAATGATACTGCTTACATTGTTCGGGGGCGGATGGACGGCCTCCGGAGGGAAGCTTACGATCCCTTCAATGGAATTGACCTGCAGTGCTATGGGTGTGGAACGGCCTTGAACAATAATCAAACTGTACTGCTGAGTATGCTGGTCAGGGACAGGTAGCCCCAACAGACGAACCAGATTGGCAACCCAAAATACGCGCCCGCGACGGTTGACTAATCCTAGCAGGGCCGCAGGCATGTTGGGCATGGCCATTACCCGCCGCGTAGGTAGCACGACAGCCTCCTGTACGCTACTAGCCGACAACATGGCTACCACGTTAGGAGCCAGCTGGAATTTCAAAAATGATTTTGCTAGTACGGGCCTATCTTTTTTTAATGATAGAGCAGACAAAGTAATGACCTCATGAACAATATGCGATCGCACGCTAGCAATTTACAAGACTGACCTAATCATCTTTAACAACTCCTCACGGTCGAACGGCTTAGCCAAATAGGCATCCGCTCCTTGACGCATCCCCCACAGGCGGTCGATGGCCTGATCCTTAGACGAACAAATAATCACCGGAACCTTGGATGTTTCAGGCGCACGTTTTAAGCTGCGACACAGCTCAAAACCGCTCATGCCAGGCATCACCACATCTGTGACAATTACGCTGGGTTGACTGGCAATCGCTTTGTCTAGCCCTTCTTGGGCCGTAACAGCGTGAATAACGCTATAGCCTTCCTCTTGTAAATAATGGCTAATCAGCTCTCTTTCCGAAGGTGTGTCTTCCACAACCAAAATCGTAGCCGTTTGAGTCATTGTCATGATCTATCGTCATCCCTTAACTATGTGCCCAATACAGACCCAGGTCATAACAGCCGGTATAGCTCCGAGTGCTAAGCAAATGTCCAACCGCCGCCAGCTATGGCTCTACGGCGGGTAAATGCATAAACACCATTTTCAGCAGCTCCGACTGACTAAAGGGCTTGGTCAGATACCCTGAAGCTCTCACTAACTTTGCCTTAGCTCGATCAATAAAGCCGGTATTCCCCGTCACCATAACAATAGGCGTTTTTCTAAAACTAGGGTGTCTGCGCAAAAGGGAGCATAGTTCGTAACCATCCAAATTAGGCATGGTGACATCCAGTAAAATCAGATCCGGTCGACACCGCATCACCTGCATCAGGGCCTTCACCGGATCGCTAATCGGCACAACATTTAAACTTCTATCATTCAGAAATTCTTGAATAGCGTTTAATACCGTTGGACTGTCATCAATGCAGGCAATTGTATAGGTGGAAGTACGAACCTCCGCTGGTGTGGACGGATAGGCGGCTTGATTTACCTGGGTAGCCGCAGGAACCTGCGCCTGGGATTTGGCCTCACTGGCATCATCTGACGGCAGCGGTCTTGACGCGGGCGTTACCACCGATGGTACTCGCTGCGCCGACGGCGGCGATGCCACCATGTTCTGTCGTCGATTTCGCTGACAGATTTCAACAATAGGACGTAAATCTAGTTGGCAAAAGACCGGATAGTCACCAATGTCATCTAAACCTAGCAAGTCGTAGCTGCCTTCTTGTACCCCAAGAAAGGACTCAATCACCTCAACCGCCATGGCCCGAATCAGCTCACTAGCCTGGTCAGATGTCAGATGAGTTTGCTTTACCAGCCAGCTAATCGCTTGATAATCCGGTGTTACAGAAGCCTGGTTAGATGACTGCTCAAACATTAGCCGTAGCTGCACACGCACCGCTCCAACCAGGGTAGAATTCCTATCACCTAAAGCCTGAAGATGGCGATCTAAACGATCAAAGGGGGCATCTGTATCCGTTGCAAAATTGAGCTTGCCTTGATTCAGAAAAAGCGACCATGAGTTTGTCCCCGAGTACAACTTGAAGTGACCACTCACCTGCCGACTGATCAGCTGAGCTAAAAAGCTTAAGGGATGTAACTTCTGGGTTGCACCATAACCCACAATCGAACGACTGTTCATAACTGAATGTTTAGCGATACAGCAAAAAGCCAAAATCTTTTGGGACTACATAAACCAGCGCACGGGCGATAACCACAAGACAGGTCGACTATGGGTAGATATATAGCTTCCTGACTCAATCACCATACAAATGGTTTCTGTGCTACGAGAAGGCACCTATGCATATATCGCAATAATTGAATGCATATATGGCAATAGATTTAGGGACCAGGGACACTATGAAAATTTCAATCCACTAGCCCCCCAGTCCGGACTATCTAATGGGAAAAAGATTTATTCAAATTTTGTATCTATAGCGTTTGTCCCATGGGTAAGGGCAGTTTGGCTTCCCACAAGCGCTGCGCTACGACGACAGTATGATGCTCAAGCGTTCTAATCCGTCGCTCTGTTGCTATCACTATAGCTATTAAATCTCTCTACTGACAGCTTTGACCTGTAAACCTTCCTAGGCAACTTGTTTTAACAGAGTTTTGATCTGATTTTGCTGCTGCTGATCCAGGGACAGCGGAAATGAAAGCTCCAGCGCCACACGGTAGTCCGATAGCTGATTCGGATTGTCTAGAGCCGTTTTTGTATTGGCATAGGTGCTCGAAAGTTTGGGCACCAGTTCAAGCCGTTCAACCTGAGCCATTAAATCATAGGAACGAGAGCTATCGACCTGGGGATAAACCTGCAGGTGCAGCAGAGGATGGTTGTCCTGAAGTGCCATGGCCGTTGTACTGGCATCACCTAGCAGTTCTAAACGCATATCCCTGGAGCCTAGTTCAGTAATCATGGCCGCTTGTACATAGCTGCCCCAGCCTTTCCATCTGAGATCGCTAATCACCTCTACCTGTTTGCGCATTTTTACGCTGTTGTCGGGGCGCAATTCTTGGAAGGCCCGCTGCAAACTCAGCAAAATAAATTGCAGCGACTGCCACGGATTGTCAGTGTTTTGACGTTTTTGAGAATACCACTTGCGCACATCTGAAAAGATTACCCTTGATAGATCATCTTGCTGGGTCTGGGTGACATCGACAAAATTAATGGCCAATTTGGTTTGCAGTGTGTCTGTTGCCCTGGCTCTGACAATCTCGGCATCTAGTAGCGCCACGGCGCCGTAGTCACCAAAAACCTCTAACTGCACCTGCTCTGAAACATTGGGCCAAATGTCCAGCAAAATCTGTGCCCCTGTCTCACTGATATTGAGGGTTGTACCTTCCCAAACCTGACCGTCATCACCGTAGAGTCTGGCGATCAGCTCGCGGGGTAAGCGGTGGGACTGTCGTAGCTGAGGTTGCTCAAACGCCACTAAACAGGCTGCCAAAACCAGCGCCAAGTTAAACACACACCAGAGGGCGTTGATCAAAACCGCCTCTCTGTCCAACGGACTGAGAATTAGCCATATGGGCACTGTCAGCAGTGATGCCCCCGTAATTGCCCCTAGAACAACAAGATAGCGAACACTGTCGATATCAAAACTGCGTGATTCTACTGAGACTCCCTTATCGGTCACGTTAAATGAACCTAGGTTGGGGTTGATCAATGCTAGCAGCGTGACAATTCCTGCCTGAAATGACATGGCAAATTCATAGATCTCATTCCAGAATGAAAATCGTACGTGTTTATAGGAAATATGGTTGGCGTGCATGGATAGCACAATGTGAGGCAAGGCATAGAACAGTGTTTCAATGCCAAATCCTTTTACAGGGTTGATCCCAAACAGTAAAAACAGGTTGGGGGCGATGGCATACATCAGCCGAGGAAACCCAAAAAAGAAATGGGATGTGGCACTAAAGTAGCAAAATCGCTGGGATAAACGCAGCTTGAGCCGACGATTAAAGAGGGGATTTTCAATGCGCAAAATCTGGGCCATCCCCCTGGCCCAGCGCACCTGCTGACCGACATAGGATGAGAATTTCTCGGGGGCAAGACCGGCGACCATGATCTTGTCGTAGTAGACCGTACGATAGCCAAGGGAATGTAGCCGCAGTGAGGTGTGGCAGTCTTCGGTAACTGTTTCGGTGGCAATGCCGCCAATATCAAGCAGATAGTTGCGACGAATAACCGCAGCAGAACCGCAGAAAAAGGCCGCATTCCAAAAGTCGTTGCCCTTTTGCAACACCTTGTAGAACAGCTCATTACCCACGGGGATCTGACCCTGGGTGAGTAGATTGCGCTCAAATGGGTCGGGATTGTAGAACCAGTGGGGGGTTTGCACCAGTGCTACTTTTTTATCAAAGAAGAAACCAATGGTCTCCTGTAAAAAGCCCCGTACGGGAATGTGGTCACAGTCTAGGATGAGCACCAGCTGCCCATCGGTTTTTTTAAGGGCTGTGTTGATGTTACCGGCCTTGGCGTGCTCGTTATTGTCACGGGTCAACATTTCACACCCCAGGTCTTCACACATGGCCCGGAGGGCAAGGCGACGCTCTCGATACTTTTCAGCACGACCGTCGTCGAGCACATAGATGGTCTTTTTGTCGGTTGGATAGTCAATATTTAGGGCGCCTATGACCGTCTTGCGGACAATGTCGACGTCCTCGTTATAGGTGGGAATATAAATATCCACCGATGGCCACTGTTCCTGGGGCCACCGATCTAAAGGAATCGATTTGCGATCGCGAATCTTTAGGGTCTGAAAATAGGAGAGAAACAGCGTGGCAATGGCATAAAGCTCGGCGATAAACAGCAACAGCGAAAAGAAACCGTCTAGCCAGGTATCCAGATTGAGGGTGCTAGTGGAACGGTAGTAGAAGTAGCGCAGCGTGGTAATGGTGCTGAGGGCCGCCAGCAGCAGGTGCAAATATTCGCTGACCCGTTGGCTTGTTTGCCGATCCTCTAATCGCAGCAGCACTTGACCGATACCCAGCAGGGCCAAGGCCACCAGACCCTGCTGAAAAATTGTTGGCCTCGCCGTCATGATGGGCCAGGCAAACATCATCAAACAGACGGCTAACAACAGCATTTGCTGTTTGGTCAGCCACTGTAAACTCCGGTCAAACCAGGCCGGTAGTAAAATGATCAGCCACTCGATCAGCAGGGGGCGAACCCGCCGGGACAAATAGGAGTCAACCAGATGTTTAAGCCGCTTAAATCGACCGGTGGTGATTAATCCTTCAGCCATGGTTACAGTTCTCCCGGTGCGGATGGATCGCTCATAACGCCTGCCGTACCGGCAAGGGTGTCGCTTCTCTTCAAGTAGGCCTGGAGCACCCCATAGAGGAACAGGGATAGAACAATGATGCCGGGAATTAACAGAAACCAGTTACCTTGAATAACGGTAATGGCCCGCTGAAAGGCGCTTTCTTCTTGAATGTCCCGCTGGGCTGAGCGTTGTAAAAGTTCTAAATTGTAGGCGTTATCGTCATAGGGAGAAGGTGTTTCATCGTTGGCACTGATTAGGGCCGTATCTCCCTGCAGTTGGAAAAATAAGGAGTCCAGTTCCAGTAAGTCTTTTACTTGCGCTAATCCGGCATCGCTTTGAGCCGTCATGGTCAGCAGCACCCGACTTTCATTCCAGGGGGATAGCTGTTGCTGCAGCACACCCTCAGCGTCTGGTAGAGTTTGTACCTGACTATCCCCCCACTGACGGGCCGTGCCTTCTTTAAGGTTAAATTCGGCGGTAGCCAGCGCCTCGGCTAGGGGAAACTGCGATCGCAAACCAATGGCTACCAGATGCTGTGATTCCTGCACCTCCAGGGGTAGCTGGCTCACCGGATAAACCATCACCTGCACCGCCTCCGAACGACTTAACCGGCCAAGCCGCTCATTTAACTCCAGCATGACCGATAGCTCCGTTGTCGTCGGCTGGTCCGGCATGACAATAGCCGTCCGCGACAAATCCTGAGGTGATGCAAATGGGTAGCCAGCCTTTATCAGATTTAGATCCGGCAGTTTCGCCACCTGCTGACGGTTTAAGTTAAAGTTGCTATCGCTGTGGATGGTGCCCCACAGCTGGTGATCGGTCACCCGACTGCAGGAGCGGCGCTCCCGAGGATCAAACCGCAGGTATACTTTCAGCCGTGACTGCGGTGTGATGTGCTGCTCTGGTAGCTCCACCTTAAGGGTGGCTCGACGCTCACCGTCAACTGAATCAAGTCGTCTGCCAGCCACCGTAATCCCATCCAGCTGAACTTCGACCAGCGATGTCAGTGGATTCACCTGGGGCCCGTAGCTGTAGCGCAGGGTCATTACATTTCCAGGCAGAAAACGATCGTCCGGCAGCGCCTTAAAATCAAACTCAAACGGGGGGGCATGGGCACCTCGAATCACCACATCCTCAAGCGGCTCATTGTTAAAGTCCCTTAAATCCTCCAGCGTAAAATTGTCGGACAGCGGCAGATAGCGAGGCCAATCGCGAATATCGGGTGCAGCGATATCTTCTACCTCATCCACTAGGACCACCTGACCGGCCCCAATTTTGCGATCCTGGGATTGGGTCAAAAACTGGACTGCTTTAGCCACAGCAATTGGACCATTTCCAGTAGCCACAAGCACCGGCGACTGTTTATCCTCAAGGACGGTCCACATCAAAATCCCCGTATCAGAGGAAATCAGTGTTTGGTTGGTGTCTAGCCAGCGCTGATTTTTTAAGGTTAGGGGCAGTTCTAGGTTTTCCAACAGGGGCTGTTGAGTTGGTGTACCAATCATCACGACCCGGTTACCATCGGCTACGTCGGTTAGGGTGTCAACCAGGTCCGTATCCAGGGGGCGATAGTCAGCAATACGCCCCAGGGACGTCTGCAGTTGAGCAATGGCCGTCAGCCAAGTCCCGTCCTGGTCGTTCGGAATAACATAGTCAATGTGGTTGGTTTCAAGACTCAGGACATCAACCAGCGGATAGGGATAGCTATTGAAGTCTAGTTGAAAGGGCTCAGCATCATAGTTAAAGACGAGTTTTGAATCCGGGAGTATTTCGGTCCAAAGCGAGGGATCAAAGGGATCTTGAGTACATGTGGGTGAGTTGTTTTGCAAGCCGGCAATAATTAGCTCGTTATAGTCTTTTAAAATTCGGGTGGGAATCTCAAAAACAACGGTGCCAGTGTCACCCTGCTTTAGATTTAGCGGTACGCTGCCCACATTGTTGTCATTTACAATCACATTAAGATTGGAGCGGGTTGCATATAGCGCCCCGGAATGGCGATAGCGCAACAAAATCTTGACGGACTTTACCGACCAGTTCCGGGGCCGCGTAAACCGCAGTCGAGATTCGTTGTAGATGCCTTCTAGCCGCAGTCGAGTGCCGACTACCGGACTGCGGTTAAACTCTAAAATATACTGGCTGCCGTCCTGCTGTTCCAATTCAGCAGCTTGGGCATCTTGAACCAAATCTCTCCCGGCTGTCGCTCCGTCTTCATCACGGTTACGACGATCGATGGCAGTACCAGCTTCTGCTGGATTATCTGCTGCCCCCGGTGATGAGGTCACCTGCGCCATACTTGGCCCCAAGGTCGTTACGGATAGTAAAACAGATAAAAATAACGCCACAAATAGACGTTTTCTAATCACCCTTAAAAACACTGCTTTAAGCACTCCCCCTAGATACCCAGGTCAAAATAATCAAACTGTTGGCTTTTGGCATACGCACCCTTGTAAACCTCATCTAGCAAGAGGTTTACAAGGGTATATGCAAGCTAGAAAACACCTGACAAACAGTCTTGGCGTGTTGTTTTATACATAGTTGGCGGTCACCCTGGTTCACCCATACAAGCGAGTGCTGTTTTATTTAAGAAATAGCCTAGTTGAAAGCTGACATAAGACTTTCAACTTTAAATATCTAGACTAAATGCCACAATCCGGCAAAGTTAGATCAAGTTATAGTTTAGATATAGATAACAATATAAATGTTCCAAATTTATATCGGCGGTTCGCGTCACCCCACCGCTATCCTGACCTGTATCGTGCAGGTTTACCAATAAAGGAAGCATTAAACACATCAGCTTCTCTATGTAGCTTTAGTGAAATCTATCGCCCCGAGAATGGAGGAACAACTGCACCTCGAAACTGCTCTGTAGATTAAGCCGTGGCTGGGCTAGAAGAGAGTAGTCTTTTTTTATCCAGATTAATGATAGCTCTAGTGGAAAAATTTACTACCGGACTGCTCAATCTGTCGTCCTCGTTCAAGAATGAGGATTTTATAAAGTCCAAAAGTTATATCTGAAGAGGCGTTCTATGGAATGCCGTCAGGAGGCATTAGAATCTTCAGTCCTTATTATTTTTTATACACAGTGCAATGGCGCGATCTCATCTCCGCAATATGACATGCTGTTTTTTGGGTGGTTTACTGTTAAGCAGCTGCGGTTTTACCATTGAAACACCTGGCAATCCTGTTTTGATCAATCGCCTGCCAGAGGCTGCCATGGACTTTACGGTGGATCGCACAGGCAACAGCCATACCTATACAGTTCAAGGAACGGCCAATTTTCCTGATCAGACAGAGCTTAATATTTTGGCGCTGCGTCAGCTGGCCCCCACCGATCAAACATTAGAACCCAAACTAACCTATTCAGTCTTGGACTATCAGGTGGTACAGGTACAGGATGAACAATGGCAGGGGGAACTCACCCTCAGACAGCTAGCGGCCGACGGCAGCCGTAAAGAAACATGGCAGCTGGATCAGGCGGACTTGGCCATGGATATAAAACCGCTGGATACGGTGGTTTTCATAGCTACGTACACTCCATTGGATCAGCTGACAACCCTGGAGCGAATATTAGCCCAGCAGGGGCTGAAAGTATCGCCGGATCTGTTGCAAACCACCCTTGATGGGCGGCGCTATCTAGAAATAAAACAGGTTTTAGACATACCTGCTGCCAGCGAAGTCAGTGAACGACCAAAGCCCTACAATGGCGGCTGGGGAACGCGACATATTCTTATTCAGGAACCACCTATGCCCTACCAGGTCGAATTTCCCGAAGAAAGACAAACAAATCGACCGGCGGACCCCAAAGAGTTTTTATATTAAATCCCAAGCTGGTTTTTTAGGAATGGTTTTTAGGACAGGATCGCTGCTTCTAGATTGGCGGTCTCAGTGTCGGCACCGGTAAGGTCAGCGTCCACCAGATTCGCCCCCCACAGATTTGCACCTGCTAGACAAGCATCTCGCAGGTCGCATCCCTGCAGATTTGCGCCCCACAGGTCGGCTCCCGTAAGGTTAACACCCACCAGATTAGCTCCACTGAGATCAATACCAATCAATACCAGATCGCTTAAATCAGCAGCCCACAGGGATTGGTTGGGTCCTAGACAGTAGACACCGGCCCACTCCCAGTCAAAGTCTTCAGGCCACTGGGTGGCGAGATCACACACGGCCCCAGACAGACTGATATCCGTGAGGTCTGTCCGACTCAAATCAACTCCAAACAGCGTTGTCTTGGTGAGATTGGCCCGGGTCAAATTGGTGTCTTTGAGCTTGGCGCGCTGCAGGCAGGCGTTTGATAGGTTGCTTGAGTTTAGATTCGCCTGGCTCAAGTCAGCTTCGGTTAACTGTACTCTGACCAACCAGGCCCCCAGCAGGTTTGTCTGGGTAAGGTTGGCTCCCGCTAAATCGCTCTGTCTTAGATCAATTCCCCCCAGGTCGCGATGGCTTAGGTTGCAGTCAATGAGCCTGGCCTGTGGGACCAAATAGTGAACCCCGGCCTGTACTGGATCAAATTTGTCGGGAAACTCGGTTTGATAGTTTGCGATCGCATCCCGAAAGTTGGCATCCTCAACCTGGGCGTCCTGCAGACAGGCTCCCCGTAGATCAGCCCCCTGTAAATTTGTCCGCCGCAGATTGGCCCGCTGTAGCCCAGCTCCGCGCAGATTGCTCCAGCTAAAATCAACATCTGCCAAATGGGCATCCGCCAAATTGCATCCCCACAGATCAATTCCAGTCAGAGCATACTGAGACATGCGAATAGCCGGCATCTGACAATAGCTAAAATCGCGCCGTCCCTGTGCATAGGCAGCAACCACCTGGGAGGATAAATCAGCCATAGTTCACTAACATTCACTAACTATAGAAAAACAAATATCTTAGAACCACCGGGTCATCCTAGCTAGCCGGCTCATCTCAGGTGCTTAGGCGGGACGTACCACAAAGAATATTGCCTATCGCCATTTTGAGTGACGATTACATCCCTATGCTGGCGGAGCAAACGCCTTGCCCAGCCCAACACCTGGGCTTGCTCGGCTGTAGTACGCCACAGACAGTAATACTTATTTTGGTAACGGACACCAAACACCATGGCATCTCCAGTATCCAAATGGGTCGGCTCTACTTGATCTAAAAATGTCAGTACAGAAACATCCACCTGAGGGCTCTCAGCGTCTAGGTGCATCAGCTCGTCTAAGGCAACGGGCATCAGCTCTAAGCCATCCACGTGGCCGTTTTGGGTATACCCTTTGAAACGGACAACGGTATGCCCCGGCGTCAGCATTGTAGCCAATAACCTCTGGCCGTTCAATGCCATTGAACTGTCTCCCCCTGCAGACGAAGACAGCCCCTCGTCAAAGCGGGTAGCCTGGGTTTGCTCCGCTGTTGTTGTCTTAAAAGACGTATCAAAAGGTACAGGCGCGGCATAGAGGGAACGACGACGACGTCTGTAGACGCGACGCAGTACATCGGCGGTTATCATGCCGGTCCCGACACTGCCCAGGATAGCAATGCCAATATAGCGGATGACGGGTTTGACCGAATTATCCAGAGGACTGACAAGCTCGCCTCGAGCCTGGCGGGGTGTTACCCAGGTAGGGACCGAGTTAGCAAGGGACAGCGGCAAGGTAATGATGGCGAACGCTAATCCCGACGAAACTAACGACGGCAAAAAAATACTGCGAAAGGGAGATGAGCCCATGGAATTTAATCTGTGATTAAAAATAATAACTAACGTAAAGTCAGGCTATGCCTGTATTGCTCTCTTAAACAATCCATCCAAAACCATTATCGTCAGGAGGTCGTTTAAGAAAGCTGTAGAATAAAGCACTACCGCAACCTGCTAACGGGTTAGCAAACTAGCCACACTCTACCTACGACGCCAAGGCCCAAAGATAAGTCTGCCCATGGGTGACAATATAACTGAAGCAAATCCAAACCAAATATTAAATAGCTAAAACCTATAAATACGGACTTAGTGTTCTAGCCTGCGTCCATTGGAGTAATCCGAGTATAAATGTGTAGCACTTGTTCCTAACTGACGTTAGAGAAACCCCGATTATTGACGCCCTAAATACTTTTTATCGAAGCATTTTTTTATTTTATTATCGACAGCGCATAGCCAATGAAACTAAATTTTTTGCTAACTCTGTTGATTTTATCCGCTGCAATGACTCCATTGCTCATGCGTCTACCGCAGGTAAATAATAGATTATCAACATCCAGCGATTCAGATACCACAGTTACCCAGGGTGACAATCCCGTAGACGCCATAGGCGATCCACAGCAGCCTAGCTTTACCTGCATCAGCTGCGATTTGCGCGGCAAGGACTATAGCAATCAGGATCTCAGCAGGGCAAATTTCTTTGGCTCTGACCTGCGGGGGGCTGATTTTAGCAACAGCCTGCTCATCAACACCGTGTTTCGAGAAGCCCAGCTAGATGAAGCCAATTTGAGCTACACCAACCTGCGGGGAGCTGATTTGGAAGAAGCCAGTCTGGTACGTGCCAACCTGCGCAACGCAAAAATTCTCCAGGGCAGTCTGGAATATAGCAACCTTGAGCAGGCAGATCTAACCAACGCTGAATTGCGCGATGCCAATCTTTGCTCAGCTCGGCTGGTCAACAGCAGCTTTGAAAATGCCAGTCTCTACGGCACCATTCTCCGGGCGGCAAATATGACCGGGGCAAATTTTAGCCAGGCCTATATGCGCTACGCCGACATGTATAACGCCAACACCACTGACACCCAATTTGATCAAGCAGACATGGCGTTTGTTACCTATCCCGATGGCTCAACCAGACACGAGGGATACATCAACTCTATTAATCAAGTGACCGACTGCAATATCGATGACGAATCCAGCAGCTCAGAATGAGCCTGCTGCAATAGGACATCGATATTGCCTAACGGTCACCTAGCGATCAACGGACCCCATAATGACGTCAATACTGCCCAGGATGGCCATAATGTCTGCAAGCTTCACCCCTCGCAGCAGATGTGGCAGGATCTGAAGATTGTTAAAGTCTGGAGCGCGAATCTTCCAACGCCAGGGATAGAGGTTATTGTCACCGACAATAAATACCCCCAGTTCACCCTTCCCGCTTTCTAAGCGCACATAGTGCTCTCCTTCTGGGATTTTAAACGTTGGAGCAATTTTTTTACCAATAAACTGATAGTCAAATTCGTTCCACTCAGACTTGGGACCCTCTGCCATCCGTTTGGCTTCCAGGTTTTCATAGGGGCCACCCGGCAATCCCTTGATGGCCTGGCGAATGATTTTGACAGACTCCCGCATCTCTCTCACTCGGAGTACATAGCGAGCAAAGCAATCCCCAGCGGTTTCCCACTGCACATCCCAATCGAAGTCGTCGTAGCATTCATAGTGATCGACCTTCCGCAGATCCCACTTTACGCCCGACCCCCGCAGCATGGGACCGGATAGTCCCCAGTTGATGGCATCTTCACGGGTGATAGTACCGATACCTTCAACCCGACGGCGAAAAATCGGATTATTGGTAATCAATTTTTCGTACTCATCCACCTTTGGCAAAAAGTAGTCGCAGAAGTCTTCACACTTATCTACCCAGCCATAGGGAAGATCGGCGGCTACCCCACCGATGCGGAAGTAGTTGTTATTGATCAGCCGTGCCCCTGTGGCCGCTTCCCACAGGTCGTAGATCATCTCCCGCTCACGGAATATGTAGAAAAAGGGAGTTTGAGCACCCACATCAGCAAGAAACGGTCCCAGCCAGAGTAAATGGTTGGCAATCCGGTTTAGTTCGAGCATGATCACTCGAATATAGCTGGCTCGTCTGGGAACGTCGATATCGGCCAGCTTTTCTGGAGCGTTGACGGTGATGGCTTCGTTAAACATGCCCGCCGCATAGTCCCAACGGCTAACATATGGCACAAACATAACGTTTGTGCGATTCTCGGCAATTTTTTCCATGCCGCGATGCAAGTAGCCAATCACGGGCTCACAGTCAATCACATCCTCCCCATCAAGGGTAACGATGAGCCGCAACACACCGTGCATCGAGGGGTGGTGAGGGCCCATGTTGATTACCATGGGCTCCGTTCTGGTTTCGAGCCGTGTCATAGAAGCTATGGAGTATTATTCTCTGATTTACTGTAGCAAGATTCTTCGCTGAAAGCTGGAATAAAAGCGCAATGGCATGGATAGGGAAGGGGAATCGTCTTTTAATTTTTTTATGGACAGTAGAATAGGCGCAAATGCTGTGGTTTTGCAAAGCGCCGGACTAACCTGAGGTATGATGCGATTTCGCTTTCAAAGAGGTGCTCTGTGAACAATGCCAGCGCTGATGACAGACCCAGTTTGGCACCTACATTTGACCATCAGTCGGTGTTAGCAGCGGAGGTTTTGACGGGGCTTGCCCCCAAGGCCCACGGATACTATCTGGATGCCACCGTGGGGGGGGGCGGCCACAGCCGTCTGATTTTAGAAACGGATACCACCGTTCGTCTAGTGGCGCTGGATCAAGATCCGATGGCGCTAGAGGCAGCCCGGCAGAATCTCGCAGAATTTGGGGACAGGGTCACTTTTTGCCATGGTAATTTTGCAGATTTTTCCCCTGCTGACCAACGGTTTGATGGCGTGCTGGCGGACTTGGGTGTGAGCTCTCCCCAGTTGGATCGCCCCGAGCGGGGGTTTAGTTTTCGCCACCCGGGGGCGTTAGATATGCGGATGAACACAGCCCAAACCCTAACGGCGGCTGAG